>CAXTSI010000327.1:0-10707 GCA_964246695.1 uncultured bacterium
GGGTATTGTTTCCCGGCCGCCCCTCCCCCCTAACCTGGAGGCAGAGCCTCCCGATCATCGTTACTAGGCAGAGCCTAGTAACGAGACTCGCCTATATTTTTTAGGGTTACAGCTTAAGTTGACACCAATGGGGGTTACCCCGCCCCTACAATCTGGTCTACTAAATGTATACATCTTTCTTTAAGGAAACAATAGGAGGGCTAACCTTGTTCGTAAAAGCAGCAGTAGCTCACGGTTCCGGTAAGCCGTTGACTATTGAAACAGTTAAACTTGAGGGACCCCGTGCTGGGGAAGTCATGGTAGAGATAAAAGCCAGTGGGGTTTGCCATACCGACGCCTACACCCTTTCTGGTGCCGATCCTGAAGGTTTATTTCCAGCAATTTTAGGACATGAAGGCGCTGGCGTCGTTGTAGAGGTAGGGGAAGGCGTCACTAGCGTCAAGCCTGGAGATCGTGTTATTCCTCTATACACCCCAGAATGCCGCCAATGCGAATATTGTCTGAGCTTTAAAACCAATCTCTGTCAAGCAATTCGCGCTACTCAAGGGCGCGGTGTGATGCCCGATGGCACCAGTCGCTTTTCCATCGATGGGCAAATGATTCATCACTATATGGGTACATCCACCTTTGCCAACTATACGGTATTGCCGGAAATCGCCGTGGCAAAAATCCGAGAGGACGCACCTTTTGATAAAGTTTGTTACATCGGCTGCGGCGTGACAACAGGCGTAGGTGCAGTCATTAATACAGCTAAAGTCGAACCGGGAGCTAATGTGGTGGTTTTTGGTTTAGGCGGTATTGGCTTAAATGTTATCCAGGCGGCGCGGATGGTGGGAGCCAATATGATTGTGGGCGTAGATGTCAATCCTCAAAAGAAAGATTTGGCACAAAAGTTTGGCATGACTCACTTCGTCAACCCCAAAGAAGTTGAGGGCGATTTGGTTTCCTATCTAGTTGACTTAACTAAAGGTGGTGCTGATTACAGCTTTGAATGCATTGGCAATGTAAATGTTATGCGCCAAGCTTTGGAATGCTGCCACAAAGGTTGGGGCGTGAGTGTGATTATCGGCGTTGCTGCTGCTGGTGAGGAGATTCGCACCCGTCCTTTCCAACTGGTGACTGGGCGTGTTTGGAAAGGTTCAGCATTCGGTGGCGCTAGAGGACGCACAGATGTGCCGAAAATTGTTGATTGGTACATGCAAGGTAAAATCAACATTGACGATTTGATTACCCATGTAATGCCGATAGAGCGCATCAATGATGCTTTTGATTTGATGCATAAAGGCGAGTCCATTCGGAGTGTGGTAACGTTTTAGTAACCTTATTTATCTGTACTGACATCTTGCACCTGGCGACTGTAAGTCGCGCGCCAGGGGTTGGTGCAAGATCTGAGTGTAGCTACTTACCAGGAATATAGTATAGCCATATGGACTTGCCAACCTTTTCTACAGGCTGATATTTTTCGAGCCAAGAATATTGATCGTAGGGTACTTCTCCTGTCCCATACTTTAGGTGATACACACTCATTGCAATCCAGCCAGTTGTCTTCTGGTAAGGATTTAATTCTCGCCTCTGAGGAAAATTAAACTGATCCAGATTAATTTCTTGGCTACCGTTGTATTTAATTGCTAATTCTTTGATTCCACGGTTTTTAAGTGTTTTTGTAAGCCGTTTGAGATCCTGACCCCAATCTAAATCACTATCGACTGCGATTTTTTCAGGGTGTTTTACCGCCAATTCATTAAAATAGGCTAAATAATCTGGGTGAGCAGCAAATGAGGAGACAAGTTGCCATGACAGCAATATCGTTATAAGTCCTAGTCCAATGTATCGGACAGGATGTAGGGACAACAGTCTTGATGCACCATAACCAGCTACAATCGCCAGGAGAGGATACACGCAGAGTACTTGGCGAACACCATTATCAACGCTACCTAGCATACCTATCACTAGTATCCCTATAGCTGCAACTATAGGCGTCAATACTTGAAGATTTTCTTTCTGCATTATCACATGTTTCAAAGCCACAAAAGAACCGCTCAAAACCAATAATAAAAAAGGTATAGGAGTCTTCAATAAAAGTACAATAGGGTAAAAATACCAACAATACCGAGTTTGACGAATTTTACCAAGAAAATAGACAGCTTCTTCAGAGTTGTTCCTGCTAGATAATTGGCTTATCCCTTCAAAAAACTCAGGTGCAGGAATAGGAACATTTTCGACAACAGAATACGCAACATCATGTAATAATCCTTTAGTACCGACAATCCGATCAATTTTTTCATGCGGTCTATACTTCGCTTCCAAGATATGAGGTTTATAGGAAAATCGGTATCCCGCCCAGATCGTTAGAGAACAGATCAATAAAGCAATAACTGATGCAATCATTCTCTGCCTGACTCTAAGTTGACCTCTATTTTTGGTAAAAGTCGCTTTCAAAAATCTAAAAATGTAGATGACTCCGATCAGCCCCCCAGATATAGCAAGGAACCCTAAGGACGAAAATTTTGCTAAAATGGCGAGTCCGACAGTAATTCCTAGAAGATGACTACGCAGTAAAGTTGGTTGCTCTAACCACAAGCAAAGGGCAAATAGAGCGGCAGTAACTAAGGCGGCACAAGCCATATCCAATGCAGCGACGCCTGAATGACCAAGAATAACAGGTAATGTTGTGAATAATACAACTGACAACAGCGATGTCGTCGCTCCACCGTACTCCTTTGCCCATAAAGCTACAACCACAGATGCAATGATGAAAAAAGGCAATATGCCTAACCTAGCTAGGGTGAGGTTTCGTTCATATGTACCATTCTCCTGAAGAATGGTGTTTCCCTCATTGAACATACTCGCTTTGCCTATGGATCTGATGCCATTAAGGTATGGTCCCAGAGCATCCATCATACGTGCCAATGGAGGATGGAGAGGTTCATAAGTGTAATGTCTTCTATCAAGCAATTCCATACCTGCAGCAATATGGGCTGGCTCATCCCAAGTTTGCCAGAAGATGTTATAAGTCGAGGATATTCTCAGCAGACCAACTATCACTATCAAAATTATCAATAATGCGAAAGCAAGATTGCGATTGTGCATCACTTTTTCCATTTCATAAAACTCCAGGAAAACAAATAGACCACAAATTTCGGACTTCACAAGAGCATTTTATTTACATTGCTGATGGTTAGTTATAAGAACTAAGCCAAATCGGTTTTTTTCAACAATATCAAACTCTTGAAGCCACTGTTGTTGTAAGTGGACTGGAAAAAATTCCTTTGCGCTTTGGTCCAGCAGAATGGTACATGCTTTAGCTGCCATATTTTCGTACTCTTCTTTAGTAAACTTCTTAGTAGGATTAGGAGAAAGGAAGTATACCTCAATTGGACTACGAATCATTTTTTTGTTAGCCTCAACAGCGAAAATTGGTACCATTGCCAGCAATGGATCGGGGGATTGTGAGAGGACTTTGACTATCCGATAATAATCATAGTCTCGATTACTTTTCCACTCATAATTCAGTGAGGGAAAAACAATCAAGAACTGGAAAAATATCAAAATGATATAGATGGCAAATACTATTAGCTTATAATTAGATTTTTGTGGAAAATGTTCGTTAACTAAAACTCCCAGTGCAAAGATTCCGAATGCAAATGCTGGACCTGCTACGGATGGATAGTGCGGGTAAAAGTTTGAAGAAAGGAAAACACTAACAAGTACTACACCGATCATGGCTAAAGCATAGGCACTTAACCGTCTGTGAAAGATCGATGCAGAGAGTAATCCGATACAACTAATTAGATAAAAGTAGATATCCTTTGAAGCCAAAATGATTTTCAAGCGATCGAGTCTACTAGTAGCAGCGCGATCGATTTGACCAAATACTGCTTGTTCAAGACCTTCGGGAATGAGACTAAAGTACAAAATAAGTGCAAGAACTGGTGGGATACCGATCAGAAAATATCTTTTTAGTTGATGCCTTTGTTGCCAGCGGGTTTTTTCTGAAAAGCTAAGAGCTAAAGAAAGAAAAAGAAGATTAAATACAGTAGGAAGGAAGAGGAGTACCGATAGCGTTGAGAGAACTGACTGAATTATCGGTGTCCATTTCCACTGCTTATGGCATACCCCTAAATAAAAGAACCAAATGAAGAAATCATTCGCTAGTTGTCTAATAGCGACAAAACGGAAATCATGATCTACCATTTCATGAAACGTCATATAAAATAAAATGGCAATAAGTCCCGCACCAATGTTGTTTCGTATTTCTTTAAAAGCCAAATATAGAGGGACTATAGCAACACAATTGAGGAGGAGAAATATTACTCGCACGAAGTACATATTTCCCGTCAGTTTTAATGTTAATCCGATGAATAACGGCAAGACAGGCAGATGCCAGATGGGGAAATCTCTATGTGGTATTAGTCCCTCCATCATCAGTCTCCCAGCTTCTGCATAAACTCCTTCATCTGTACCAGGTGATGCTGCTAAATGAAGGTAGCGAAATTGAAGATAGAAGAGGAAAGATATTAATAAAGCTACAAACGCTAGCTCATTTTTTTTTCTCACTTTAAAAGTTGAAGTCATAATTATTTAGGCTGATTATCAGGAATATAGTAGAGCCGTATGGACTTGCCAACCTTTTCTACAGGCTGATATTTTGCGAGCCAAGAATATTGCTCGTTGGGTCGTAAAACTCCAAGCAATGAGGGCAGGAAAAGAGCGATTCACTTTCTGCTTCATTTTTTGAAGCTTTAAAAGTTTATACCATATAGCGATCCCAAATAAGAGCGTGAAAGCCTAGAAACCCGGTTTCTTAAAGAAACCGGGTTTCTAGCACTTTAAATTTTCACAAATCAAATAGGATTGTTATATGACTCACCAGATGTTGAGAAAGGTCAACGGACAAACTTGTAAAATTTCACTTGGTTTATTTGCGATCGCGTAATATAGTACTCCCACCCGCACTTCCCCTCTAAAGCAACTCATGGCTAACCTCATCCTCAACTCAGAATATAAATGCTTTGGTGGCAAACTCGGCTTTTATAAGCATTCCTCCACCACCTGTAACGGGGAAATGCGCTTTGCCGTTTACCAACCACCCCAAGCCACTCAAGAACCAGTGCCGATTCTCTATTTCCTCTCCGGTTTGACTTGTACGGAAGAAACCTTTATGGTCAAGGCGGGGGCACTGCAATATGCAGCCAAATACGGCTTGATGCTTGTGACACCAGATACTAGCCCTCGTAATACTGGTATTCCCACTGAGGATGACGACTGGGATTTTGGTACAGGTGCAGGCTTTTATGTGGATGCTACTGAGGAACCGTGGGCATCTCACTACCGGATGTATAGCTATGTTGTTCACGAATTGCCAGCTTTAATTGCCAAACATTTCCCAGTACAACCAGACAAACAAAGTATTTTCGGTCATTCAATGGGGGGACATGGTGCGCTGATCTGCGCTTTGAGAAACCCTAAGCTATACAAATCAGTATCAGCTTTTGCACCCATCGCCGCCCCAATGCGCTGTCCTTGGGGTCAAAAGGCGTTTAGCCGCTACTTGGGTGAAGATAAAGATTGTTGGCGTGCTTATGATGCTAGTGAATTGGTCAGTCAAGTTGGATATCATAGTCCCATTCTGATAGACCAAGGTACTGCCGATCAATTTCTCAAAGAGCAGCTACTACCAGAGGTATTTGAGCAGGCAAGTGCTACAGTTAATCAGCCCCTAACCTTACGTTATCAAGAAGGCTACGACCACAGTTATTATTTCATAGCCAGTTTTCTTGAGGACCATATTCGTTACCATGCAGATCACTAGTAAACCAAGTTGCTAGTTACAGATTCAGGCGATCGCAAAATGTGAAGGAGTATCTAAAAGGGGGAGTTTGTGAGGGTTTTGAACAGCGTGGAAGAGTAGTAAAGCTATAATTATACGAGACAAGCTGGATAGGACTAAGGGAGCGATTTCAATGGCAGAATTAACAATTCAAATTCCAGACGAACTGGCTAAACGTTTAGAACCTTTGCAAAATCGCTTACCCGAATTGCTTTGGCGATTGTTAGACGTTGCTAGTTTACCACAGGTTCAGCCAACAGTCTTAGCTGAGACTACAGATATTCCCGCAGTTTATCAAGAAGTTATTGACTTTTTAATTAAGCGTCCAACACCAGAAGAAATTATTACTTTTAAAGTTTCACCCCAAGCTCAAACACGCCTGCAAGCATTATTAGAAAAAAATCGCTCTGCAATACTCAGTTCAATGGAATTAGCAGAATTAGATGTTTACGAGCAATTAGAACATATGATGATTTTATTAAAAGCACGAGCCTATTCAGAATTTAATAAATGACTTCTAATTCAATTACTGTAGAACTACGTAAGCTAGTAATAAAGAGAGCATCTGGACGCTGTGAATATTGCTTAATCCATCATAATTTTTCTATATATCCCCATGAAGTAGACCATATTATTGCCATAAAGCATGGGGTGAAAGTACCGCTGATAATTTAGCACTTTCATGTTTATCTTGCAACCGTCATAAAGGTTCAGATTTCGCTACGATAGACCAAGTTACTAAAGAAATTGTCTCATTGTTTAATCCCCGTCGTCAGGTTTGGAATGAACATTTTTCTATTCAAAATGCGAGCATAGAAGGGAAAACTCAGATTGGTCAAGGGACTGCAAGGTTGCTTCAGTTTAATTTTCCCAATCGCGTACTTCAACGGCAAGTGTTGATGAGTCAAGGGCAATATCCGTAGATAGTCTCACCCAACTTTTTATTTTTGCTTATTCATTACCTTAGGCTATGCTATACTGGTATTTTGCGATACTTGTTTCAACGTGTTAGCACCATTGCGATCGCTTGAATCTGTAACTAGCAACTTGGGTTAATAGCTAAATGCTTACACAAAATTTCCTAGAGTCTCAACGTCCTGTGTCTCGAATTTTTAACTGAAAATGCCAAGATTCGCGGTACACTCGGGTTTATATATAGATATCGAGAGTGTGTAACGTGGTGTGAAGGTTGAGTGCAATCTACCATAACCAGATGGTTCGCCTTTGCAGAAAACTGGCAACGATGACAGTTTCGTCTACGACAATCACTTCAATTCAGGAACAACAGCCATGACTACTACTGTTAAAGCTAGCTTTCCAATTGATCTTGCTGCCTACAAGCCACTGGCACTAGATCCGGCAAATTCGAGCCTGACTGATGAGCAGCGGCAGACGCTACTCGCTAATATTCAACTTTGCCGCGATGCGATCGTTTTCTTCACTGCTACAGGCGCTGCTAGAGGTGTCGGCGGGCATACTGGTGGTCCTTACGACACAGTACCGGAAGTGGTCATCCTCGATGCGTTGTTCCGAGGAGCGCCAGATAAATTCGTGCCGATTTTCTTTGATGAGGCGGGACACCGGGTGGCGACGCAATACCTCATGGCTGCTCTCCATAAGGAATTGCCTGCTGAGCATCTTGCCCATTATCGCGAAGCTTCTGCCGAACTACCAGGACACCCCGAACTTAGGCTGACACCAGGAGTGAAGTTTAGTTCCGGACGGCTGGGACACATGTGGCCATACGTTAATGGCGTGGCAATGGCAAATCCCGGCAAAGTCGTTATCTGTCTGGGGTCTGATGGTTCGCAGCAGGAAGGCAATGATGCAGAAGCAGCACGTCTGGCAGTTGCCAAAAATCTCAATGTCAAGCTGATTATCGATGATAATGATGTGACGATCGCCGGACATCCTTCAGATTACCTGCCTGGGTTCAGTGTCTCCAAGACCCTAGCTGGTCACGGCATGAATGTGAACGAAGGAGATGGCGAGGACTTGGATGAATTGTATCATCGCATCTGTCAAGCAGTAACGACTGATGGACCGATCGCATTGGTTAACAAGCGAAAGATGGCTGTGGGAATTGAAGGCATTGAGGGTTCTATTCATGGTCACGATGTTATTCCAGTAGATAAGGCGATCGCCTACCTGGAAAAGCATGGACGAACAGAAGCCGTCAGATACCTCAAGAGCATAGAAAAGCCTAAGAACAGCTATAAATTCATCGGTTCCGGCGACAAGATGGGTTCTAACCGCAACGTGTTTGGCGAAGCGGTAGTGTCTGTACTCAGCCGCTTGAGTGAAGCTGAGCGCATCGAAAAGGTAATGTGTATCGACAGTGACCTAGAAGGTTCTTGTGGACTGAAAAAAATTCACGATGCCTACCCAGAAATCTTCATTAGTTCTGGTATTATGGAGCGGGGTAACTTTTCCGCCGCCGCCGGATTTGGTATGGCAGAAGGCAAGCAGGGCATCTTTGGCACCTTTAGCGCGTTTTTAGAGATGTGCATCTCAGAAATTACGATGGCGCGTCTAAACTACTCCAATGTTCTGTGTCACTTCTCTCACTCTGGCGTAGACGACATGGCGGATAATACCTGCCATTTTGGGATGAATAATCTGTTTGCTGACAACGGTCTGGATGACGCCTATGAAACGCGGCTGTACTTCCCAGCAGATGCTGCACAGATGAAAGCCTGCGTCGAAGCGGTGTTCTTCGACCCAGGGTTACGGTTTATCTTCTCTACCCGTTCTAAAGTGCCAAACATCCTCGATGCCAATGGCAAAGATTTATATGAAGAAGGTTACACCTTCGTTCCTGGTAAGGATGAAGTTGTACGTGAAGGCACTGCAGGCTACATCATTACCTTTGGCGATGCATTGTACCGAGCAGTGGATGCTGTGGAACTTCTGAAGCAGGAAGGAATTGATGTAGGCTTAATCAACAAGCCGACACTGAACGTCATTGATGAAGAAATGCTCGTCAAGGTTGGTAACTCTCCGTTTGTGCTAGTGGTGGAATCGTTAAACCGCAAGACGGGACTTGGTAGCCGCTTTGGTACCTGGTTGCTAGAGCGCGGACTAACACCGAAATTTGCCCACTTGGGCATTCACAGAGAGGGTTGTGGCGGTCTTTGGGAACAGTTCCCCTATCAGGGAATAGATCCTGAAGGCATTATGAACAAGGTGAAGGAAATCATTAAGTGACCACATAGGCGTTGAGCTATGTAGCTATCCTCACGGTGTGGACTTATCTTCAACCGCCACCCGTGAGGGTTTTTTGATGATTTGAGAAATTTATGAGTTACACAAAGAATTTTTAAACGAACCGCAGAGGCATTCATAGTTCACAGAGAGAAGAACCCGTGCCACATTGTAAGGGCGCGGAAACCGCGCCCCTACGCAAAATCTTCAAATTGCCTGATTGCGTTCCAATTAACAAGCGACAGCGAAACCCAACCTACATCGCTCGGTATGTTAATGTTGTCCCAATACGGTTCGGTTAAGCACCCAGACAGAAACCCGGTTTCTTAAAGAAACCGGGTTTCTTGAATAAACCCGGTTTCTCCGTCCACGAACTACCCTTAACCGAACCGTATTGAATGTTGTCCAACGACAGTTTTTGCCACTTCTGCGCCACCTAATCCTATGGCACCTCCTATGGCGGGGCATATTGGGGCTAGGTAGACTGCTATTGGTGGAGCAAATGGAGCAACAATAACATTAACTGCATAACAGACTGCGACAGTGCCAGCCGCACCGCCAACAATACTACCAAATGCCTGCCAAAAACCGTTGCCGAATGAGTCAACTGCTGAACCAGTATTAGCAGAGGCTGGACTAACAAAACTATTTAAAGCAATCACACAGGTTAGAAACACTACAAGCAGGGATCGAACCATCTTCACTGGTAACATAAGCAACTATTTTACGATTTGTTACAGGCGATGATAGCTCTGCCAACTCTGTAGCTTCAACAGAGTTTTCCTCTACAAAATATAAAATTTTGAATAATTTTGAAATTCATCTGGTGCGAACATTTCTAATACTGGCTATTTTTTGATACATTATTGCAATGCGATCGCACAGAGAATTTGAACAGAAATGTTTTGGCGCAGTCCCCAACTAATAAATACTAAAAAATATCTACATTTTAGTTGGCTGACCGCCAAAACCAGTCACACTGATGGCAGCAACATTACGATCAAATCAGATTGATACTGCCGATTTCTCGACTAGAGCGAAGTGGCGTTTGAACGAAGCAAAACCCACACTACAAATTCAGGTAGTGTCCCAATCAGGAGTGTGTTTAAATACACATTGTCCTCGACCTATATACCTCGTACATCAGGAGGCTTCCGGCTACAGCGAGATTGAGGGAGTCAACCGCACCTACCATCGGAATCCGAACAAGATGCTGGCATAAGTCTCGCTGTCGCGGAGTTAGACCTTGACGCTCCTCGCCGAGGAAAAGAAGAGTAGAATGGGGATAATTAAACTGGTGAAGGTCAGCTATACCATCTGGTGAAGCACCAATCGCAGGACAGCAGTGGCGGTGTATCCAATGACGGAGTGCGGAGAAATTTGTGCGTACAAACCTCTGGCTAAAGAGCGAACCCATAGATGCCCGA
This sequence comes from uncultured bacterium, assembly GCA_964246695.1. GTDB lineage: Bacteria > Cyanobacteriota > Cyanobacteriia > Cyanobacteriales > Nostocaceae > Stigonema. Next base: position 10,462 of record CAXTSI010000327.1, read on the forward strand.
ACAACGTCGGGGTCATAGGGGTCTACGCTCCCTCCAACAAAGATGAAACCGGCACCACCCACATCTGCCGATGTGCGAATCAAGGTTCCCAGGTTTCCTGGTGAGCGAACAGTTTCAACAGCCGACCAGCACAAGCCTGCTTGTGGCGAGACATCTTGCAGCCTAGACCAACGCTGATGAACAATTGCACCAATGCCGGAGGCACGTTCGGTGTGGGAGATGCGTCGAAACTGTTCGGGTGTAACG
>CAXTSI010000328.1:0-10687 GCA_964246695.1 uncultured bacterium
TTAAAAACCCTGGGGGGCTGCCCACCCCCAACATTTTGTGTTTTTGGGGGTTTTGCCCCCACCCTACACTACTTAAAATTTTTCATCAACGATTTAGGATTCCTATATATATTTAGGTTAATACTTGGTAAGGATGAATTCCCTCTAGCAATTGATTTATTCCTTAAGACTTAATTGGGCGGGCTGTGGTTGTGGGGATGGCGGGGATTCAGTACCACTCAGACCTAGAACTAGACGGTCTAATTCCAATTGCATCTGGTGACAAACTTTTTCATAACAAGCATCTACATAGTCGCGATCGCTAGCAGCATCACGACCATAACGCTCAAACATAATCGGTGCACAAATCCGGGTATGGATCTGTACAGGCATAGGAATGTTCGGCCAAGGACCAATTGCCAACCCCCAAGGTAGTCCCAAGTAAATGGGAAATACCATCGGATCAAAGCCAAATAACCAAGGCATACCCAACTCATGCAATTGCCGTAGCTGCTTGTAGAAGTCAGCCAGAACGATCAGGGTATCGTGTGCCCCATTGGAAATCGCTGGCACAATCGGTACGCCTTCGCGCAGTGCCAGTTTAATAAATCCTTTACGACCTGCAAAGTAAATTTGATGACGTAGATTGTGAGGTCGCCACAAATCTTCAGGTCCCCCTGGATAAACCAGTACTGGTGCACCTCGTTGGAGAGCAGCACTTGCCATTATGGGGTGAGCCCTGACTGCCCCAAGCTGCACTGTCAGCTTAGAGTAGAAAGGAACCATCCAAACATTTGGATGCATCAGTCCGTAAACCACTCGCTCTGGACCAAAGCGTTGAACCCAGTCATACATAAACATTAACGTATCTGGTGCGATCATGCCCCCATTATGGGAACCCACGATCAACATACCCCCCTTAGAGGGTAGGTGATGCCAGCCATCTGTTGTGACTCGAAAGTAGTAGCGGTAAAGCCATTCTCCTACTGGCATCAAAGATTGAATTACCTTCGGATCTCGCTCCTCTAGTGACCAGCCATCGAACGGATGGCGAGAGGTTTTGCCGTCATCAAAGCGACTGCTAGTGAGAAAATCAAAATAATTAAACAATGGTTCTTAACTACCTCATACATCAATTAGCGCTCTTTTAGGCTAAAACAAATTCAATTGGACACCAATTCCATAAGGTAGTCAAGAGTCTAGAGTCAAAATTCCCGACGAAGAGCGTTTTTTTGACTGGCAATTAACAATTAGCAATGAACAATGAACAATTAGCAATTCCCCATTAGTTAGATGTTTCTTGCGAATGGAGAGATGCTAACTCTTCTGTTAATGTCTCTTCCAGCGCAGCCATTACTGCGTGCGGGTCAGCAGCTTCCTTCATCATTTCAGCCTCGGGGTCTTGCCGATTTTTCACATTGGGAAGATCGCGGCGTAGTTCCTCAACTAAGGCGATGAGTTTGGCAATTTTTTGCTCGGATAGCAGGTTCAGTTGCAGGGTTAGCTGCGCCCGTTGCTCCGCCAGTTTTTCTTGCCGATTTTGCGTAACCAGCACCCCTGTAGTCACCAGCAATGAGCTGGTGGCGAGTGCAAATTGCAGCCATGCAAACGGAGGAGGGTCAAATCGCGGTACGCTGAAACGCCGTGGCAAAGAATTCGGTAACACCCACAGGATAATCGCAAGCAGGATGCTGTACAGGAATCTTGGACGACCGAAAAAAGCGGTTACGGCTTCCACAGTCCGCTGGTGTTGAGACACCTGCTGTTCGTGGCGTGCATGCAACTCTATGATAGTCTCGATATTGTGACTAACATGTTCCGGCAATGGGGCAGTGGGTAGAATGGTCTTGCTATGTTGTCCTCGTGATTCTTGAGGTAAATTTTCCAGGTTTGGTTTGCTGCTGGTTTTCATGGGCTGTCTTATCCTTATGAACTACCTCCACACCTCATATCAGCAGATTGCTTGGACAAAGCCGTTAAGGATAGAAACACCGGCTCCTGCTCCGCGTTTAACGAGACTAGTTCCTAAACAAAGTGCGAATATATTCTACACACACCTGCTCGTTGGTGCAGGATCTTGGTCACAAGTATAGCCGCAATTTTCTTACACCTACCACGGGCGGCGTACCACCCCACCCTTTCCGAATGGAACAAACACATAAACTCCCCCCACTCCCTACTCCCTACTCCCCACTCCCCATATTTCTTATCCGCACATAATTTAAGCAGTACTTTCGTGGCTTTTCGGTAAACTATTAAGAGACTGTTGAGGTGCTGTCAAGAAGGCACGATAACATGGTTAAGTCTCATAATTTCCAGCATTTCCAGCGCCACAGAAGCGATCGCTCTGAAGATCTGCTTTTTGGTCTAGTTACTTCCATCCTCCTGCACATTATTCTTTTTCTTGGGAGCAGTTATTGGCTTCGAGCTTTTGCGCCTAAGCAAAAGCAAGAGATCTCACAATCAATTCCAATTGAGTACGTTGAAGTTCCTCCTAATCAGACAAAAACACCCCCGCCGGAAACCTCACGACGGGCTGCCAACGATTCTGTTGCAGGTGGAGAAGTAAAACTTAAAAGCCCTGTTTCTGCTGCCAAGTCGGCACCAGTTGCACCCAAAGTCTCTGCTTCTGATGCAGCAAAGGCATTTCTTCCAAAACTGACTCAGCCCACAGCAGTATATCCTCAAAAACCGCAACCCAAACCTCAGAAAATTGCGGTAGCTCCAGCTACAATACGACCAGCACCTAAACCCCTAAAAACGGCGGTTACCCCTGATACCACACCGCCAGCACCTAAACCCCCAAAAACGGCGGTTACCCCTGATACCACACCGCCAGCACCTAAACCCCCAAAAACGGCGGTTATCCCTGATACCACACCGCTAGCACCTAAACTCTTGCAAAGGGCAGTTACCCCTGCGACTACACCCCTAGCACCTAAACCTCCGAAAACTGCGGTTACCCCTGCGACTACACCCCTAGCACCTAAACCTCCGAAAACTGCGGTTACCCCTGCGACTACACCCCTAGCACCTAAACCTCCGAAAATTGCGGCTGCACCAGTCGCTACACCGCCAGTACCTTTGACTCGTCAGGAAAACAAGAACCGAGTTGCCACAAAATCCACGAATCAGCAGTTGGAAACTAAGGCAACTCCGCGAACACCGTCTCAAGTTCAGCCATCTCGAAAATCTGCTGCACCAAGCCGTTTGGGCGCACCGATGAGTGTATCTAGTCGTAATTTTGGGGGCAATTATCTGGCAGCCTTGCCTAATTCCAACCGCTTGAATCGAGCTGAAGAGGGCGTTGATGCCCATCGAGATAATATGGCCGCTTACTGGGAGCAACTGAAGCAACGAGTGAGGCGACAGTGGATACCCGAACTTACCCAGTCTTCCCGGCAAACAGTGATTCACTTCACTGTTAATCGCTCAGGTCAGGTGAGCAATCTTGAGATAGCACAACCATCTGGATTCAGAGTTACTGATGAAGCAGCGCTCAAAGCTATAAAGCGAGCAGGACCCTTTGCACCTTTGCCGACAACGTATACAGCGGACTACATTGATATTCAATTTACATTTGTGATCAACGTCTATGGGGAGCTAGATCTAGGGGGTGGTTAATGAAGGGTGGCGGGTTATTCATTGATCGCTTCCAAGGCAAGCGGGATGGAGGGCTACAATCCATGACCTACCACCCACCAGCACCTGAGGGCGCAACCCAAGTGGGTGGTAGCAGCAATTTCGGGATACACAATCGACTTAAGTAGGTAGGCACAATCAAACATAACTATATTAACTTTTGTGAAGAGGCTGGAAACCAACTAACAACTAACAACTAACAACTAACAGCCTTAACAGACTGTTGTGTTTATTTACGCCGACTTACTTAGCTGGGTTGGTATTCGTTAAGTATTGAAAATTTCTTGAATAGCTAAAGCCCGTCCTCTCCCAAATGCTTGATGAAAGCGCCGAGTTCTTGAATCCATTCGCCTGAGTTTATAATATTCAACTAATTTTCTTTTCCATGACAACTTTGGCACAGTAGAAATATGACCTCGCACAGATTCCAGTATCACGTTGGAGTATCCCATTCCTTCAGCTAACCGAAGTAGGTATTCCTCTTGCAATCGCCTAATTGGAATTAGATGAGTTAACTTCAGACGAACAAACACCCCTGTACCCAAACCAATGTCACAGGATGTAAATGACAAATCGTGATCTCCCCCTCTCATCAGTAGTTTTCCCTTGGGATCAAGGTTTAACCTTTGTGAACTATTGCGTATTGATTCGGCATATTTTTGAGCTACAATTTTCCGAACGCACATTCCAGCACCGACAGGGGCTGCTTCATAGCAGTATATGAGGTTTGACCACTGATCCCGAGTAACTTCTCGAATAGCTAGCATCCACCAATAAGGTTTAGTCCAATCTGGGGGAGTCTCCTCAAAATCAGGTCGAATTTGTCCACCCCAAGACCCAAGGATTGGCCAGTCATTGCTGAGCTGCAATGATACTTCTAAATAATCTGAGTCTAGAACATTATCATCATCAACAATGACTATAATTTCGCCCACTGCTTCTTTAATACCTAGTAAAAGTGCATGAGTTTTACCCAATTGCTCTTCCCGGAGATGGCGGGCGTTAGTATGCCAGCTTAAGTCAATTTCTTCAGACAGAACTTTGTCACTGGCATTGTCAATTAGTAAGAGTTCCCACTTATCTGATGGCAAGGTCTGAGCCTCTAATGCCATTAAGACTTTATCCAGGTAATCCCGCCGAGGATTATAAGTGCAGATAATAACACTTAAAGATGGTTTCATAGAAAAAATAAATATGATACAGTTGTACCCTCAATTAATTACGTTAGCTCCGCACGAGCGTCACTACGAATTACGAATTATAAACTATTCGCTCACCAGCCCGAATTATTTTAAAGCATGAGTTTGGTTGAACTTTTTTTGATCGGAAGATGTGACAAATTTTTGACCCAATGACTTTGCCCCATGTGCGATCGCATCCCGCAAAGTTTTGCTTTTGTTCCCCGGAATGCTGGTGACCTAGCACATACTTTTTACTTAAGTTTTCCTCCCTAATTACAGTGTCGGACACGTAGTTCGTCCTCCCCTTAAATTACAATTCCCAATTAATCAATATCTCAGTAATTTTGGTCGCCGCATCACCGTTCCCGTACAATGTAGGCCATTCAGATGGGCGAACAAAGTTAGCTATCGATTCACTTAAAGTTTCAGGTTGTACCAGTTGATTCCAGCCTAGTTCCACAGTTTCAAACCATTCCGTTTCGTTGCGGAGAGTAAAGCAAGGTCGCCCCAAAATATAAGCTTCTTTCTGTATCCCTCCGGAATCTGTAATTATAGACCGACTAGCATTTAAGAGTGTGAGCATATCAAGGTAACTCACTGGTGGAATCACCACAATTGAGTCAGTTTCAAGATAGTGACTTAGATCCTGAGTCCGAATTTGAGCCAGAGTCCGAGGATGAAGCGGAAAAACCACCGGCAAATCTAATTTTGTGAAACTTTCGAGTATAGAACTTAAACGGTGATTATCATCTGTATTACTAGGCCGATGGATAGTCGCAAGGTAAAAGTTGTTGGGGTTCAATTGATACAAAGCTAAAACATCAGAAGTCTGCTTTGCTTTAGCCTGATAACTCAAGATAGCATCCTTCATCACATCGCCAACTAAGTGGACTCCTAGAGAAATTCCCTCAGATTGGAGACATTGAACTGCTAGAGGTGTGGGAGCGAAGAGCAATTGTGAAAGATGGTCAGTCACAACCCGATTAACTTCTTCTGGCATTTCCCGATTAAAACTTCGCAGTCCTGCTTCTATATGGGCCAGTGGAATGTGCAGCTTAGCTGCAACCATTGCACCTGCTAATGTTGAGTTAGTATCTCCATAAACACATACCCAGTCAGGTGGTTCTTTCAGGAGAATTGACTCTATTTTCTCCATCATTCTACCTGTCATTGCCCCATGATTCAGGCTATGAATGTTTAAGTGATATTGGGGCTCTTGTAAGTCTAAATCTTGGAAAAAGATATCAGACATCAATGAATCAAAGTGCTGCCCTGTATGGATAATAATTTCATGAATTCCGGCATTGCTAAAAGCACAACTGACTACAGATGCTTTAATAAATTGTGGTCTTGCACCTAATATAGTAACGATTTTCATAAGTCATTTTTAGTATATTTATATCTCAATGCTGGGGCGAATCTCTGTTGAAGCGATCGCCGAATAATAAGTCGATAAATATACTTTAAGTGACCCCCAATCACTCTGACTACACGCAGCTTGGATTGCCCATACACCCGGTTACTTAATTCCGTTGGATACTCTACCACTTTATATCCAAGCAACATTGCTTCTGCTACAACCTCTACCAGACCGAGAAATCCTGGATACGTGGTTGGTACTGTTTCTAGGACTTCTCGACGGTATGCTCGGAACATACTTGTATAGGTATAAAGCTTTTGCGGTAATACTAATCCATAAATCTGTGACAACCCTTTACTTAGAAATAGACGCCAACCAGGGATATTTGTCACCTTACCTTGTGGATGATATGGAGATGCTGTGACAATATCGACATTTCCCCGCATTAAATTCAGAACAGGAATAAGCTCCTGGGGATCGTAAGTGCAGTCGCTATCTATAGTACAGATAATCTTGCCCGTCGAGTGCGTCAACCCGGTTTGTATTGCTGCTGACAGACCAAGGTTCGTCTGATGACTGATTATTTGGGCTGACTGTCCAAAACTTTGCTGTAATTTCAAATACGTATCGTCAGTGCTGCCATCGTCAACGCAAATAAGTTCGACTGACCTTAAGCAGCGCAGCTTCTCTAATACTGGAAGCAGTTTTTTCTTTAAGGATTCGATTCCTTGAGACTCATTAAAGCACGGAACGATAATGCTGACTGAATTTTGCCTATTTTCTGTTTTTTCCAGACCCAGGGTTTGTAAGTCCATATTTTTAGCTATCTATTACAGGGTGAGTAGTTGTGGAATCGCGCATACACTTTAATTAACCATCGCTATCAGGGTACTCCGTTATAGCGTCGGCTTCTTGTTTCAAGTGAGGATTTCCAAAGGATATTTGTTCCGGGAAACATGAGATGTCTGACGAAGCCCATACAGGCTTTCAAACAACCCAAAACTCGGATATTTTTTCCCCAAGACTGCCATCGTGCGATCTAAAGGGCAGTTCGATTGATATCGAAAATTTGTTTGATGACAGTGAGAAGTCCAGTTTGAAGGTAATGCACTCCTGGTGTCTGGGCGAGCATAGCTCAAACCTTCTACTTTGATTATTGTAACACAAACATTGGTAATTCTTCGGAGGACATCTCTGCTCTTCTACAGCTGTGAGCCAAATTTGGTTCGAGCTCAATACGGTTACCACTCGGCATCAGTCCAGAAACTTGGTTTCTTCTGCGAGATTTAATTGCCCCAGCACTTACCCTGAAACGTATGTAGTTAGAGATGCCCTCGTTATTACCCGCCTTAGATGGTGATGCTCCGACTGCGTAGTTTTAAGAAAAATGGAAGTATCTCAGGGTTGACTTTAAAAACGAGTAAACGTAATCTTTGCCGCATTGAATTTGCTCAGCAGCGTCATCTCTCCGGTATTCAGATTTACAATGTACAGAGAATTAGTTGCTTCGTACTTGGGGTTAGCAATCGCATACAGTTGATCTGATGGAGAGAAAGCTAAACCTAACAAGTCATTTGTTAAAGGCTTGTTGTCCAATCTCAATTCCAGTAGGTTGATAATTTGTTTGTTGTCTAGGTCTAGCTGCACCAAACTTGTGCTACCTTCCTTACGGATAGTGCTAGCGATAATTGTTCCATCCGAGCGTTGGGTAAGATTACTGAACCGTGCGCCCGGTTGCAGATCTGGTAGACCCAACTTCTCGCCAAAAGTTACTACGCCTGTATGGGAGTCAATAATTGCCAAACTAAAAGGCGGAGTCCCTTGATTTAGACTAACTAAACTAAGGATCTGGTCGTCTTTGGTTGCCAGCAGACTTTCAAGCGTACTTCGATTATTTTGGAATCCTGATACATTCAAAGCTCTTTTAGCTTGAGAAGAATTAATATCAGTGAACATGAGGTGACTGAAAAGGCTCCCAACACTGGCAACAATGATTGTGCCATCGGATAGGCTAGTCAAACCAGTTAGCCGCTCATCTCTGCGGGTAGATACCGCGTAATTTGTAGCCCTAATGGATGTAATAACGTTGTTAACGGTTTGAGACACAACGTTTGAGAGCAATTTCTCTACACCAGTCGCCAAGTCTAAAGATACCAGGGTTATTTCTGGGGTCTTGTTGGCTGCATCGCTTGATGTCAGGGTTAAAAGTGAAAAAACGTCTTTTTTGCTGCTTGAGGAAAGGCGTACCCCAACGATCTGCGGCGGCGGCTGTGCAACAGTTTTAGTTGCAAAATTTGCGATCGCTGCTGTGGTGACGCTCGCTAAAGCCAATTGACCAAATCGACGGCGTCTTATTCTCAGATTCATAACTTGTACTGTACTCCTTTATAACTTTCGGGTGGGTATGATTTACCACCCGCTTCATCATATTAAGGCACAATTACGTTGGCACAATTATGTTGGGATCTGGATTTAGGGGTTTAGCACCCATGCTTGCCAAGACGTTGACAGCAATTTGTTTAGCGCGAATATCTTCGCGGGGCTTCGTGACACCGTCGCTGTCCAGCCCCCACACCCATTGATTGGAGCCGGTGGCAAAGACTTTAGCACCACTAGCCGCCGTGTAGCGAACTGCATTTGAGGAACGGGGATTGGTTCCCGAAGGAAAGCCCTCTAAATCTGTGGCACTATCTTTGGTTTTGCCGATATCTGGCAACGGAGATAGGGACTCGCCAAGCACAACTAGACCTGAGGGGGATGCGTTGGTGTTGAGTGCATCCCATTCAAAGCCCACCAACTGACTCAATTTATCACCGTCTTTCAGACCAGTGTTGGCGTAGTAAGGGTCACTACTGTTCTTGACCGCGAAGTCGAACCCTCCGTAGACCTCATCTTTATCAGCAATGTACATCACTCCTAGCAAGGCGCTTTCCGGTCGCTGATTCAGAGAACTACGGAATGTGTTTGTGGGTTCTAAAGCAGTGGCGGCATCTTTGTAACAAACCATAATTCGGTTGGGTGTCGAACCATTAGTGGCGTTCTCGAACCGCACTCGCCAGTAAGCTGAATTGCCACAGAAAAATGCTAAATTAACTTTGGCAGACAGCGCCTTCTCGACATTATTGCGCTCCTCTAGCGACCAGTACTCGTCATGACCTACCGACAGGAATGCTTTGTGCTGAGAAAGCAAATTCGGCTGAGAGTGGACATCGACATTGGTGACGTAGGATACATCATAGCCTTGGGACTCCAGCCACCTGACCATGTTGTACTCCCAACGCAGTAAGTTGTTGTACTCACCCGTCTCAGTGGTTGTTTCTGAGAATGGTCGGTCGTAAGAAACCTTCAATGCCCTTTGACCGTTGATACTATTAAAACCGTACAAGCTGTAACCACCAGTGTTGCTATAAGCATTGAAGGTGTTAAAACTGCTTTGGAATAAGATATCAGACTTGCTGCTATCATCTCTGACGACAAACCACACCTGTGACTGCTTACCACTACTCTGGTCAATCAGCTTGCCAATGTACAGACCACTAGTCCAGTCAGCGCCTATCTGTAGGGTGTAGGAAGTTGACCAGTTACACTCGACCAGGTTAGTCATAGTGTCTGTAATTATACATTTATCTTGAGTGATTCCATTGAGTAAATCGCTGCATGTTACTAGTGTGCCTCCAGCGCCTCCGTAGTAACCTAAACGGTACACTTCGATAGTGAAATTTCCCGGCTGTGCCAAGGATACTTTGATGTCCAGCGATCCGCCCTTATTGACACTCGTTGCTCCAGCATAGCCAGCAATCTCAGTTGAAGCCATGTTCGCGATCTTCCAGTTGGTCGTGCCAGGTTTTTGGTTTTCCACAGAAATGGCATTAGACTGAGTCGGCGCAGTCGCTGTGGCGACGAATACTATGTCACGGAAATAGTTGGTGTTTTGGTAGGAATTTGTTGGCAAAGAACCCGGACTACCGAAGACTCCATTGTTCCCGTCAGCGATCGATCTGAGATCTCCGTTAATAACTGAGTTTGCCAATGCATCGTTGTAGGTAGCAGCGAAATAGCTATTGATGTTGACGGACACCACATAGGTCGTGTTGGCTAGAATGTCCAGTGGAGTGCTAAGATCCTGCTGCTGCCAACCGTCGGCTGTCTCATCTGAGAACGTAACACTTGCCAGCACATCACCTGTTGATGACCAAATTGTGCCAATATGTGTCCCAGTTTCATTAGTGGCTTTCCAATAGCGAATTGCGGTAATTTGACCTGCCTTAGCACTCTGAAACTTCAGACCAAATTCGTAGGAGTTGTTATCGGTATCACTTGGACTATCCGGTGTCTGAGTTGTAAAGATGGTCTGCGTGGTCGTCTGATTTTGCGCGATTAATACTTGGTTGTGAGAAATTGTGTTCATTGTTTTAGTAAAATTTTATACTAACTTATGTCAACAAATCAAGAGGAAGAAGGCAGAAAAAAGGTAATTGGTAATTGGTAATTGGTAATTGGTAATTGGTAATTGGTAATTGCTAAT
>CAXTSI010000329.1:0-10686 GCA_964246695.1 uncultured bacterium
CAATTACCAATTACCAATTACCAATTAGCAATTAGCAATTAGCAATTAGCAATTAACGATTAACGAATCTTATGCGTTTAAAAAACCGCCTCTTCTGGACTGCTGCCTTCATTGCTTTTTTCTTAGACCAACTGACAAAATACTGGGTAGTGCGAACCTTTAGCTTACGTCAGACACAAGCACTGATCGGTGGGGTATTTCACCTGACCTATGTGACCAATACTGGGGCAGCTTTTAGTCTGTTCACAGGGAAAGTAGATTTGTTACGCTGGCTATCTTTGGGAGTGAGTTTGGCATTGATAGCACTCTCTTGCTTTGGTCCGGTGTTAAATCGTTGGGATCGGCTAGGCTACGGCTTGATTCTAGGTGGGGCTATGGGTAATGGTATAGATCGGTTTGTTTTGGGTCACGTTGTTGATTTTCTTGATTTTCGCCTGATTAACTTTCCAGTATTTAATTTGGCAGATGCATTTATTAATATCGGCATTGTTTGCCTGCTGATCTCTACCTTCCAAAAAACACCGAAATAAAAAGAAAAAGGAAAAAGGTTAATTTTGCCTTTTTCCTTTCTCTTTTAATAATTAGGTATAGTTTTATACCTTAATTAGCGGGGAGGAGTTGTTCCTGAACCAGCGCCTGGAACTTGAGTGGGGGAACTGGTGCCAGGGTCGGTGATGCTACCAGGAGTGCCCGATCCGGTAGGGGAGTTTAGTTGACTACCGCTGCTACCAGGGGTGCTGGAGTCGGTTGGCGGGGTGAGTTGACTACCGCTGCCGCCTGGGGTGATTCTTTGAGTACCGCTACCGCTATCTGGAGTAATACTACCACCGGGGGTACTTGGGCTTACGCCAGTAGGCGATGGGCTGGAAGTGCCGGAAGTAGGATTGGAATCAGGACCTGAATTTCTTTTTCCTGGTTTGATCTGACCAGGATTACCTGTTTCAGACTTAGGAGATAATGGGGTAGTGGAGTCAGGAGGAGTACCTCTACCGCTGCCTGGAGTGCCTGGATCAGATGGCGCTGTACCTGGTGTAGCTGTACCTGGAGCGTTTTGTTGAGTACCTGTACTAGGACTGCCAGAATTACCTGGGTTTGGAGTCCCTGATGGGTTAGTGTTGTCAGGTGTACCTGTGCCAGAACCAGACCCAGGAGCTAAGGGGGTGACGGAGTCTGGAGGCGCACCTCTACCGCTGCCTGGGGTACCTGTATCAGATGGCGCTGTACCTGGTGTAGCTGTACCTGGTGTATCTGCCCCTTGGCCCTTTCTAGGTTTTTTGTGTTTACCAGGAGGCTTGGGTTCTGATGTACTGCCACTTGTGGGGCTTGGTGTTGCTGCTGAGCTTTCCTGACATTGGGAATTTTGCGGAAAGTCCCGACACAAAATTTTCAACACGTCTGGTCGCAGCTTGCGTGGTGTGGATGAGCTAGTGGATGTGCTAGAGCCTTGGCTAATAGGCTGACCAGTAGACGGGGTAACAGCCGGACCACCACTAGCATCATTGATCTGTTGGACACGAAACTTAGATGCTTGGGCATCAACAGCTTTGCTGGTTAATGCCAGAATCAGGGCTGTACCTATCAGGGTCAAATATTTTCCCTTCATATTACTCAACCTCTACACCTCAACTGAGTACTCCGCACCATTTTATCAGACAATAGCTTTTATGAAATCTTCCTAAATGAAGATTTATATTTTGCAATTAAAACACCTACATGTTTTAATGGTGTGATATTTAACTTTTTTGTTGAGCAAAACAATACCAAATCAGAGTGCTGGCTTTCCCGAGCAACTAGTCTAGGCAGAAAATATTAAAAATTAGATCGCAGCGATCGCAATTATAGCGAGTGTCAAAACGTAACAAAATTTACAACATAAGTCCACTCAACATAAGTAGGTAGGCACAATAAAACATAACTATATTAAGTTCTGTTAAGAGGCGGTCAGCCTACTAACAACTAACAACTAACTACTAACAACTAACAGCCTTAACAGATAGTTGTGTTTATTTACGCCCACTTACTTAGATTGATTTTGTGTCAGCTAGAATGGGGAACAATTCCTTAAAGCTAAAGTCCTCATAAGCTTATGAGTACAATGGTGGAATATTAGCATCTCAGGACCGCAGTTTGCCCAATTTTTCAGTAATAACCGTGGTGTGAATAGCCGATGAGTTCCCCCCAACCTCCTCAAAAGCCACAAACTCTGCTTGGTCAGCTAACTCAAGCAGTACATACAATTCAAGCTAGGGTTGATTTCTCCAAACTGGCGCTCAAACCTAATGCCAGAGTACCAGAACTTTGGGTACAGGATGCGGGGGCGGATAAGGCAGAGGTATATCCGCTGTTGGGCGATCGCTACATGTTAGGTCGCAGTTCCAAATCCTGCGATATTGTCGTCCGCAACCCAGTTGTCAGCCAGATTCACCTGTCACTATCACGGGATTCCACTCAACGAACCCCTGTTTTCTTTATTAAAGATGAAAACTCTACCAATGGTATTTATCGGGGCAAGCGTCGGGTTAATTCCCTAGAATTGCGTCACGGCGATGTCCTCACCCTTGGACCACCAGAACTCGCTGCTTCAGTGCGGCTGCAATACGTAGATCCACCACCATTATATGTTAAAGCAGCAACTTGGACAGCTTATGGGATCGGTGGTGTTACTGCCCTAACAGCGTTAGTTATTGGTGCTGAATCGTTGAAATTTTCGGTAAGACCCCTACCAGGGGCTACGCGCTCCCCAGTGGTTGTTTACGCCCGCAATGGTTTCACCCCATTACGTGAGCCTCGGACTACTGCTCACGTGGACAGGAAGCAGTTGCAAGACTTTGGTCCTTATTTGCCAGCAGCAGTGGTAGCCTCAGAAGACAGCCGTTATTACTGGCACTTTGGGGTAGACCCACTGGGGATTTTGCGAGCAGTGTTTATAAATACCAAAAGCGGCGATGTCCAACAAGGTGCCAGCACTGTCACTCAGCAAGTCGCCCGCAGTTTATTCCGCGATTATGTGGGAAGACAAGACTCCCTCGGTCGAAAATTCCGAGAAGCGGTTGTCGCTTTGAAATTAGAAGCTTTTTACAGCAAAGATGAGATTTTGCTGACATACTTAAATCGGGTTTTCTTGGGAGCAGATACTTATGGCTTTGAGGATGCTGCTAAGTATTACTTTGATAAATCGGCAAAAGAGTTAACTCTCTCCGAAGCAGCAACTTTAGTGGCAATTTTACCTGCTCCCAACGGCTTCGATTTTTGTGGTGGAGATACCCAGAATAAGCTGAAAACAACAGAATACCGCAACCGCGTACTCAGACGATTGCTGGAGAACGGCAAAATTAAACAAGATGAGTATAACCGATCTAGGCGATCGCCCCTTGATATCAGCCGTAAAGTTTGCGAACAGCAGGCAAAGACTATTGCTCCTTATTTTTACAGTTATGTCTTCCAAGAACTCGAATTCATCTTAGGAAAAGACTTGGCACAAGAAGGCAACTTTATCATTGAAACGCAGCTAGATCCAGCAGTTCAAGCACAAGCAGATGCAGCGCTGCGTAGACATATTCGCAATAATGGACCCTCTTTTGGTTTTTCTCAAGGAGCACTCGTTACCCTTGATTCCAGCACTGGTAGCATTCTCTCGATGGTAGGCGGCACTAATTATAAAACTAGTCAGTTCAATCGTGCTTTCCAAGCCAAAAGACAACCCGGTTCCACCTTTAAAGTCTTTACTTACACAGCTGCTATAGAGCAAGGGATTTCACCAGACACATCTTATTCCTGCGCTGCTTTGCCTTGGCTTGGCTTTACCTACAAACCCTGTCGTACAGAAGCTAGCGAGTTAAGTATCGCCACTGGACTTGCCCAGTCGGAAAACCCAATTGCTCTGCGGGTTGCCAAGCAAATAGGGCTAGATAAAGTCGTGCGAATGGCGCGACGTTTAGGAGTCAGATCTCCCCTCGATCCAGTTCCGGGCTTGGTGATCGGTCAAAGTGTAGTTAATGTCTTGGAAATGACGGGTGCTTTTGGTGGCATTAGCAACGGCGGGGTGTGGAATCGTCCCCATGCGATTAGCCGGATTCTAGACAGCAGTGATTGCCGCGATCGCAACGATTTAAAGACTTGCCGCGTCATCTACTCCTTCGACCAAGATCCAGAGGCGAACAAGCGAGTGCTGAAAACTGAAGTAGCCAATACAATGACTCGTTTGCTGCGCGGAGTAATCACAGAAGGTACTGGTCGTAGTGCATCTCTGGGACTGGGGGAAGCTGGCAAAACCGGTACAACAAATAACAACGTTGATTTGTGGTTCATCGGCTTTATTCCCAGTCAGCGACTGGTAACTGGTATTTGGCTAGGAAACGATAACAACTCCCCCACCTCTGGTAGTAGCGCTCAAGCTGCACAATTATGGGGAAGTTATATGGGGAAAATTGTCAAATAGTTGTTAGTTAGTTGTTAGTAGTTAGTTGTTGGTTGGCAAAAATAACCACTAACCACTAACTACTAACCACTAACAATTCCCCAATTATCTATATCCCTGCCAAGGGTGAACTTCCAGTGCGCCGTTGGGCTTGAATACTACTTGGAAGTGGGCAAGAGGTTCTTTATTGTTTGGAGCCGCTACAGTTGAGCCATAAACGGCTTGGAACATCTTGGGGAGGGGTGTTTGCCGGAAATAGTCAAAGGCGACTTGGTTAAGTGGCTCGTAGTCGGCGATCGTGCCATCTTTGTTTACTGCCACTCGATACTTCAAATCTCGCCCAAAGGTGGGAGTGTCGCTCCAATTTTGGCGAAGGGTATCATTGAGCTTTTGATTTAAATTGTTAATTGTGTTAGGGTCGGTGATTTTTGCCCCTACAACATCTGGTGTTCTAGCATATCCCCGCCAAGGGCTAATTTCCAAGATGCCACTTCTTTTAAGAACTACTCTAATTTGGGCAATTGGTTCGTTAGTCATGGAACCACGGCTAGCAGGATTATAAAGTAGGTGAGGTAGGGGAGTTTTCGCCACTACCTCAGTCGCCTCTTTGTTCACCCCTTTATAACCTACAATGGCACCATCGGCTGCCACACCTACACGGTAGACCAGATCATCTTTCAATTCTGAGCGATTTTTCCAGTCTGAATTAATTTGGTTGTAAGCTTGGCGAATCAATGCACGCAATTGCGATGCATCGGTAATTTCGGGAACTGTGTTTAAAAGTGCTTCTAAATTGTTAACAGCAAGGGATGCACTTCCTGTGGTAGCAGGTGTGGGCTTAAATGTGGGTGTTGCAGCTATTTGTTCATTGGGAGAGGGGGTGGAGATTAAAGCAGCGGTTGTAGAACTATTGACGTTCTTGGCTGGACTTGGACTAACAATTCCTTGTTTTTGTGTCTTCGTCGGCTGCGGTGAACGTACTTGTGGAACTGGAATCAAGCCGAGGGCAAGAGCTGCTACTGCTAAACTTGAAACTCCTACACTCGCAGGCACTGCCTGTTTAAGTAAGGCTTGATTGGCAGCACCAAAGCGTCTGCCAACTGGTTGTAGTTGTAGTGACAACTCTGGTAAAGTTTGGCTGTCAGCGAAAAATTGATCTACCGCTTCCACTAAATCGAATAACTGTACTGTATTCAAATCGACTTGAGTGAGCGGTTTGGTAGAGTTATGATGAGACTGGGAATCTTGGGGCGCAATCTCTGAACGCACAAGCAACCTGTGTCGGTTGCTGTCAATTCTCTGCAAATGCACTAACTCCGATTCCAAGTTGTGTGCTTGCGGATTCGGTACATTACTTAAAAATTCTTGGGCGTAAGCACTAACCGACCTCACCAAACTTTCAAAAAAATCCCGCCCTCCCATCAGTGGCTGATTATAGCCAGCTAAATAGCATTCTGCATTTACCAATACTGATAGTTCTGGGCGCATTTCCTGAAAGTGTGCACCCCTTGCGGCATCACTTAAACCTTCTAAAAGTAGTGTGCAATTAGGTAAACTATATTTACGTTGAATATTCATTCTGCTTCACCGTCGAAAAGACTAATCCAAAACCGCTGCATTCCAGCCGTACCAGTACAAAATAGTAATTTCCCCAACAAATTTATAGCTAGCTCGTCTAATTTGTCATCAGAATTTAATGCCATTACACCAGAACGTCGGGCATGCATTCGGCTTTTAAAATGTGCTCTAAACCGCTCTAGGTAATTAGATAGCCGCAAATTCTGTTCTAGTGGAATCTGTTTTTCGCTCATCTGTTGATAAAGCGCTAGCAACTGACGGATGACAACTGTTAACCGCCGCGCCATATAGCAAGCAATTACCACTAAGGCTTTTGCCTCAGTGACAGATAAAGGGCGGCGCATGTGTGCCCGTCGCAAAGGGTTAGAACTACGCATTCGCCATAAATTCACCCGATCTTTAATAATTGCTTTGAGATCCAACTCTTCAGCAAATGTCAGGATGGCTTCAGAGCCACCAAGCTCTAAAGCTTCAATTGCCAGTAAAATCAGGTCAATTTGCAACCGGGTTCTACGGGGACATCCCTGTCCCTCAATTGCTGGATCGGGTAAACTATCCAAAACCATTGGCGCTGACTGGGGAGTTGGACTGTTAAACGGCGTTAAACTAGTAGAGACATTCATTATAAATACCTTGTACGGCAGCAACAAACTAGGTAAAACTAATTTAAGATAGTTAACCAAACAAGAAAATTAGACTAGTGGTAGTGGCACGAGAACTGCCTGATCTATACATGACTTACTCTTTGTACTCAAAGGTTTCCGCATCAGAAAATCAAAGTTTTCTCTTCCCCAGGGAAGGCAAGTACTATTACATCCCTAGCTTGGTGTAGATTCTCATAATCGTCAACGGATAAGGAAACTAGAACGCCGATCTCAAGGGTATGACTTTATAGTGTACGATTTTTCAGGTATCTGCCCACTTTCTCACCTGAAGCGAACAATGGGGAATGGGTATTTTTCAGGTACTGCTGTGAACCAAAATCAACGCTATGCTTTTTTATGGATTTGAAGTCTGTTATTCGTGACATCCCCGATTTTCCTAAACCCGGAATTTTATTCCGAGATATTACCACGCTGCTACGCGACCCAGAAGGACTGCGCTATTGTATTGACCTATTTGCACGCTCGTTTGTTGATGCCAATCTCTGGGCAGAATACGTGGTAGGAATGGAGTCGCGGGGCTTCATTTTTGGCTCATTGCTGGCTTATAAGTTAGGATCTGGTTTTATTCCTGTACGCAAAAAAGGAAAGTTACCAGCAGCAGTTCACTCAATTGAATATGCACTGGAGTATGGTACAGATTTTTTGGAAGTCCATCAGGATGCTCTGCTCCCAGGTAGCCGAGTTTTAATTGTGGACGATCTGATTGCTACAGGTGGAACGGCTAGTGCAACAGCTAAGCTGGTGCAGAAAATTGGCTGCGAACTAGTGGCTTTTGGGTTTATCATCGAGCTACAGGATTTGCAAGGGCGTAAAAATCTGCCAGATGTGCCGATTATCAGCCTTGTACAATATTAGTAATTGGTTAGTGGTTAGTGGTTAGTTGTTAGTGGTTAGTGGTTAGTGGTTAGTTGTTAGTGGTTAGTGGTTAGTGGTTAGTGGTTAGTGGTTAGTGGCTAATGGCTAATGGCTAATGGCAACGAACAATTAGCAATTAGCAATTAGCAATTAGCAACCAACAACTAACAACCAACAACTAACAACTAACAACCAACAACCAACAACTAACAACCAACAACCAACAAAGTACACTGACGAATGACTACAACAAGAATTTCCATGGAGACAGGTCGTGATTGGCTAATGAGGCTGGTCACGAGCGAGACGTTTGTTTATACGATCAAGCGGCTATTGCAAGCGCTGTTGACTTTGTTGTTGGCGTCAGCGTTGTCGTTTGTGATTATTCAATTGGCTCCTGGAGATTATGTAGACACACTGCGGCAAAACCCAAAAATTTCCCCGGAAAGAATTGAGGAGCTAAAGCGACAGTTTGGTCTCGATCGCCCTTGGCCAGAGCAATATGGGCTATGGCTATGGCGCATCGTGACCAAAGGAGATTTTGGCACAAGTTTTGTTTACCAACGTTCGGTAGCATCCCTGTTGTGGGAGCGAGTACCGGCAACTTTGCTGTTAGCGATCGCTTCTTTAGTTGTAACCTGGGCGATCGCTATCCCTTTGGGTATTGTCGCTGCAGTTAGGCAAAATCGCAGCACTGACCGCATTTTACAAGTAATTAGCTATGCCGGACAAGGATTTCCCAGTTTCATCACTGCTTTGTTGCTGCTGATTTTTGCCCAAAACACTTCGCCTGTGTTTCCAGTGGGTGGTATGACTAGCATCGATCACAGCGAACTGTCGTGGTTTGGAAAACTCCTGGATACTAGCTGGCACATGATTTTACCCACCGTCGCTTTAAGTGTCACTAGCTTTGCTGGCTTGCAGCGCTTCGCACGCGGTCAATTGTTAGATGTACTACGTGAAGATTACATCCAAACAGCACGTGCCAAAGGACTACCAGAAAACCGAGTTATCTACGTTCACGCACTCCGGAATGCGATCAATCCCCTAATTACCTTGTTGGGTTTTGAGTTGGCAAGTTTATTAAGTGGTGCCTTCATTGCCGAATTTTTCTTCAACTGGCCCGGTTTAGGAAGGTTGACTATACAAGCTGTGCAGTCTCAAGATTTATATTTATTAATGGCAAGTTTGATGATGGGCGCAGTCCTGCTAATCATCGGTAATTTCCTTGCCGACTTGATGCTCAAAGCTGCCGATCCTCGCATTACCCTAGAAAATCTCAATTAGCTAATGGCTAATAGCTAATAGTAAAACAACACAATTAGCTTTTTCCCAATTAGCAATTAGCAATTAGCAATTAGCTTTTTCCCTACACCACTGCCTTTTCTAAAATCAACTTAGAACGCTTCACCTGTTCAGGAACGGAAACGGGGTAATCTCCAGTGAAGCAGGCGGAACAGAAAGTATTGGGGTCTTCTCGCGTTGCTTCCAGCATTCCCTTCCAACTAAGATAGGCAAGAGAGTCAACCTCAAGTTGCTTGGCAATCTCTTCCACTGACTTGGTAGCAGCAATAAGTTGTTCTTGAGTATCAGTATCAATACCATAAAAGCAGGGGTGAGTCACTGGAGGAGAGGAAATTCGCATATGGACTTCCACCGCACCCGCCTCATGCAAAGTTTTGACCAGTTTGCGACTAGTGGTTCCCCGAACAATCGAGTCATCCACGATCACCACTCGTTTGCCGTATAGCACATCCTTGAGGGGGTTAAGTTTCATGCGGATACCCGACTCACGCATAGCTTGTGTAGGCTGAATAAAGGTGCGCCCTACGTAGCGATTTTTAATCAACCCTTCTACGTAGGGAATGCCAGAAGCTTGGGAATAACCAATAGCAGCCGGAACACCAGAATCAGGAACACCAAAAACAATATCAGCATCAGCAGGAGATTCTTCAGCTAGTTTCCGCCCTAACCGCATTCGGTAGCTATACAAACTTTCGTTGTGCATGACGCTATCGGGGCGGGCAAAGTAAATCATCTCGAAGATGCACAGCTTGCGTTCCTTTTGACTCCATTGGTAGGAGGTCAAACCTGTTTCGTCGATCCAAACTAACTCACCAGGTGCCACTTCTCGCAGGTATTCAGCACCAATGATGTCTAAACCACAAGTTTCTGAAGCCAGAACGTAACGGACTGGATTCTCGCCCAATGTGCCAATCACCAGAGGGCGAATGCCATTGGGATCGCGGATGCCCATGATGCTTGAGTGAGTACCAACTACTAAACTAAAGGCGCCTTGACAACGTTGCAACGCCCGAATTGTCCCTTCTAACCAATCGCCACCAGCATCGATTTCTTGGGCGATCGCAAAAGCAATCATTTCTGAGTCAGTTGTGGTCACTAAGTTGCATTTCTGCTTTAGCAATTCATCTCGTAGCTTCACAGCATTGACTAAATTACCATTGTGTGCTAGAGCAATTTTTCCCAAGCGGGTTTCGACTACAGCAGGCTGAGCATTAACTTTGCGGCTGGAACCTGTGGTTGAATAACGAGTGTGACCAACGGCTATACTACCAGTTAAGTTGCTTAAAATTGGTTCGTTGAAGACTTGGGACACCAACCCCATGTCTTTGTGCAAGTGGACTTGTGTACCTTCAAATGTGGCAATACCAGCTGATTCTTGACCCCGATGTTGGAGGGCGTATAATCCAAAATAGGTAAGTTTGGCAACGTCTTCCTCGGGTGCGTAGACGCCAAAAACACCGCAAGCTTCTTCTGGCTTATCACAAAAATCTTCACCTGCTTCAGTTGAGTCTTTGGCTTGCTTTACGTCCAAAGTGACCGGCTCGTTGGGAATCATGGTAGCTTTGCTCCTGGTGAGGGTATCAAGTCACGGAAAATTATGTAAAGGAATAGTTAAAAAAATATTAATAAGTTGTTAACCATCCAATTAAAACTTTATCGCAATAATGCTTAAGAGCGCGAATAAGAGAGCGAGTAGTTATTCGGGAACATTGCCGTGCCCCTCCGAAATTATGCTTTTCACTCCTAACTCCTAACTCCTAACTTCTCTCATTAGGAACACCCCACGGGCGGCGATCGCCACTGGTTATGAATGGAAGAAACACAATTCATGCCTTCCTCCCCCACTCCCCACTCCCTACTCCCTAC
>CAXTSI010000330.1:0-10657 GCA_964246695.1 uncultured bacterium
AACCACTAACCACTAACCACTAACCACTAACCACTAACCACTAACCACTAACCAGTCGTCAGAAACTCAATTAAGATTTTACTTGTTGACCAGGGTCAGCAACGTAACGGAAAGCTGGTTCCGAGTTCCAAGGACCACGGTGATCTTCTTTACCGTCGCTAGACAAGTTGTAGTAGATATCAACAGTGCTATCAGGTTGGATATTACCAAAAAATGGGTCAGTTAATTTACCCAAGGAATCCAGCGCCTTCATGAACATCTGGGTATGGGAAATTTCCCGTGTCAGGAGATGAATGAGCGTCTGTTTACTACCCTCATCAGTAGCTAGCTTAATCAACTCCTCATAGGTTTGACGTGCGCCAGCTTCCGCAGCAATGTCAGCGCGCAAATCACGTACTACATCGCCACCTTCATTGACATAGCTTGCGGTCCAGGTATTACCTTGACTATCTAGCAGGTGTGGTCCCATACCCCGTACAGCAAACAAAGTACTCTTGTAAGCTTCGGTTTGGTCAACATTTTTGGTGTGAGCTTCAATCATTTTGCCCACCATTTCTAAGTGACCAAACTCTTCTATAGCAATGTCTTGCAACATATCCTTGATGCCAGGATTTTCGCAGTGGAAGGACTGCGTCCAGTACTGCAAAGCTGCTGTTAGTTCACCTGTTGCACCACCAAACTGCTCTAAAAGCAATTGACCAAAACGTGGATTTGCTTCCTTGACATTAACGGTATGAATTGGTTCTTTCTTGTGAAAAAACATCAGTAACTCCCTTGCTGTTGCTGGTTTGTTCCAACTTTTTAAGAGTAAGTTTCGTGAATCTTCTACCCTCAAAAGCTGGCAACTTCTTACACTCACTCATATGTTTCAACATAACAGCTAATTTCAACCAGCACCTTGAGAAAGACTTCCTGTTTGAGTATCTCTATCAAAAGTGGTTACTTTTTGCGAAAGCTTGCTGACAAAGCAAAATTGCCTCTCTAGATAGGAGAAGTACGATCGAATATGAGGTAACTGATATCTTGCCCCATTCTCAACAAGACCTAAAAAACCGGGTTTCTCAACCAAAGATTAAGGGTTTGACCATTAGTCATTCTCAAGAAACCCGGTTTTTCACCCAGGTGCAAGATGTGAGGTAAGAAATGACAGCGCCCAACTCAAAGAGTGCTGAGACTTATGAGCAAAAGGGAAGTTGCAATCTAGCTGCTTAATTTGCTTGTAAACTACTCCTGCTGCTATTGTTTTTCAGTGTTGTAAGTATAGAAGTTGTCAAACGCTCCCACAGTCTCTAATTTGTATGAAGGTATCCAGGAATTCAGTTTTAAATTTGTACGGTAAATACTAAAAATAATAAAATTTTGACGCTCGGTATTACTGGCGATGATTTCCCGCATCTGCGGGTTTGCCGAATCTACCATCTTCTCGCAATTTAACTTGATTAAATTTTCTAATAGACTCGGGGTTTTCTTACAGACATTGCTTTTTAAGTATCCTGTCAGCTGTAGCACAGCATACTGTTCATATTCAGCCTTACTAGGATTCGTCTTCGCCATTGCCACCCCCAAGACCGCTAGTCCCACTACTCCCACATATGTGATAATGGTTAAGAGTTTCATTTTCCTCGACTGTTATTTGCTGTAGTTCTTAGACTCCAGATTAACTAAGTCCGTTCCTGCAAACAAATCTCTTGATCAATTTACAGGAGTTGTGTTATGATAGGAAATACAATGGCGAGCGTAGCCAAGTGGTTAAGGCAGTGGATTGTGATTCCACCACTCGGGGGTTCAAGTCCCCTCGTTCGCCCTCATAATTTGGTTAGCAGATCCCACGGATATTTAACTGTACTTTGAGATTCAGGGATAGGTGTGGAACACCACTATGCCCGATGGAATCCTTGTACGCGGTCCTCAGTGGGGAAATGGTCGCGATGCAGTTGCTGAAATTTTCCTCATCAGTTGCAGCCATTAAAGGAGCAGATTGGGTGTAAATAGCATTAAGTTTTGCTTTGATATCACCAACTTTTCGCTTTTCAATTACATCTTGAATTTCAGTTGGAAGGAGGGTGGTAAAGCACGAGAATTGCACCAACTCCACAAATACTCCACTCAGTCCCACCAGCAGGGTGCGGATGAAGCGACCAACGCTCTTCGTTGCGATCGCACAATCGCCGTACCATAAAATAACCGCTCATCGGGTCGGAAACCCTACCCAGTAAAAACGGTATGATAATTAATCCCAAGATT
This sequence comes from uncultured bacterium, assembly GCA_964246695.1. Lineage (GTDB taxonomy): Bacteria > Cyanobacteriota > Cyanobacteriia > Cyanobacteriales > Nostocaceae > Stigonema. The sequence goes on from CAXTSI010000330.1 coordinate 2,245, forward strand.
TGGGCGCCTTTGAGACAACAAACGCCTGACAAATTTTAAGCGCGCAAATCTGAGGAAATCCTGAAATACGTCAACAGTAAAAACTCATTATTCGGAGAAAAAAAATTTACACAATTTATGAGAGTTCAAGGCACTCAGCGATACAATATGCGTAAAAATGTAATGGTGTTGATGGGGATCAGTAATTGGTAAGAAGAAAAGAAGGTAAAAAAGTGTTTTTTGCCTGACTTCTGACTTTTACCGATTACCCATTGCCATGCTTAATCCGAAACCTATAATTGACTAGGGAGTAGCTATGTCTGAATTGTTCCAAGCAGTCCTAGAGAGTGACGAAAAAAGCGATTTGCGTTCTTTGATTAGCGATTTGCGCCAGCAAGAAAAACGGTACTTGCTGCGGAACGACATCCTTAATTTATATACTCAATATTGCTCCAAGTACCAAAAGCCTGAGGAGTTTTTCACTTCCTCACACCTAAGCAAGCTCATTTACTACACCCAGGAAATTATTCTAGAGGAATCAAACCTCTGTTTCATTATCCGCCCCAAGATTGCCAGTCAAGAAGTTTATCTGCTAACAGCAGACTTGAGTGTTGAACCAATGACGGTACAACAACTGTTAGATCTGCGCGATCGCTTTGTAAACCGATTCCATCCCCAAGAAGGCGACCTTCTAGAACTGGATTTTGGTCCATTTTATGACTACTCCCCAGTGATTCGCGATCCGAAAAATATTGGCAAAGGAGTGCAGTTTCTCAACCGCTATCTCTCCAGTAAGCTGTTTCAAGACGCCAAGCAATGGCAAGAAAGCTTATTTAGTTTTTTGCGCCTACACCAATATAACGGTATCCAGCTCTTAATTAACGATCGCATTCATTCACAGCAGGAACTTTCCGATCAAGTCAAGAAAGCGATAGCTATGTTACGCGATCGCCCAAACGAACAACCCTACGAAGAATTCCGGTTTGCTTTGCAAGCGATGGGCTTTGAACCGGGTTGGGGTAACACCGCCGACCGAGTCGGAGAAACCCTGAGTATTCTTGATGAATTGATTGACTCTCCCGATCCCCAAACACTAGAAGCCTTCATCTCTCGCATCCCGATGATTTTCAGGATCGTCCTAGTGTCTCCCCACGGTTGGTTTGGACAAGAGGGAGTTTTGGGGCGTCCCGATACTGGTGGTCAGGTAGTCTACGTCCTCGACCAAGCAAAGACTCTGGAACAGCAGCTGCAAGAAGATGTCACGTTGGCTGGTTTAGAAGGACTAAATGTTCAGCCAAAGGTAATTATTCTCACCCGCCTGATTCCCAACAGTGATGGCACCCTTTGTAACCAACGTCTAGAAAAAGTCCACGGTACAGAAAATGCCTGGATTTTGCGAGTTCCTTTGCGGGAATTCAATCCCAACATGACGCAAAACTGGATTTCGCGGTTTGAATTTTGGCCTTATCTAGAAACCTACGCTATTGATGCAGAAAAAGAACTGCTGGCAGAATTTCAAGGCAGACCTGATTTGATTGTTGGTAACTATTCTGATGGAAATTTGGTAACGTTTTTACTGTCACGCCGTCTGAAAGTAACTCAGTGCAACGTTGCCCACGCTTTGGAAAAGTCCAAATACTTGTTCAGTAACCTTTACTGGAATGATTTAGATGATAAATATCATTTTTCGTTACAGTTCACTGCTGATTTGTTGGCGATGAATGCTGCTAATTTCGTGATCAGCAGCACCTACCAAGAAATTGTGGGAACTCCCGATAGTGTCGGACAGTACGAGTCTTACAAATGCTTCACCATGCCGGATTTGTACCATGTGGTGAATGGAATTGAGCTATTTAGTCCCAAGTTCAATGTGGTTCCACCAGGGGTGAATGAGAATTACTATTTCTCCTACTCGCGTACTGAAGATCGAGTTGAGAGCGATCGCCAGAGAATTGAAGAAATGCTCTTTACTCTGGAAGATTCTACTCATATTTTCGGCACACTCGACGACAAGAGCAAGCGTCCTATCTTCTCAATGGCGCGACTTGACCGCATTAAGAACCTAACTGGTTTAGTCGAGTGTTTTGGTCAGAGTGAAGAATTGCAGAAGCATTGCAACTTAATTTTGGTGGCAGGTAAGTTGCGCGTAGAGGAATCAGGTGACAATGAAGAACGCGACGAAATTGTCAAACTCTACAGCATTATTGAGCAATACAATCTAATCGGGAAGATTCGCTGGTTGGGTGTGCGCTTGTCTAAAAGTGACTCTGGTGAAATTTACCGAGTCATTGCTGACCACAAGGGAATCTTTGTACAACCTGCTTTGTTTGAAGCTTTTGGTTTGACGGTTTTGGAGTCAATGATTTCAGGAATACCGACTTTTGCCACGCAATTTGGTGGTCCTTTAGAAATTATTCAGAACAAGATAAATGGCTTTTACATTAACCCGACCAATTTAGAAGATACAGCCGAAAAAATTCTAGAGTTTGTCACCAAGTGTGAGCAAAGTCCTGAATATTGGTATGAAGTTTCTAAACAAGGTATTGAGAGGGTTCTCAGCACCTATACATGGAAAATCCACACTACCAAGTTGCTATCGTTAGCGCGGATTTATGGCTTCTGGAACTTTACCTCACAAGAGAAACGGGAGGATTTATTGCGCTACATTGAGGCTTTGTTTTATTTAATTTACAAGCCTAGGGCGCAACAACTATTAGAGCAACATAAGTATCGGTAGGGAGTTAGTTGATAGTTGATAGTTGTTAGTGGTTAGTGGTTAGTGGTTAGTTGATAGTTGATAGTTGATAGTTGTTAGTTGTTAGTTGTTTAGAGTTGGGAGTTTGGAGTCTGGAGTCTGGAGTCTGGAGTCTGGAAGAAAAATTTATAACTCCTAACAACCAACAACCAACAACTAACCACTAACAACTAACCACTAACCACTAACAACCAACTATTTTGCCAACTGATCCCAAGTTCTTTGACCAACTATCCCATCTATCGCTAAATTCCGTCGATATTGAAAGGCGCTGACAGCAATCTCTGTCAGCCCACCAAAAACTCCATCAACTTCAACAGTATAACCATTAAACAATAACAGCCGTTGCAAGACTCTGACGGAAGTACCTGAGTCACCAAATTCGAGAATTGGCAATGGGCTAGTAAGATCTTGGAATTTTGTAACGCCTTGTTCGTCTATTATCTGTGGTTGATCGGCAATCTTGGTAGCGGATCTTTGCTGAGGGCGAAAACTCTCTGTAGCGGTGTTTTCCTGTGCTTGGTTTAAACTCAAGAGCGGTAAAGAGCTTGTCTGTCGCTCACTTGGGACAGTGTTTCCCCTTACCGCTGTCAAAGGCAAGCTCTCAGTAGATACTTGGTGGAATTTTTTAGCATCTACTTTAGAGTAAATCTTATTAAAGGTATTTCGACTAATATCCTTAACGTCCGATTGGACGCCAATATTCAGCTCTCTGGTAGATGCTGACGGACCAGCGAGGATCGTTCCACTGAGTTGCATGAATTCAGGTGGTGTAATTTGAGCAGTTGGAACTAACTGAGATAACTGACCCCTTATTGAGTTCTCTACGCCATTGTATAAATCTACCAATGGCTGATTCGGTAAAATTGGCGGCGATGGTTGTCCTGTCGTTAAGACGCCACTCATCAGCAGGGCAATATCAGTCATTGTATTTCATTTTACTAACACCCATATTTCCTTTGACAAACAAAATTGCTCCTATTCCGGAATATTGCGTACTTACAGCTAAAAAAATGTAATAATTTGCTAAAGAAAACTAACACAACAGTATTTACCCTACCATTGAGGTTACCAACAGAGCACAGCTTGTCGTCAGCTTTAATATCAAGCTAGTATCAACGTAAAGACGCACTCATGACATAGAGATCATTTTTCTTTGTCGTAGTACCCTTTGTCCTTACTTTGTTATTCGACGATCCTCAGACTTTGGGCAATTGTAATCTCTAAGCAAGCTGTGGAATTGTAAAACCTATTACTCTTAAGTAACACCGGAGTGGAATTTTTATCCAGCAAGGCTTTCAGAAAATTCACAAGAATGGTGTTTCTTAAGGATGCTGCGCCGTTGGCGTAGACGCGCTCCGTTGGCATCGCCGGATGCGACAATTTGTAATTAGCTCTACTTCAGTAGAAGCCCCACACTGTAACGCGATCGTTTAATTCTGGTGACATCTCTTAATTACCTATCTTGTAGGATGTGTTAGGACGCAGCAGTACGGCACCATGATTGAACGAATATGCGTGAATAAGAGCGCTAACACACCTTACAAACGAATGGCAATTTAATGGCGGGAAATGAATAAGTGCATAAGTTCATTTCACTTACACCTACTATAGATGTAGAAGGAAGGCAAACAAGCTTAACCTTATATTTAACAAAACTCAATATCTTTCTATTTGCAGAAAGAGTTTCTGCTACATCTATGGACTATATCCTTTTCATTCACGGCGTTAATACTCGTGAACAACGCCCAACACCTGCTTACGCTGACGACCTGATCGGTCGCATTCATCACCACATTGAACCCTCCCAAACGATCAAGACAGTTCCCCTCTACTGGGGAGACGTAAATTTAGATGCAGAAAATCAACTTTTAGCAACACTCAAAGCTTCACCGCTTTGGAACCAAATGTGGTTCAGAGAATTTCGTGAAAAGCAGCTTTTACAGTTTGCTGGGGATGCTGCACTTTACATCAGCCGCTATATTGGTGTCAAGGTTGTCACAAAGCTGAAGCAGCAGGCTTTAGAGGGGTTGAAAGAGGGATTGAAAGATCGTTTGCCACATGATGACCGTCTTCACTTAGTTACCCACAGTTGGGGAACTGTTATTCTTTTTGACTTGCTGTTTGCAAGTCGATGGAATTCCCAGGATGTGCCTGGTCATGATGATGTTATGGCTATTCGTGATGCCATATACGGAATATCTGGAGCAGATCCTAATCCGCTGAAAGGTATCCAGCTTGCCAGTATTAACACTATGGGATCGCCGATCGCTATCTTCAGCCTGACTGACGTAAATCCAGGTAAAGATGATCCGGAAAGCACCCCGTCCACGTCTAGTAGTCACGATATCACACCCAAGCTACAGCAGCTACTGGAGAATCTTCAGCAACTGCGAAAAGGAGAAAAGCTGCAATGGAGGAATTTCATTCATCCTGGCGATCCTATAGCTTACCCATTGAACGAACTGATGAGCAGTCTGGTGGACGGCGACAAAAAATACTTAGATATTCAAGATATCATCACTCATGAGCCAGGATTAACCAACTTACTGACGAAGCAAATAAGTCAAACGGCGTTAGCACTGCTGCATGGGGGTGATGCTCATAGCAGCTATTGGCACAGTGAAGAGGTGGCTAAACAAATTGCTGACATTATATCAGCTTCGCCAACGAGCCTCTGATGAAAGTGTAGGATTGCTAAAGTGAATTGCTTCATATCTTGTACCACCGCCAAGTTGCGAAAATCAGAGCAACAAAAAGCTTATGCTTTAGTAGGGTGGGCACTGCCCACCAGCCCGCTCGGAGTAGAAGGTGCGTTCCGGTCAGTTGCTCCACAACGGCGATCGCCCTCAACCAATTTTTCAGGCTAGTGCTTCAAGTTTATCTTGACAGACTTTATTTTGGAGATGCGAGAGGCGATCGCTCACTACTTCATATACACCCTGCAGTTGATAAGTCAGAGTAATTGTTTGATCCATTGCCCAAGCACCTACACTGTTTTGGAGAGTATCAAGCATTCTATAGGTTTTCTGAAACCCTTTGTGGGTTTGAAACATCTGCACACCACCCATTACTAGCTGTGCAGGAGCAAATAGCGGATTGATAGAGAAGCCATTGCTTGCAAGACCAACTGCGTTAGCCACAAAATAACCAGTTGCCTTGTCTCTCGCTATACCCAGTAATTGTCCTGTAGCGGTATTGCGAACAACTTCATACATCCCAGAGTTAATCCCCGCCAGAATTGCAGGCGCAAACTGAAACAGCATATATTTGCGAATTTAAATATATTTTTTTACAGCATAGCTTGTCATACTGGCAAAGATAACCGTGCTTATACGTAGTTACTTTCGGTTGAATCTGGGCATACTAAATGACGAGAAAGAATATTAGCTGACCCTCTCTGAGGCAGTTTAACTTTTGTCATAGATTACTGGAGGACAAGCATGAATTACTACCTCAACACCTTTGAGAATATTACCCAATCCGTTGAGCGACTGTTGAAGGATGAGCAAAATTCCCTAGAAATTAAGCAATCTGCCACAAGTTTGAGGCAGGCAATTCAACCGTGTATTGAAGAACTGAAACAATCTGCTACCAGACTCAAGGAGTTAATCTTGGTTTGTTCCGATGAACTGTACCATGCGGTTGCTTTAAAGATTGATAATTTTATCACAGCAATTTTTGATGACAGAGTGAAATTATCGACTGAAGCTATTGCAAAAGCGATCGCATTTTACAATGACTTCCTAGAGCAACAAGAACGATATCAGCAAGAGACACCAGAACAACGTGAAGCAGAAAAAGCTTGGATTGAGCAGCAGCGTCAAGAATTAGCGCGGATACAGGGTGGTATTGAAGTTATCTTCAACGCTGGTTGATGCATATCTAAATAAATGTTGTAGGGAATATATGCTTGCTAGAGTCTGGAGTTCATCAATTGTGGGTATCGACGCCGTAAAAGTAGGCGTGGAAGTGGATGTGTCTGGAGGTTTACCAGGAATTGTGGTGTTAGGACTTCCGGATGCAGCAGTTCAGGAAGCACGAGAGAGGGTAAAGGCAACTCTCAAGAATGCTGGTTTTGCCTTTCCTGTCAAGAAGATAGTGATTAACCTCACCCCTGCCGATCTACGCAAGGAAGGTGCGTGTTTTGATTTACCTATGAGTGTAGGAATTTTAGCGGCTTCTGAGCAAGTCAGCGCCCAGTTGTTGGGAGATTATCTGTTTTTAGGGGAAGTCTCTTTGGATGGTAGTCTCCGTCCTGTTGCTGGTGTGTTGCCGATCGCAGCTACTGCCCACTCGATGGGAATTGCAGGTTTAGTTGTTCCCTGTGATAATGCACAAGAAGCTGCTGTGGTGGAAGGATTGGCAGTTTACGCCTTCAAAAATCTGTCTCATGTCACTGATTTTTTAAATAATCCAGGGCGTTACAAACCTGTACAACCGGTAGAGACGCTGCATCTTCGGTCTTTACAAGATGTAACGTCAAGACAAGCAGATTTGAAGGATATTAAAGGACAGGCACATGCTCGTCGTGCCCTGGAAATTGCCGCTGCTGGGGGACATAATTTAGTGTTTGTCGGACCGCCTGGTAGTGGTAAGACTATGCTAGCACGACGTTTACCAGGGATTTTACCGCCATTATCTTTTCCCGAAGCTTTGGAAGTGACTCGGATTTACTCGGTGGCTGGGTTGTTGAAAAATAGAGGGTCATTGGTACGCGATCGCCCTTTCCGCTGTCCTCACCACTCCGCTTCTGGTCCTTCTCTCGTCGGTGGCGGTAGTTTTCCCCGTCCTGGAGAAATTTCTTTAGCACATCGAGGTGTACTTTTTCTCGATGAACTTACGGAGTTTAAACGGGATGTTTTGGAATTTTTGCGTCAACCTCTAGAAGATGGATACGTCACTATTTCCCGTGCTAGACAATCGGTGATGTTTCCGGCTCAGTTTACTCTGGTTGCCAGTACCAATCCCTGTCCTTGCGGTTATTATGGCGATACTATTCAACAGTGTACCTGTTCTCCCCGTCAACGCGAACAATACTGGGCAAAGCTTTCTGGTCCTTTGATGGATAGAATCGATTTGCAAGTGGCGGTGAATCGTTTGAAACCAGAGGAGATTACCCAACAACCAACGGGAGAAGCATCAGCACAAGTGCGGGAACGGGTGCAACTTGCAGGCGATCGCGCTGCACGCAGATTTGAACGGCAACCAAGTCTGCGTTCTAATGCATATATGCAGAGCAGTCACCTCCAGAAATGGTGCAAGTTAGATGATAGTAGTCGCAACTTATTAGAAGGCGCAATTAAAAAATTAGGTTTATCTGCAAGGGCAAGCGATCGTATTCTCAAAGTAGCACGTACCATTGCCGATTTATCGGGAGATGACGACCTAAAAACCCACCACGTTGCTGAAGCCATTCAGTATCGTACAATCGATAGAATGCAGTAAATCAAATTGCTATAAGATCAAGTCCGATTGATTATTTATAATATCTGGCGGCAACGCCCAAACCCTATCCCAAGCACGTGTGTAACGGGTGTCCGCTCCGGTTTCCGCGCCCTGACAGCACCATTAAACCGTAGGGGCGCGGAAACCGCGCCCCTACGGCACCTATGAACCCTAGGGGCGCAGTTTACGCGCCCAGACAATGTGGCGGCTGTATATAATAACAAATAACGA
>CAXTSI010000331.1:0-10600 GCA_964246695.1 uncultured bacterium
TAACAGAGAGGTGCGGGGCATAATAACCCCCATCGACTCTACCTGAACAACTTTACGAAAGGGTATTTGCAGAGTCCTCGTTATATTTCTATCGCAATCGTGCGAGATTTAGCGACTGGCAAGTAGTGATAATTTACCCCACACGCAGTATCGAACAAAGCGATATTCATCCTCATCGAACCCTACTCAACGGCAACCAAGTCCATCGGGTATATTTGGATGAGTTGGGGGATATTCGCGACTTACCTTTATGGGTAGCGCTGATGGTATTAACCACAGTAGATGAAGAGCAAGCACCAGCACAAGCAAGGTATTTGCTAACCAGAACTCGTCAAGAAGTACCATCGACCTCCAGTCGCGCCATAATAGAAATGCTGACGACGATCATGGTGTACAAATTTGAACAATTGAGTCAAAGGGAGGTAGAGTCTATGCTAGGAATAACATTACAGCAAACGCGAGTGTACCAGGAAATTAAGGAAGAAGGAATCAAAGAAGGAATCAAAGAAGGAATCAAAGAAGGACGACACGAAGAAGCAGCTAACCTCGTTATTCGACAGATAACTAAGCGGATTGGGCAGAAACTCTCTGATGAAATAGTAGCGCGAATTTCTGGTTTACCACTGCCTGTTCTCGAAGATTTGAGCGAAGCACTGTTAGATTTTACCAGTTTAGCTGATTTGCAAGCTTGGTTAAATAATGTCTGATGTGCTATAGCATTCCGCCGATCAGTTGCGATCTACTCTGCTTGCTCTTCCTCTGTGTACTCTGCGTCCTCAGCGGTTCATTACAGCAGTTTTCAATTGAACCAGCGCCACATTGACCAGAAGCGGAAACCGCGCCCCTACGGTTATATTGCAATACGGTTCAGTTAAGGCTTTGATCCCCCCTAACCCCCCTTAAAAAGGGGGGAAAAAGCCCCCCTTAAAAAGGGGGGTTGGGGGGATCTTCATTCCGTAAACGCTACTAACTGAACCGTATTGGGTTATATCGTGGTCTACTCGACTGATATTCGCGCTTAATAATCTATGGCTCCAAAATTCTCAGAGCCAATTCCCAATTAAAATAAAGCCAGACCAATAGTAGGGGTGAGTATACTGCTTACCCTCAATAAGTGCTGTTTGTGCAGCTTGCAAAGCCTGTGCTTTAGTTACGTTGCGATCGCCCTGCGCCTGTTTTGAACCATCGAACAATTTAGTATAAAAGTCACTGACAATCTGCACAGTTGAAGCATCGTTAATTGCCCAAAGAGAGGCTAAGACACTTCTTGCTCCTGCTTGTACCGCAACACCAGCTAATCCTAGTGTAGAGCGATCGTCCCCGACTGCGGTTTTGCAAGCAGTTAAAGTTAATAGTTCCAATAGTTTTTGATTACGGGTAACGCTACGAATTTGCCGATCCAGTTCTTTGAAGGTAAGTTTCTCATTGTTACCTGTAACAATGAAAGTATCTTGTGGTTCGCTGCCAAACTCGCCATGAGTTGCAACGTGAATGATTGGGTAAACTGCTTCAGAGAGTTCTGTTTTTAAACGGGAAGTTGTAAAGTCATTATCAAGTAACTTTTTGCCGCGAATCTTTTGAGTAACTTCAGTAATTTCGTTGACAACATTAGGTAGGGGCGGAAATTTTTTACCGTCAACAGTAGCAGCTTGACTTACACCCAGTGCAAGTACCCGCATATCTTGCCGATTTAAAGGACGAGTGTCTGTTAGGTTGATACTTGGAGTTGTGGCGATCGCATACTGCTGGATCAAAAATTGCTTCTTTTCACGATCGTAAAGTGCTGCCATCGGTATACTTTGCAAGATACCATCTTGGATAAAGACCAGTGTTTTCACCCCATGTAAGTCTTTGGCAAAAGGACGAATGAACCAGTCATAGACTTCCTTAGCTAATGCAATGTCGTAATTATCGCGAAATCGTTCCAGTCCTCGGCGAAATTCATTAATTTTATTAACAAGTTCTTGACGTTTGATAGAAATCCAGGTAATATTTCTATGACCATTTGGAAGACTTAATATGACTGCAGTCCGATCTTCCAAAACAATAGTGTTAAAGAATGCTGTTGTTGCATCCCCAGCCGTATCCAACTCCTGTGGAACCACAGTCAGGATGCAATCATTCCCAAAGTAGTTTTGTAATTCTGCCAGTTTCAGCGAGTCGATAGTTTTGAGGATAAAACGAAAATTCTCCTTGCTTTGTTTGGAGAGAAGCGATTTGTTTGCTACTGGTTGCTCAACATTAAGCAAAAGTGCCACTAAATCGCGGTAAATTGGCTCAATAGTGTCGCGAAAATCAAATTGAATGTCTCGATTTGCCGTCAAGATGTCACGGCGAATCGGTTCTAAAGTATTGAGTGCTTGCTCGTAGGCAGAAATTGCCTCTGTTGTTTTTCCTTGTGCTTTGAGTATGCGTCCTGTTTGCCACTCCCACACATACAAACTATCCTGTGCTTTTAGGTCTTGTTGAGCCGCTAATCTAGCTCTATTGGTAATTTCTAAGGCTTGTGGGTATTTTCGGCGACACTCATATGTATGTCCCAGTTCTCCCAACGCAAAGGACTCCGCACGAAAATCTTGAAGGCGTTGAGCAATGGTGACAGCTTGATTGAGCAGAGACTCGGCTAATGGTAACACTTCTGGTGTGAGACACTCCGTTCGAGATGTGACCTTTATGACAGGTTGCAGTAACCGCACTAAATCGATGGTGGCATACACTCGCGCTCGACTATCTGGTAAACTTTCTAGCAGGTGAGTTGCTTGTTGTAAGCTATTTGCCGCTTCGCCAGTTGCATTGTTGCGGTAATACAGGGGAATCATGACGAGAAGCGATCGCATTTCACTTTGCACATCCTTCTGGCTGCGGGCAATTTCTCGACTTTCTCGCAGGTAGGAAAGTGCTTTAGCATCCTCTTGTTGCGCTTGGGATCTTCGTTTTTCAGCTTCAAGACTATCCCCTCTTTGGACAGCGGAATTTGCTTGGCGATACTTAACTAGAACTTGACTAATCTCGGCATTGCCCAAACTATTTAAGACTGAGAGAAGCATAGCCTGATTTTTAAGTTTCCTTGCTAATTCTTGACTATTTTCAAGATTTTTGATGGCAGACTCGTAATCTCCCATCAGTCTTGTGGCATCACCCAAACTTCCTCTAGCAGCGACTTCACCCATAATGTCAGAAGTCGCACGGGCAATTTGCAAAGCACTTCCATTGCTACAATTGCCATCCTTGTCGGGACTACATAATAGTGCGATCGCCTGTTTGGGTTGTCCTAAGCTGCTGTATGCCTGCGCCTGTTCGGTAAGCGATCGTCCCAAAAACTGCAAATTCCCGAATTGGCGATAATCGGCAATAACTTGATTCCAGTGACCGATCGCCTGTTCTGGTTGTCCAAGTTGTTGATATGCCCTCGCCAAATTTTCTCGAACAATGACTGCATTGGCACGATTATTATTTTGTTGATAGATATCTAAAGCTTTCTGCCAGCGTTCAATTGCTCCTCTGAAATCGACCGCTTGGTAGCGCTCAATACCTTGCTGTACTAACTGACTGGCTTGAGGAGATTGGGCGTTTACAGCGTCGGGTGTTCCCATCTGCCAAGTTAATTCGCCCGGAGAAATTTGTAAACCCAACCACAAACTGCACGTAAAGATAATTAAACAAAGAACAACCAAGAATGAGCGCTTGTGCATGCAATATCGATTTGGCACGGTTCCTATGCAATACTACTCGGATAAGCGAAAATTAGAATCCCGGTTTCTTCAAGAAACCGGGATTCTGGAACATCAACTATCGTTAACCGAGCAGTATTGGGTTCCTATGGCATTAGTTTATCAGGAAGTTCTGGACTCGGATCGGCGATATTTAATAGACATCTCCGAAAAACAATGTATGAACGCGCGGCGTTCTACAAGGGTTGTAAGCAACGCACAATTAATTTCCACCAGATGTCTAATGGTGAAGTTGTCATGCTTCAAAAATACAATGTTTTGCGATGCCCCAAAGAAAGCGATCGCCCGTTCGGGATCGCACTCCAAGGAATGTGGATTCATAATTCATATCATGTCCGGTTAATCACTTATCATAATGGTCCTACCTTCAACCCGCCTTTGACGCAAGTCAAAGTCTCCCCTCCCCTGTTAGGGGAGGGGTTGGGGGAGAGGTTCTTTATTACAAGTATTAAGCGCGAACTTGATATCATAATTCATAATTCATAATTCATAATTCATAAAAAAGTGACTCTGAAACTCAGAGTCACCCTGAAAATTTACAACTAAAACCCTCTAAACATTACTTACTTGGAGGTGTAGTTGGTATTTGAGCTTGCAGCCGTTCCGGTGTTGAAGTTTGCGTGGAAGCCTCAGCAATTGGTGTCCATTCAGTGTGGAAGACTCCGGGCTTATCCAGGCGCTCATAAGTATGGGCACCGAAGTAGTCGCGTTGGGCTTGAGTCAGATTTTGAGGTAAGCGATCGCGTCGATAGCTATCAAAATAATCCAAAGACGCACTAAATGCTGGCACTGGAATTCCCAGTGTTGCTGCTGTTGCCAACACCTCGCGCCAAGCTGTTTGCCTGTCGAGAATCGTCTGCTTAAATTCAGGCGCCAAGAGAAGGTTAGGCAGCGCTGGATTTTCACTAAAAGCCTTCTTAATCTTATTCAAAAATCCAGCGCGAATAATACAGCCACCCTTCCAGATCCGTGCCATTTCACCCAGATCCAGTCCAAAATTATACGTATGCGACGCCGTAGCTAACAGCGCCATTCCTTGAGCGTAAGAACAGATTTTCGAGCAATAAAGGGCATCCCGCACCTTGTTGATAAAAGCTTTCCGATCTCCCTCATACTTGCCAGTTGGACCTGTGAGTATCTTAGATGCAGCTACCCGTTCTTTTTTGAAGGAAGAGATAATCCGGGCATTCACCGCCGCTATGATTGTCGGAATAGAAACTCCCAACTCCAACGCAGTCTGTACCGTCCAGCGTCCGGTTCCCTTTTGCCCTGCAGCATCAACAATCAAATCGACCAAGGGTAGATGTGTATCTGGGTCAATGTAGGGAAAAATCTTTGCTGTAATCTCAATCAAAAACGAATTGAGTTCGTCGGTGGTGTTCCATTCAGCAAAAACCTCATGTAGCTGATTATGGTCAAGTCCGACGGCACTTTTCAGCAAGTCGTATGCTTCTGCAATCAGCTGCATATCGCCGTACTCAATACCGTTGTGTACCATTTTGACGTAGTGACCTGCACCACCAGGACCAATATAGGTCACGCAAGGACCATCATCAACTTGGGCAGCAATTTTCGTGAAAATTGGCGACAAATACTCGTAAGAGCTTTTTGTACCTCCTGGCATCAGCGATGGACCATTCAGCGCTCCTTCTTCACCGCCACTAACGCCCATACCAATAAAACGAAAACCTTGTGGTTCTAATTCGCGGGTACGTCGATCCGTATCTTCAAACCAAGAGTTGCCACCGTCGATAATGATGTCGCCCTCATTCAGCATGGGTGTGAGCTGGTTAATCACCACATCCACTGGACCGCCTGCTTTGACCATAATCAAGATTTTGCGGGGACGTTCCAGGGAAGCGACAAATTCTTCCAGGGTATAAGCGGCTTTGACGTTTCTTCCCTGGGCACGCTCTGTCATGAAAGCATCTGTTTTATCGCGAGAGCGGTTGTAAACTGCGATTGGGAAGCCATTGCGCTCGACATTTAGAGCCAGGTTTTCACCCATAACGGCTAAACCAATCACACCAAAGCTTTGTTCTGTCATAAATTTTCTTGGCTAACTCTTGCAGTTCCTTTTATCTTTAGGGTAGTCCGATATTTTTGCTTCTCCCCTAAAGAAGACATTAAGAGTTAATATATACAGTAAAAATACAGAGTTTACACAGGAAATTAATTTTAATTTGTATCCAAATCAACCATTATCTGGCAAAATTTGCAAAATGGAAATATCTAGTTAAATGACACATTCAGAGGGAACAGGGAACAGGGAACAGGGAAATCTTAACAGTGTATCCCAGCCCATCCGTGGGATTGAAGCAAGGACGCAGTTTATATGAGCGCCTACGCCAGAACGAAAAACATCTTTCTTAAAAGTGCGGCTCTAAACCCACCTATGTAGTTTTTTTAGTTTCATATTCCCTGTTCCCTGTTCCCTGTTCCCTGTTCCCTTTTTTTTGTAAGGAGTAACCATAAAATGCTGGCATATGTCCTAGCGTTGGCTGTCGGTCTTGGTAGTATAGCCATTTATCTAGCAGCTTTCTTTTTCCCAGAAATCCACCGCAAGAATGACTTTATTTTGAGTGGTGTAGGTTTATTCTACGCCTTGGTTTTATGGGTGTTTGCACAACGCATTACCGGAGGTCTTTTGCTGGGTCATGTCGCTAGTGTCGCTCTTTTATATTGGTTTGGCTGGGAAGCACTTTCATTACGTCAGCAACTGACACCAAAGGCACAACAAACCCCGATCCCTAGCGCTGAAACGGTGAAAACTACCATTCAGGAGCAAGTTACTAAGTTGTCGCTTCCGCAAAGGCTTGCCCAGTTACAAAAGGGTATTGGTAACACCTTCACTGGCGTAAAATATCGGGTGCAACAGACGGTAAGTAGAAAAACACCTGCAACTCCCAAACCCACAGACAAATCTCCTGTGGAGATTATCGATAAGCGTACTTCTATACCACAGCAGCCAACCGAATCAAAAACCGAGAGTGTACCGGATCTCATTCCACCAAATCCCCCGTCTACAGAATTGGTAGAAGCTGCGTCTTCAGATGCTGAGATTGAACGAAGCCTACCACCATCTACCCAATCAGAGACGGGAAGTGAGGAAAAAACCCCACCTCCTGTTACAGAAAAAGCAGACGTTGCTCAACTCCCTCTTCCTACGGAACCACCATCTGAACAAATGCCACCGAATCCCACCTAGTTGAAATAGTCAATAGTCAAAAACCCTTGGACTATTGACTATCTTTCCCTACATCCCTAACCGTGGGAATTGTCGGCGGTACTGTCGCCGTCGCCGAACAAATTCGTAAACAAGGTTTGAAAATTTGAGTTAATCGCAAGAAACCTGGTTTTTTGGCAATGCCTACGTCGTAGAGGAATTTCGAGGAAAAAATGAAACATTCTTCAATTTATTTTCAACTACAAGTTGAACCAAATTGAAGAATAGTTGAGTTTTTTACCAGGACAAGTTTGCTATAATTGCATAGGATAACACCCTACTGGTGGTCAGCCAGAAAGTCACGCCCTTGGAGCCTGCTAGTCAGGAAGCATCAGGAGTATTGAGTCTTGAGCCGGGGAACCCTACTAGAATCGCTTAACATAAAACGGTGAAGCAGTGTGGTCTTGGGGGTTTCCCCCATGAACAACTGCTGAACCCCGAAGGGGCGATTGGGATGTTGAGACAACAACTAGTAATTCTCTTGTCTTAAAGAATCTGCGGACCAAGCGAAGCTTAGCTGTAGAGGTTCAATATATTCCTTGGCATGAGACTGTGACAGAAACTGGAAGCTACAAAGATACTGTAAACCTCTCAAAGACTAACTTTGATATGCGGGCGAACGCTGTCAAGCGCGAACCCGAAATCCAAAAATTTTGGTCAGAAAATAAAATTTACGATCGCCTATCCCAAAACAATCCCGGCGATTTATTTATACTGCACGATGGGCCTCCCTACGCCAACGGCTCTTTACATATTGGTCATGCTTTAAATAAAATTCTCAAAGACTTTATTAACCGCTACCAACTATTGCAAGGGCGTAAAGTTCGCTATGTCCCAGGTTGGGATTGTCACGGCTTGCCGATTGAACTGAAAGTTTTGCAGAACATGAAACCCGCAGAACGGCAAAACTTGACGCCTTTGCAACTGCGGCAGAAAGCAAAAGAATTTGCCCTGAAAACCGTAGACGAACAACGCGAAAGTTTCAAACGATACGGGGTTTGGGGTGATTGGGAACAGCCGTATCTGACTTTAAGTCCGGAATATGAAGCGGCTCAAATTGGCGTTTTCGGTGAGATGATGCTAAAAGGCTACATCTATCGTGGTCTGAAGCCAGTACACTGGAGTCCCAGTTCTAAAACTGCTTTGGCAGAAGCTGAGTTGGAATATCCCGAAGGTCACACTTCCCGAAGTATCTACGCCGCTTTCCCAATGACAAGTTTATCGGATGCGGTGAAACCAGAACTGGGCGATTTTTTACCAGAGTTGGGTGTAGCTATCTGGACGACGACACCGTGGACAATTCCCGCAAACTTAGGAGTTGCTGTCAATCCAGAACTTACATACGCAGTGGTGGAAGTGGCAACGGACTCGGCAACGGAAGTGGCAACGGATGACCTAACGGATGTAACGGATGTGGCAACGGATGACCTAGCGGATGTAACGGATGATTTAACTGTGGGTTTTACAGATCAATCATCCGCTACATCCGCTACAAAATCCGTTGCCGAATCCGCTGCAGCATCCGCTACAAAATCCGCTGCCAAATATCTGATAGTGGCTGCTGATTTGGTGGAACGATTATCTGCCACGCTGGGAACACAGCTAACCGTAAAAGCCACAGTCAAAGGGAAAGATTTAGAACATTCTACCTACCGTCATCCCTTATTTGACCGCGAAAGTCCGATTGTGATTGGCGGTGATTATGTTACTACTGAGTCCGGTACTGGATTGGTACACACTGCTCCAGGTCATGGTCAAGAAGACTACATGGTCGGTCAGCGCTACGGTTTACCAATTCTTGCGCCGGTGGATGACAATGGTAACTTTACTGAGGAGGCGGGTCAATTTGCTGGGTTGAATGTCTTGGGTGATGGCAATCAGGCGGTGATTGATGCGCTGTTGACGGCGGGTTCTTTACTGAAAGAAGAAGCCTATGTTCACAAGTATCCTTACGATTGGCGGACAAAGAAACCAACAATTTTCCGTGCAACGGAACAGTGGTTTGCTTCCGTTGAAGGATTTCGGGATGAGGCGCTAAAAGCGATCGCCTCTGTAAGTTGGATTCCAGCCCAAGGTGAAAATCGGATCACGCCAATGGTTGCCGATCGCTCTGATTGGTGTATCTCTCGTCAGCGCAGTTGGGGTGTGCCAATCCCCGTTTTCTACGACGAAGAAACCGGGGAACCGTTGCTGAATGAGGAAACTATTGCTCACGTCCAGGCAATTATTGCTCAAAAGGGTTCTGATGTTTGGTGGGAACTCTCGGTAGAGGAGTTGTTGCCAGAAAAATACCGCAACAATAATCGCTCCTACCGTAAAGGTACTGACACAATGGATGTGTGGTTCGATTCTGGCTCATCTTGGGCTGCTGTGCTGCAACAGCGGAAAGAATTGCGCTACCCTGCTGATATGTACTTGGAAGGTTCAGATCAGCATCGCGGTTGGTTCCAGTCAAGTTTGCTTACTAGTGTAGCGGTTAACGACTGTGCGCCTTACAAAACTGTGTTGACTCACGGCTTTGCTTTGGACGAACAAGGGCGCAAGCAGAGTAAGTCGCTGGGGAATGTGGTTGATCCGAAAGTCGTTATTGATGGTGGGAAAAATCAAAAAGAAGAACCGCCTTATGGTGCAGATGTCCTGCGATTGTGGGTGTCATCGGTGGATTACACCTCAGACGTGCCCTTGGGTAAAAACATTCTCAAGCAACTGGCGGATGTGCGGAATAAAATTCGCAACACGGCGCGGTTCTTGTTGATGAATTTGTCAGATTTTGACCCGGATCGGGATGCAGTACCGTTTGAGGAATTGCCAGAAGTGGATCGCTATATGCTGCACCGCATAAGTGAGGTATTCAACGACGTCACAAAAGCATTTGAAAGTTTCCAATTCTTTCGCTTTTTCCAAACAATACAGAATTTCTGCGTGGTAGATTTATCCAACTTTTATCTGGATATTGCTAAGGATAGGCTGTACATCAGTACACCTAATGCCTTGCGGCGTCGCAGTTGTCAGACGGTGCTGAAGATAGCTTTGGAAAATTTAGCACGAGCGATCGCGCCTGTGCTGTGCCACACGGCAGAAGATATCTGGCAATATCTCCCCTACAAAACACCTTACAAATCGGTGTTTGAATCTGGTTGGGTACAGTTAGACCAGAGGTGGCATAATCCAGAATTAGCAGAATTCTGGCAACAACTGCGCCAAATCCGCACTGAGGTAAACAAGGTCCTAGAACAAGCCAGGGTAGAAAAAATGGTTGGTTCTTCTCTAGAAGCTAAGGTGTTGCTGTATATAGCAGATGAGCAGTTACGCTCTTGCGTGAAATCACTGAATACAAGTAACAGTGTGGACGAACTACGCTACCTGTGTATCACTTCTCAAGCGGAATTGTTAGATTCTCCAGCAGCCCTGCAAGGGTTACAGTACAGCTTGCAGTCGGATACATGGGGAATTGGTGTGGTGAATGCAGAAGGGCAAAAGTGCGATCGCTGCTGGAACTACTCAACTCATGTAGGCGAATCAGCGGAACATCCTCTGATTTGCGAACGATGTGTTGCAGCTTTGGCTGGGGAATTTTAACAGATGGGGAGTTGTTGGTTGTTGGTTGTTAGTTGTTAGTTGTTAGTTGTTAGTTGTTGGTTGT
>CAXTSI010000332.1:0-10580 GCA_964246695.1 uncultured bacterium
GGCTTGCGAACCTTTTTATTTTTCTCGGCTACCCCAATTTATTGAGCCGATACGTCTTTATTACCAAGAGAATCGGCATCAAAGGAAGTTGATGCAGCGCTATTGAGCGTAATTAGTTTTCCAGCGTTTGCTGTGGAAGATATACAATTGCGCGAACGCACCTGCAACGACATCATCAACAAACTCGAAGGAAAATACGGCTGCAAACGCTTCCTGCGGGATGGACACCAAACAGTTTTAGAAGACACTCACCGCTTGCACTACGAACCGCGAGAACTCAAACAATTTGAACATATTGAGAGCGAATGGCCTTTATTTTTCACCTATTTAGTTCTCGATGGGTTGTTTCGCGGTGAAAAAGAGCAAGTTAAACATTACCAAGAGTGTTTAGAGTCCTTAATTGTTGAACAAAATGGTTTACGTCTGCTGCCAGAACTTTATTATGTCCCGAATGAGAACGTAGTTGCCGAGAAATTAAATCCCCAAAGTCAACCACGTTTACCGAACGAAAATGTCCCTCTAGTGTGGGCGCAAAGTTTGTATTTTCTCAGTGAAATGCTCAGCGAAGGGTTACTTGCAGTTGGAGATATTGACCCTTTGGGACGACACTTATGCATAGGAAAACACCGGGAGGTTTTGGTACAAATCGCCTTATTGGCAGAAGATGAAGATCTACAAGCAAAACTGGAAGTTCACGGCATTGAAACTCAAACACCCAAACAAGTAGCACCGATCCAAGTACGTCAAGCTGGGGAACTTTCATCTGTGTATACCCAAATTGGGCGCAACGATAAACTTGGTTTAACTGGGCGTCCAGTCAGGCGTTTGCGCAGTTTGACAACATCTAGAATGTTTCGCATTCGCGGCGAAAGTATTGTCTTTTTGCCTTCGTTTTCAGATTCCCAGCAGTTCTATTTAACCCTTGATTACCATTTTCTGGTGGATCAACTCAGAAGTGAACTCGCTTACATTCAAAAATATTGGAGTGATTTGGGGCGTCCAACCCTAACTTTCATGTTAACTCACACCATGTTGGAAACGGGTAGTGAGGCGTTGCTTGCTCTGATGCAGGAACTTAAGGATGGTGTTTGTCATGGTGTGCAGGTGAAATTGGGGCGGCTGAATCAGTTGATGCTGACAGCAGCGACACAACGGATCGATTTTCTCCACAATTTTGAATTTTCCCAGTCGTCGGTGAAAGACACTGCACCTCGTTGCTCTTACTTAGTTTATCATCCAGAGAAAAACTGGCAGTTAGAGCATACCCAAGAATTTCAGATGGAGTGCGAAACCAACTTAGAGTTGTTGCTTTCTTATTTACACTCATCGGAAAATCTCTACGAGCAAATAGAGTTGTTGCAGACTTTGACTCGTTTGCAAGGACTTGAGTTTGATACAGGCTTTGGCGGACCGGGGTGTCCAGCAAAGGTAGCGGATTTGCTAGATGAACTTTACACCAAAGCTGGGGAAATGGGGATTTGGGCAGTTGTGCGTCGTGCTGCTGGGTTGCGGCAAATGGTTGACATCGGCTTATCAGACGTGGTAACGATGATTTTGGTACGGGGTAAGCAAATTGCAGTCGGCAAAGCTTACAGTGAAGCATCGCTGATAACTGTGCCGATGTCGCACAATGAAATTGTCGAGAAAATCAATCATTTTTGTCGTGAAGATAGACGCGATCGCGTCCTGACTCAAGAAATCCTCATTTATCTGAGTAGTTTAATTAGGTCTGAACCAGAATTGTTTCAAGGACTACTGACGCTGAGAGTCGGGTATTTCATCCTGTTGATTACTAGCAAACTGGCGCGGGAGTTGAATGTCACTCAAGATGAAGCTTATGAGCACTTGATGCAACTTTCGCCTTTTGAAGTGAAAATGCGGTTGCATCAGGTATTAGTTGAATACGCTGGTATGAGTAATCTGTTACGCCAGCAGGAATCACTGCACATCAAGCAAAAAGAAAGTGATATTGAGTGGGTGGTAGTACCAGCACTTGTTGAGGAAATAGAAGTACCACTCGGTGGTTGGCGGCGGTTTCGCGAAGCCGAGGGAACAACCGGACGCGTGCCAAAAGACTTTTTTCAGCAAGTTTGGCGGATTCTGAAACATTGCAAAGGTGTAGTGATTGGTGATAAGCTAGAACGTCGCAATCGTTTGGATAGTGAGTTGATCCTGTCGGAGATGACACCGGGGGAAAAGAATTTTGCCTTGCGAGTCGAGCATCTGTTGAATAAAATTGAGGCTCCCGAGTACCGACGAGTTTGTATTGAGACGTTGATGGAATTGGCGACGATCGCATCAAATAACCCCAAGTTGCAAATCGAAGCATATATAGTGTTGGATGTGTTAATTGGTCATGCTGTGCGATTAGCGTGGTTGGAAAATAATCCGGCTCGTGGCGATCGCTATGATGAGGATAAAGGGAGTGCGTGGCGATCGTTTTACAACACCTCTCCCAGAGAGTGCGCTAGCTATATTTTGAAGGCGTTCCGTTTCTTGACAGAATTTGAGCAAGGTAGGGCAGTGGAATTGGTACAGGTGCAGGGTGCGTTAACGAAGTAACGCACCTTCTCTTCCCTACAGGCTAGAAGCCTGAGGCTACACAAACAAAGCTCCGAAGTTCCCTACGGCGGGTTTCCCGCCTTCAGGACTTCTCTCTGCCTGCGCAGGCTATAGAAAAAAAGGGATTTACAAACCTGATTTGGTATTACATACTATCCCAAAAAGAGACAAAAATATGAATCAACTCACGGTAGAACTACCCACCGCACCATTGTCGTGGTACTATTGAACAGTTTTCTCACATTTTCCCACTATGCTCGGCAATCACCGTATAGTTCGAGCATAGTAAAATATCGAATAATAGATTAATTTGGTCGCGCGATCTCTCATTCTATGCCTCGCTCAAATTCGTCAATGGCTAGAATGGAGTCTGAGATCGAGATGCATTGTTCTAGCTTGGATATGTCTAGGTCTGGTAACAACTCGCTTTTCGTAATTTGCTCATATCCATAGGTGTCGGGGTAAACAGCAGCTTTTTCAGTTGGAGAATTGTCCCGTAAGTGGTACAGTTTAAATTGATATCTCTCCCAAAACCAAACTTCTTGAACTCCTAAGCGTCGATAAATTTCTAGTTTTCTTATGTTGCCACTAGTAACAATTACTTCTATGGCTAAGTCCGGTACTTTTTTTTCTTCTCCTATGCAGTAACATTCATCTGGTTCCGCTCCAGCAATTCTAGCCCTATTTTTAAAAGTGGAACTTCCCATAGGGATAAAACGAATGCGCTTCTTATAGAAAAAGCGCTCTAGCAGCATACCTAAATTTGTTTTGATGTTTTCATGTCTGATTGAAGGCGACACAATTTCTAACAACCCATCTAGATAACTAACACGGTAATGAGAATTATCTGCTAGCTTATCTAGCAGTGCTTCATAGTTTTCCCAGTTCACGTCACTAGTGATAAATTTCTCTTCTGAATCATCAGCACTGCTCAGAACTGGATCTTCAATAAGTTCTTTAATACTACTGACCATTGTTTTCTCCTTAACTTTCTAAACGTACCACGACGTGAGGTTGATTTCTTTCGTCACGCAGTCCCCTTGCCATTTTTAGGTGTAGTAGCTAGCTTTATCGTTTTGAGCTATCCTTGCGGCGATCGCCTCCTTAATTAAAAGTGCTGCCATTTGGCTTTTTTTAATGCGCTTTTCTGACTCAGAAAGCCTTAAATGCTCCTCATAAACATCATCAGGAAGTAACGCGTTTAGTCGTTGGCTTCATCAACATATCTCATATCCTATCAATTCATGATAAGTGCTATACAGCTTTAAGATGTATGACTTATAGCTTGGTGTTTACTTTAACGTGCGTTGTCGGGGACTGAACAGAATATAATGGCTGCTGGGCATATTTACTTTGGTACGCAATTGGTACGCAATTTGGTACAGGGTGAACGCTTATTGCCACTAATTAACCCAAGTTGCTAGTTATAGATTCAGGCGATCGCAGAGGGACGTACTTGCAATAAAATCCCCGACACAGAGAAAACATGTACGGGTACATGTTAAACGAAATAATTAATGCTAGTTGCTACTTGTGCGACTGGAGGTGATGCTTTTTCACAAAGATTGCGATCGTCGGGACTGATGGATGGATCTTCAAGATAGCTTTTCACCGAGCTGCAAATTCCTGCGAGGAATTCATCGGCTTTACCAAGTTTCCAGATTTCAACCTTATTGTTGGGTTCACTCTTTCCAGTTGCCATTAGCTGACCATTAGGACTAAAGGCTACGTTTGAAACATTTTCAAGAGTTTTAAACAGATGTAGTTTTTTTTCTGGCTAAGCTGGAAAAAATAGTTGAATATGTCGGCATTCAGTCTAGAAGGGGGTTGATGGGATGCGATCGCCTCACCTCCCATCTCCTATACGATGTCTGGCGAACTGGCGATCGCTGCACGTCTACGCCTTTTTCCCCATAATTTACTAAAATAAGTCATTGTTATAACAGTCTATCTACTCTCCTATGGGTAAATCTGCTGACATCAGCACCAAAAAATTAATCAGCCTTGCACCCGATAACTGGGTAAAATGGGTGACACAAATTCCTGACATTGTAGCCGGAGATATTCTCAACTCGGAATTCCAATGGGTAAGCCGTGAGAGTGATGTGTTAATCCGTGCGGAAAGTCCTCAATATGGCAAGTTTCTCGTACTTAACGAGTTACAATTGCGCTACAAGTCTCAAATGCCGAAGCGGATGCGAGCTTATGCCGCACTGGCAGAAGAAAAATATAAACTGCCTACCTATCCAGTACTCGTTAATATCCTCAAAGAGAGTGATGCCGAAATTCCCACACCTCACATCTTGCACCATTCTCAACAAGACCAGAAAAACCGGGTTTCTTAACGATAAATTAAGGGTTCCAGACTTAACGACTTGCAAGAAACCCGGTTTTTGACCTTGGTGCAAGATATCAGACACGCTATGAGTCTAATTTTGCGGGCTTACAAGCGCGTCAAGATTACCGTGTAATCAATCTTTGGGAAGTTGATGTGGAAATAGCTTTTACTCAACCGATTCCCTCTTTGCTTCCCTTTGTGCCAATCCTTAAGGGTGGTGCAGAAGAATCCACAATACAACAAGCTTTGCAAATCCTCCGCGCCTCGGAACAATTAAGTCAGTTAGAAACTGTTCTCGGTTTTTTTGCTAGCTTTGTATTAGACAGTGCTTTAGTTCAACAAATCATGAGGTGGGATATGGCAGTGTTAAGCGAATCTCCTTGGTATCAGCAAATTTTGCTTGAGGGTGAAGCACGAGGTGAAGCACGAGGAATAGTATCAGGTATTGAACTGGGATTAGAGCTAAAATTCGGCAGCGAGGGATCAAAATTGATGCCTGAAATCTCTCAAATTAACGATTTAGAGCGCTTGAAAGCAATTCAGCAGGCAATTAAAACTGTGAATACTCTAGAGCAATTGCGGCAAATCATCTGAAGTCTAAAAACTTCACTTGAAACCAGCATTCTTATCAGGTGAGATATGGCAGTATTAAACGAATCTCCCTGATATCAGCGGTTTGATACCCCCACGTCTACACGTGGTCATTTTTCAGTCGGGGTTTAAATCCCCGTGTGAAAAATAATTACGAATTACGAATTACAAACTACGAATCTTTAAAGGGTTTGTTCATTAAATATCACGCCCCATGAATCAATTCTATGACTCAAATTGAACAGCATTGAAACATATTTGATAGCCAATTGTGTCAAACATTAGGACAGCATTTATAGGTGGTGTTTTTGTTTCGGAATATGAAGCCGTACCTTAGCGACGACCTGTGCTTGAGTAAGTACACTGCTTCACACAGTAGACGCGGGAATCATCACGTGTCGTTATAGAACTAGAGCCACGAACAGAACCATTGCTTGCCTGAGTTGGTGGACTTTGTCTTGGTTGTTGTATAACTACAGTCCTAGGAGATGCAAACGTCTTGATAGGAGCAAGAATGCTTGCCGATATAACCAAACTGGCAGCAACGCTTTTAATCAGCCTTTCCATTATTTTTACCCGATGCACTAGTTGTTTCTAGGTTCGCCGACTAAAACCGAAAACCACGACAGTAAAGATGACGAATTTACCACCGCAGACAGTGAAGAGTAAGCGAGCAAAATTAAGTGTTTTTATGCATTTTTATTGTAAAAAATGTAACAATTGGCTAGATGTTTATATCTGGGGTACTATCCCAGGCTTGAAGCGTCAAGAGTTTCGACGCGCCAGTGCTTGTACGCCTATCAACCATAAGCACCACTTGGCAAGAATCCCAAGAGGCAATATTGATACAGATGTACGATCGCTTGTGTGAGATTTTGATTCAAACATTTAAGACAGCAACATCCTGGGTAGAAATCAGGGCAGCGATGCGATCGTACTCTTGCTGCACAACTGAGACAGGCAAACGATTCAATCTGCTCTCTAGCACGAAGGGAACGACTGTTGAGAATTGAGCAATTTGCGACACCCACCAGGTTTGCGGTGTAATGCGGGAATGGAGATCCTGCCGCCCGTCATTGTCGGAAATGTGAATCTCTAAAAGTCGCTCTGGTGGGACTTTTAACCATTGCCTATGCGATCGCCTACCGAACACTTACTAAAAAAAAGTCATTATTATCACAACCGTCACATGGTTTTAGATTTCACTGCACCCAAGCGCAAAGGTTGTCGAATCCACTGATGACGTTGGGAAGGCACCTCCTGAAATCCAAAGCGATCCAAAAGCGCGGTAATTGTACTTTCTCCTACCCCTAAATTCATTGCCGCACGTTTAACAGTAGTTTCGCGGTTCTCAGTGATTATGAACACTAGATACATTGTAAATTAGCCATATAAATTAATTATTCTATGGAACAGTCTTTCCATGATTTATCAATTAGTTATCCAATTAAGCAATTTAAGCGGGATGAATTTGCCAGAAACTCTCGAAATGCGATGGAAATATTAGTGGTAAAAGAGGTAGAGCAGCAAATCCGAGCTTTGCCCGCTAAAATCGCCAAGCATATCAAACCATCTGAGGTGACTGCTTACGCCTTGAATCGCTTGCCAGGACTATATGCTACTAGTAAACGAGGATGGCAACAACAATTGAATCGAGGACGAACAGAGTTATATCAGCAAATCACAGTTGTTGTGCGACAATCAATCATAGCTGTGCAACGAGATCTCCTACGCACTGATGTCCCTCTCAATTTCCTGGAAGATGATGCAGCACTGGTTGCTTTGCAGAAACTGAAAATCCTACTTCAGCGTGAAGACTTGACATGGGAAAATTTAGCTGATGTGGTCGAGGACTCTTTGCTGAATACGTTGCGAGGGCAAATTACCTGGCGTAACTGTAGGCGACCAGACCAGGCAATTTTTAACTGGGAGGAGCATCCACACCATCAGTAGAGACGTTACGTGTCACCTCCACCTGCCAAAGCTGCAAATTCCCGTACTGCGCGCACCAAATCATTTGGTGTGCCAATATCCAAATAAGTTCCATCGGGAAATGCTTCTGCTTCTACGTGAAAACCCTGATTAATAGCAGCCTGAATAACATTGCCAATGGGTAATTCTGGTAATTGTGACAAATCGCTATTAGCCTTAAGAGTCAGAAGATACTCGTGCAAAAACTGCGTAAAGGCAGGTGTCCAAACTGCAATAGCCCACATATAACGCAAATCTGACTCGTGGGGTTTTTCAATTATTACGTGGACTTTACCTGAAGCGTCGAAATCAACCATACCTGCCTTATGTGGTTGATCGGTGGGGAATAATCCTAAGACAACATCGGCGTTGCTTGCCTCAAGACGTGCGAGTATCTTTACAAAGGCATCTTGAGGTTGAAACAAAATATCAGGAAAACCCAAGGCTACCACTGCATCTTGGACAAAGGGATAAGCCTGATCTAGAGTGAAAGGTACACCATAAGGCAAACCCACAATCAGATAGCCCAAGCTCATGGAAAGCATTGTGCCATCTCCAAAATATGCCGGAATATCCCACTTACCAGAACGTAGTATAAAATATGCCTTATCAATGCCTGCTAGTTGCATTTTTTCTAGCAGATAATGACAAACAACTTTCGGACGCAAGTTAAGTTTATTACTAATATAATGAAAGCCAACCGGATATAACTCTTTACTAAGTGGTAAGGGAGAAATCCGTGTTGCTTGTCCACCAGCAGGTAGCAGCCCAATGATTTGGCGAGTCATAAATAATTAAAAATTAAAAATTAAAAATTAAAAATGCTCTTTGCCTACTAGGTAAGTATTTTTAACTATGTAGGAAAAACAGAACAGCTTATAGCAGGTAAATTAAATTCACGTCTTGCACCTGCCCGATATACCAGTCTAAAGGATTTTGACTAATTACCAATGACTAAATTCCCAAAAAATTACCCCCTCCCAAGAAGCGCAGCGGTGCGTAGACGGTAAAAGGAGGAGGTTATTAAGTTTTACTACGCGTGTGACCCTTGACACTACTTGACAGAGACGGCATCAACATCGATAGTGTCGGTGGTGGAGGTAGAACCCTCGGCTGTGTTGGTGGCGTTGGAGTCCACATTTTCCTTACGCGCTTTGAAGCCTTCAATTACTTGCTGAGACACTTCGGAAACCAGCAGTGTCAACAAAAACACATCGTCAAGTTCTCCTACAATGGGCAGGAAGTCTGGGGCAATATCAATCGGGCTGACAAAATAAAGTAGAGTTCCTAAAATTACCCACCAGCGGTACTTAGGGTTACGAAGCAAGTTGCGATACCAATTGTAAACTGCTTGAATTGAAAAGTTCATTATTTTATCCTCCAGTTACCTTTTATTTTGGCGAAATATGCCCTAAACTTCCTGTGGGAATAACCGCCCTAGTTTGTCTGGAAGATGCTACTCGTAATTTGTTGCTAAATTTATACCTCACTAAGAATTTCAACAAGTATGGAAGTTGTACATTAATCTCTAGTATTAATTTTATTAAAATGCTTTGGGATATTTGCACGCCTGATTGACGGAGGAAACTTAAAACAGTGGATATCTTAGCTGTCTTTCGCAAGGTCGGACCAGTCATATGGCCGTTGCTTTTCTTTTCAGTTCTATGTTTAAGTGTGATTTTAGAGCGCTTATGGTTCTGGTTACGAATTTTGAACCAGGAAAAGGAAATAGTCGATCGCGTTTTGGATGCAGCCCGTGATAACTGGGCAACAGCTACGGAAATAGCTAGACGGGCAACGGATCAACCTATCGGACGTTTTCTCTACGCTCCTTTAAGCTTACCAAAAAGCGATCCAGAACTCTTCAGGCTAGCACTGGAGTCAACAGCAGAATACGAATTGGCTCAGATGCGGCGGGGAGAAAAAGTTTTGGAACTCGTGATTGCTGTTGCGCCGCTACTGGGATTGTTTGGTACAGTTTGGGGATTAATCAGGTCTTTGGAATCAATTCGGATCGGCGATTTGGGAACCGAATCGACCGCTGGGGTGACTACTGGTATTGGAGAAGCCCTTTATTGTACAGCAACAGGGCTAGCGATCGCCATCTTTAGTCTGATATTTTATCGGCTATTTCAAGCTCTTGTCGTCAACCAAGTCAAAGTTTTTCGCAGGGCGGGAAACGATCTAGAAATACTCTACCTACAATCACCTCCTGACTTCAGCAATAGTGCAACTTCTGCTTCCCGATCGCAGGTAAATGTGCGGGAATCGCCGCAAAACATCAATCCGCCCCGTAAGAAAGGCAAAAACAAGTTCTCCCAAGCCTCAGAACCACCATTGGAATCTGATTCATCAGAACCGAAAGATAGTCAAGAATTTAACCCCTGATTTAGGCGTGAGAGTGAGACGATGAAAATTAATCTACATACTCCAATTGAAGAAGCCCAAGTTCAAATTATTCCCTTAATTGATGTCATTTTTTGTATCTTGTCGTTTTTTATTTTGGCTTCGTTGCAATATACTCGCCAGCAGGCGATTAATGTTGATTTGCCTAAAGCCACTACGGGTACAACATCTAGTAGTCATTTGTCGTCGTCGAAAGGACAACAGCTATTACCTGTAAGTATCGATGCTATTGGTCAAACTTATGTAGAAAAACAGCCGATCAGAAAGGAGCAGTTAAAAGCAGTCTTAGAGGATTATGTCAAAAAAAATCCCAAAGGTATTTTGGTGCTCAATGCCTCTCGGTCAGCAACTTACAATGATGTCATAGATATGTTGGACTTGCTGCGACAAGTAGGAGGCGATCGCGTTTCTCTGGGAATTATACCTGGTCCCTCACAAAAAGCCACCAAGGAGCCGACATCCGCTCCTTTCTACTACCCAATTAATCCCGGTGCGCCAGAAGCTGGGACTTTACCAAATACTGCACCCGTCCTTCCCCAAATTCCTAATCAAGTTCCCGAACCTCCTGCACTCAGTCAACCTCAAACTGGGCTTGGAGGCGTCAACTCAGTCAATCCTGGCACTTATCCTGCACAACAAACAGTACCAGTAGCCCCTAGGAAGAGGAAGTAGGGGGAGATGAGGGAGATGAGGGAGTAGGGGGAGATGAGGG
>CAXTSI010000333.1:0-10536 GCA_964246695.1 uncultured bacterium
TAATTGCTAATTGCTAATTGCTAATTGCTAATTGCTAATTGCTAATTGCTAATTGTTAATTGCTATTAGCCCTTCGGGTGACGCTACGAACGTCGCTAACGCTGCGCTATCGCAGTCCCCTCTGTCGGGAAACCGAAATTCAGGGCTGTCTCACCATTAGCCATTAGCCATTAGCTATTAGCTATTACTTAGTTGGTAGGCTTAATGGGGGTGCCATCTTTCAGGTTCAGAATTTGCGTTACCGCAATCTCTTCTCCGGGATTGACCCCATTGAGTACCTTGTAACTTTGACCGCTGATGCCTCCGAGTTGAATAGGTCTTTGTCGAACAACTGGTGAGGATCCTCGCTCAGCGACAAAGACAAAGTTCTGCGCACCAATGGTAGACACAGCCGTAGTTGGGATTAAAACGGACGGACTTTGGCTCCAAATAACTCTGGCTCTGACAAACTGGCGATCGCGTAAGCTGCCGTTAGGGTTAGGAAAGCGAGCCTTGGTTAAGATAGCCTGGTTGCCACTGTCTACCTGCGGGGAGATAAAATACATACTCCCTGTGGTCAGGGGCTTGTTTGTAATGGCGTCAATTAGCTCTACTTTAAGTCCTGGTCGCAGTTGCGGACTGCGGTTTATGGGCACCGAGATCCGCATGTCCATCGAGTCGTTTTGAGTAATGGTGGTCAGGGTTGTACTAGTGTTGGCGTAGTCTCCGATCTTGACCGCGAAGTCGCCAACTACACCTGTTATGGGGGCTTGCACCTGTTTGTAAGAGACATTTACATTTGCTGATGCAGCATCTGCCTGAGCTTGCTTGAGGTCGGCAGATGCTTGATTTAATGCTGCTCTTGCAGCTCCTACCTGTTGCGAGGCAGCACCGAGTTGGGCGATCGCTGTATCCTGGTTTGTCTGGGCAATGTCCAATTGCTGCTTAGCCTGTGCCCCTTGATTGACAAGTTGCTCGGATCTTCGGTACTGTACTTTCTGAAGTTTTACTTCTGACGCATACCTGACCCGATCTGCCTGTGCAGATCTGAGCTTTGCTCTTGCAGTTTCGATCGCTGCTCTTGCGGAGTTGGCTTTTGCCCTAGCACTCGCGTATTGAGCTTGAGTTTGATCTGGACGGAGCTGCACAATCGGTGTTCCCTTTTTCACCCTCGCGCCATTAGATACGGGAATTTCAACAATCCGACCCTCAATCTCCGGTTTTAAATCAACTCTCCCTAAGGCTTCTAACGAGCCTACAAACTCAGAACTTTCTTCGACGGGGCTGGACTGCAGCGAGAGCAACTTTACAGGCATAGCAGGCGCTGCAGTTGCTTTAGCCGGAGTTTCACCTCCTTGGCAGCTGGTCAGAACAGAGGCTAGAAAGGCTATACCTAGCAGCTTTGTTGTCAGTAAGGTATTGACTTTTAACATTTTTAATGTAAAAAAAATACTTTATTATCACTGATAATTAGGCAGTGAAATTTTGTGAGGAAATCCCAATCGAAAGTCAAAATGTCTCCAGCATCCGCCGTGAACGTTTGTTGAATAGCTGCGCCTTGGGCGGGTTGTTTGGGGGGAGGTGGAGAACCTGATGGGAGGGGCACAAGATTATCCAGGCTTCCAGTTTCTAACCCTAGAAATTGTTCTATAACTGGATCGGCAAATGCGCCACCCCCAGTTGACAATAAAGCTTCTAGGACTTACGCACTATACAAATTGAACATCATGTGTATAACGGAATTCGGACTTTTCATCTCGTAGAATTGACCACGTGGTAAGGGCGGGGTAACCCCGCCCCTACGGTAAGGTGGTCTACCCAAATGAATATTGCGCTCCGCCGCCCTACCGAAACCACCTCACACTTGACTATTTCTGTCAAGGCGATCGTCCTAGCTTCGTATTTTCTCTGGGTTGGACCACTGCCAAATGCTGACGTCTCAATACTGTTTTCGCCTAATGTTGTCCATGCAGTAAAATCACCGCTTTCAAAGCCACCGTTGATGAGCGTTGCGTTAGTAAAAGGCTAGGGGAGAGGAAAGGTTAAGTCAGCATGCTCCAAACTCCACCAAAAAGGCTATTGGCGTGGACAAACGTGATGTCGGTGATGCTAATTAATCTGACGTAGGGAACTCGTCGCGTCGGGACGGCAACCATAACCGACAACCGCAAGCAGGGTGAGTAGCACGATCGCCGGGAGGGCCTGCGGACTTTCGCCAGCCTTGACATGAGAGAAAACACAGCCCGCCATCAATATGCCCAGACCTATAGATCCCAGCGCCACGGTGCGTGAAAAGAGCAGCAGCACCGCACCGCCAATTGCCGCCACGCCAACAAACAGACGAAACCAAGTGAGATAACCCCACTTAACAAATTCCGCTGCAAGCTGCTGTGCACGCATCAGCTTTAAGCTTCCGGCCATCAGGAAGACCGCAACCAGGAGAATGGAGACACTCCATAATGCGATCTTTTTTACTCTGCTTGGTCTTGCCATGAAGTAACCTCGTGTTGAAATTCGCGTTTATTGGTAGTGAATGGTGCTACCTATTGACAAATACAGATACATCTTTGTGCAAAAATGTCACATGCACCTCCTCAGTTTTGATTGCTTACCTCACATCTTGCACCTGGGTGAAAAACCGGGTTTCTTGAGAATGACTAATGGTCAAACCCTTAATCTTTGGTTGAGAAACCCGGTTTTTTAGGTCTTGTTGAGAATGGTGCAAGATATCAGTTACTCAGAAAACCTGATTGCACCTTAGGGTGAGACTAAACTCACACTCCGAAGGTCATTGACTTTTGGCTGATTAAAGATAATTAAGTTTAAAGAGCGCCGCTGCACGATCGCAAGGGTCGATATTTCGGATCAAGTTTGTATTTTTTAGACAGAGGAAAAGTAGAAATCGTCGTGACGCGTAGCCAACGCAGGCACGATCTTGCGCCACGCATACCACGTTTGCGGATAACCATTCACCAGTACGACAGGTTCTATCTTGCACTCTCTTTTATCACACAAGTAATTATTTCCCCACTGCTACTTTCTGCGTTTTTTCCTGCTTCTGAATTTCTACTACAAAAACTTCCATGAATTTATCTACAACTCCAGGATGCTTCCCTGAAATCAGGTTGCTATCTACAACCAAATCAGCAGTTGCGTCTCCGTCATAGATAACTTCACCACCGGCATTCTCAACATCGCAAATGATGTTATGGGCACAAGTAACTTTGCGACCTTTGATTAAATCTGAATCAGCACAGAACAGCCACAAGCTATGACAAATTGTTCCTATTTTCAAACCGTCTGTCTGAAGAGATTTTCTCAGAAATACAACGGCAGGAGCTTGATTTTTCTGACCTTTCTTTACAGAAACCTGATATCTCAAACGATCCATAGCATAGGCACCAATACAAATTATTCCTTTGTAATCTGCTGGAGCGACATCATTGATTTCTGTTGTAACTGTAACATGGTCTTCGACTACACCAGTATCAGGGTTTGCCCCGAAGGTTAACTCTGAATTGTCCCAGAGATGAGAAATATACTCGACTTGATAGCCTTGAGTGGGAAAATATTCGTTGAATCTGCGAAATTCAGTTTGATCGAAATGATCCTCAATTAGGACGCCAATTTTTCCCTTGATTGATTCGCCAATTCTACCGTTATTTAAAGGTGTAGATGTCATGATATTTTCCTCATTCATGTTAGCATTAACGATTTTTGTTAGTAATTAATCCAAAGCGATCGCACACTTTAAATGAGGCTAAGCCTCAAATCCAGACACTGTAGCGATTTTAGGGACTGAGGGGTTTATTAATACTGATTTTCCTGTTATTGAAAATGCTCACAACTATCTATTATAAAGGGTTTAAGCTATTTTTTTATCAAAAAATGGTGCAAATCATACCTTGGAATTATCATACAGCGATCACTCTACAATCCATTACTTCGTATGTTTTGTCTAAGACTGTGCAGCGGCGATCCACCAGTGAAAAACTAAGTGAGTGAAACCTTTGCCAGGAGGGGCAATTGTTAGGAAAGACAATTATCGCTAACGTCCTGACAAGGATGGTGTCGCATGTAAACGTCCTTACCTCCTCAGGCGAACATCTGAGAGATGTCTATATAGATCCGCAGTTCCTCAATCTTGTCGCCCTCTATGCCTATGGTGTCGCAGCAGGGAAGCGTAAACACCTTAACTCAGCTTGCCTTTTGTATGATTAGTTGAATATATATGCATGATTAATTTTAACGAGCGCGGCTTTCCGGTCGCTAGGGTCGATCTTTCTTTTGCAAGTTTGTATTTTTTTGCTCGTACTCAGATCAATCGCCAAAAGCCCCCTCTCCTAGGCAGACTGTCACTTTGTGGCGATGAGATGGATAAGCCCCAAGGACCAGCCCTTTCAAGGTGTGTTATTTCACAACGCAGATCGCATTACCGTCAAGAATCTTGACTCGATACCCTAGTAGCAAATCAGGCATTGTTGCGTTGAGGTGCTTAATTGTAGCTTCCGTTTGACTAGCGATTTCTTTGACGCGCCTCCGCATGCTCTGCTCGGTTCGATACCATTTATTTTGTTGTAGATCGATGTGAGCGAAACTCATATTTCCTCTGCTGATGCTTGGTGAGCAGCATGTACTGATGGGTGAATTCCGCAGACGACAAGGCTCATTGCTCGATTTGGGCATCGCGAAAGTGGACATTCTTGTTGCAAAACAACGTGGGGGATACCAAAAGCCGACAATTCAGGATGAACATCTAAGCATGATTAAGTCTTGGGTGGAAGGGAAAAATGATTTGTTGCTAACAGAGTTGTGCGATGCCCCTTTGGGGCTTGCCCGTTCGGGCTCGCCTTGCGGAAAGTACAGGAATTAGAGTCAGCCCGATCGACAATGCCGAAGCGCGGTAGAAAAATTAGACTTACGCTGTAAAAAAAAAGTCTCTATGCAAGTGAGCAAGATACTCCACTCCTTCCAGGAATTACGGCATGACTATCGTCGGTGGTTAGATAAAATTGACGTGCGAAACCTAATATTTGTCGATGAAGCTGGATTGAATTTATCAATCCGATCGCTTGTTTGGTAGAGCAGTAGACGGCGAACGAGCAATTGGTAGTAATCCGGTCACGAAGGGTGGAAATGTTTCCTTAATTGGTGCTTTTACCCTGAGGTGGACTGGTTGCAGCGATGACTGTGCCTGGAAGCACCAATACGGAAGTGTTTCTGACATATGTAACTCAGGTCTTGGCACCTCAACTGTGGAAAGGGGCTATTGTGGTTATGGATAATCTGAGGGTTCCAGATCGCGGAGCGTGTAAAAATTGCCATCGAGTCCGTTGGTGCATTCGTCAAGTTTTAGCAGAACTACTCTCCTGATTTATCCCCCATAGAGCTTTGTTGGTCGAAATTGAAGCAATTTCTCCGTTCCCGTGAAGCACGCACACTGGAATTACTCGATCAAGCAATGACTGAGGCTGTAAATTATATTACCGAAGATGATACCTTCGGTTGGTTCAACCACTGTGGTCTATTTACCTGAAAATTGCTGTAATTATAGTCTCAAGCTCTCAAATTTTCCTAAGCGCCCCCTGTGTTTCTTCCATATATCACGCTTCGGCGTAGTCCGCTAGTTAGAGGCTCATATCTTGCACCTGTCTGGGTAAACCCTTAATACACTAATAGGAGTGTAGTGAAGTAACACGATTCGCGTTCGTTGAGCTTACGTAATAAAAAGTTATAGATATAACTCTAAAAATGTAGAGAATACGGAAATATACCTCAGCACAGGCGATCGTCAAATTGGAGAAGTGCCTGGATTTGAACTCATGAGAGGGGAAGCGGTCGCCGATGGCGATCGCCATCGCTTAAATTTAATATTTTTGGAGTTAATCTTGCCATACCTTCATTCCTTTATCCGCCCACCACAACGGCTTTTTCCCTTGCTATTTATTCTCCCACGATTATGGTCTGTTTATTTCCGCCGCGTTGTACTAGGCGCTCAACAGTTCCACGCTGCATTGTCACTTGCGTGGCTGTTTGGTGTTCGGCGTTCCCACTTGCCGGGAACCGCGATCGCCCAACAAAGCAGCTTTCTTCCCACTTGACCCAGTTGTCAAGAAAGTCCCTACACTGTGCCAGTTGCGTAAGTGCTGTAACTTTAAAATGAGAATTGCTGGCGGGACATAATAGTCCCCATCGACTCTACCCTACTGAATCTGGTTAAGAAAGCGATCCATACTTCGTTCTGCCAGAGCAGCAATAGTGAGTGAGGGATTTGCGCAAGCTGTTGAGCCTGGAATTAGCGAACCATCTACAACAAATAAGTTGCGATACTCAAAGACTCGCCCGTAAGTGTTGCAGACAGCACCCATGACTGCACCGCCAAGTGCATGCCCCGTGGCGCTGCTGTAGTCGGGCTGTTCAACCAGCGGCCATTGGCTTCGTTGAGCAGTTGATAGGTGTACTGGAGCGCCTGAGCAATTTTCTGATTATCGTCTGAGTTGTTGGGCCAGAACAAATCCGCTGACTGATTAGAAGCATTGTAGGTAAGATAGCCCTCCGGTTTGGAAATTGCCTGACTAAAAACAGGAATCATACCTTGTGGTATAAAAGGAAGCCCTTGAGATGCTTCGAGTATCAATGGAGCAATGGGGTTGTCGAGGTACTCAATTGATATTACACCTGGACTACCTTGTGTTGGATTTGTCTGACCACCGTTAATGATTAAATTAGTTAAATCGGAATTCGTTCCCCAAAATTTTCCTACCTGATTGTTCAGGCGGTGCAAGGTACGATTGGTTTGAGCACGCAGTAATAGTTCGGTAGTGCCAATTGAACCAGCCGCCAAAAACAGATAGCGACAAACGAAGGATTTTTGGGTAAGTACTACTCCTTGCTCGTTGATTTGATTGCATATAACTCGGTAACGTTCGCGATCGGATTCCTCAATCGTAGTGACTACATGTAAAGGTCGAATTTCAACGTAACCAGTGGCTTCTGCCATACTTAGGTAGTTGCGATCCAAGGTGTTTTTAGCACCACTATTTGTACCATAGTACACTTCACCTATGATGATGGAAGCAACCTTCTGACCAATAATTTCCTGGCGAACAATATCCCAATCAAAGGCAATATCAGTCTTACGTGCTTTTAGACCTGC
Source organism: uncultured bacterium (assembly GCA_964246695.1). Lineage (GTDB taxonomy): Bacteria > Cyanobacteriota > Cyanobacteriia > Cyanobacteriales > Nostocaceae > Stigonema. Next base: position 7,136 of record CAXTSI010000333.1, read on the forward strand.
TTTGGCTGCTTGTTCTAGAAGGATACGGCTTGTTAAGTAGTAGTCACTTTGTAGAATATCGTCTGGGATCGGAGATGCTTTGAGAATGGAACGAACCTGCGGGTAATATACCCGATCGAGTTCAGAGTATTTGATGCTGCGTGGAAAGACTTGGTAAAACAGTTCTTCAGTTGGTTGATAGGTGATACCACCGTATATCAGCGAAGTACCTCCGACACCCGCTCCCTGGTATGAATTTATGCCAGTACCTTTTTTGACATCGATAATGCCAGTGTATACATCAATCGGAACTTTTGGAACTGGCGCGTATACCGTAACAGGACTCAGCCAGGCAGAACGCCCATCGGGATTTGAGATTGAGCTAAAAGTATCACCTGCATCGGTAATTTGCCATCGTCGTCCTCGCTCTAGTACGATTGTTTCAATACCTGCCTGACCAAGGCGCAATGATGCGACTGCGCCACCAAAACCGCTACCAATTACTATCGCTTCAATATACTCGTCAACACTAGTACCAGAAGCACGAATAGCAGACACACCAATACTTGCCACCGCTGCCGCCGATGCTTGAAGAAATCGACGACGATTTAGCATATGGGACATAGTTTATTTCCTATAATCTTGAAAAGAGGGAAGCTGTAATAAATTAACTATTGAAATTAACCGAATAGTAGAACGGAAATGAACCCAAAATTATCGCAAAATGACTTTCATTAGTACACATTAGCTACACCCTTAATATTCCATAGTTTAGGAAACACAGAATACGACTGCAAGGGACAATTTTTCTGAGCAAGTAAGCATTCTTTCGGTTCTAAGCTCGACTTTATCCATTTAAGAGGCATAGCCCAAGGTATCGGTCAAACGTTCCAACAAAGCACGGGGGATTTTTACCATATCAGCAGATAATGTTGGCGTTTATCATAACTGCTATAGGCCCCATAGCCATCAGTGACTAACCACCCGATGAAAGCGTCAGTAATTAGGTACAGCAATTCTTCCTTTCTGCGACTGGCAATATGGTACACTGCAATTGTGCTGGTAATCGCCACCCACAACCAACAAAATTTCCCCTTTTCGTACTAGGGGGTTTCATCAATATGGATGACCTCTGCTGTTTGCAATTCCGAAAGTAGCTGTTCCACCACTGGGGCACAAGCAAGTCCTACTTCTCGGATGCACCCACCCAGTCTTTTAAGAATTCTTGAATTTTAGGTCGGAACATCCGGTAGCGCACCGCAAGGCTAGCGATAAAGGTGGCTAGCATCGGTCCGACTAGTCTATACTCCTGTAACTGCAAATCTTTGCTCCTGCCCTCCACCACCGACACATTCCCAAAACCAGGAAGAGCTTTAGTATGGTGTCCTTAATGCCTGCCTTACCTTACATTACCATCTTTTGAACCGAGAATTCTTTCCCTACTTGTTAATTGGCTAATTTTCAGCCACTCCATGGGGGGGGGAGTGAAAGGTTACGATTCACTTACTCCGAACTGAATAGCCAGCAATTGAAATGTTGTGATAAAGCGTGCTGAAGACGGGTTTCCCGTCGCAGGCAACTTGGCGATCTTCGTAGCGGTAGCGAGGAACGAGCGTCACCCGAAGGGTCAAATGTCGTAGATATATCAAAGTTAAGAACCTTCGCCTCGGTGGATAACTTTACCTTACGACCGCCCCCTTTATTTATGATTCTAACTTTCTTTGCTTCCATGTCCTGTTGCTTTTGGGTATGTAAGGCGATCGCCTGCTTTATCAGTTGTTCTAGTTGCTCATACTTTACACCTACTAATCGCTGCGTTTCTTGGGGGTTGTTTTGAATGTAACGAGCGTATGTCACTCATATTCTTGTAATAAAAAAGATAATTTTATACTCTATGATCAAATACCTGACCTCGCAGCATTTTTGTCTTCCCCCAACATTTCCACTTCCCTAAACAAAACTATGGATCAGATCATAACATAACACCTTGAAAGCGCTGGTCCTAATCCCTACTAGCTCGGCATCAAGCACGACCTAAAGAATACACACTTGCAAAAGAAACATCAACCGTTGTCACCGTGTTTTGCGCTCCTTAAACTTAAATTATGTTCATCTAAAATAGGACTTACGCACACTATATGAATTCTTGGCGCACAAGAGCGTCTTGGCGGTTCGATAAATTAAGCTTTTTGGCAATTTTTGCGTAAGTCCTGTAAAAGTCAATTAGGTTAGTCCGTTAGGAGTAAAGGTTTACGTGACAACATTTTATTTCTTCGGGCATTTAACCGTGAAACTATCTAAATTAAGGAGCTGCAATGTTTTTTGATTGTAGGTTGAAGTTGAGCCATCTGGCAAGTTCGATTTCTGCAATGACCGTAATAATTGGCTTGGTAATTGCTGAGCCAACCACTCAAAAATCTCTAGCTCAGGAAGCACCGACTCAAATCAATGGTTTAGGAGCAAATCCCGCTCCTTTATTTACGAATCAGGGGGGGTGGTTTAATACATACAGTAGTGCGCTATCCCCTGCCCTCAATCCTCCAGGTCCAATCAATCCCAACGTGCAATTCAGATATACTGCGGTTGGTAGTGAAGCTGGAATTACTTCCTTTTTTACCCAGACACCACCAAGCACAAATGAGACGGCTAAAGAAACCGTCTCCAGCCCCATCGCCTTTGGAGTTATTGATACGCCGGTTGAGCTGCTTGGGATCGAGAAACAAACAGTGACTGGTGGTCCCAATCGTGGTCCGCTAATCCAAGTACCCTTAGTTGCTGATGCTATTGCAGTAACTTACAACTCTCAAGGGATGCGAGTACCACCAGGTGGGCTCAGAATGTCACGAGCAACTTTTTGCGGTGTTTTTACCGGTAATATCAAGAATTACAACAGCTCCTGGTTTCAGCTAGATACCACCTTTCCACAAGCCATCAATCTGGCGCTCAAAATTGTGCGTCGTTCAGATAGTAGTGGTAGCACCTTTCTCTTAAGCCAACATCTGAAAACTGTGTGTGAAGGCACACCCTTCCCTTGGAATCGAGGAGTTGGCACAGTTAGCGTTGAAGGAGATCCACCCGCGAATCCGGCTCCGAATACGGTGTACTGGCCAAGCAACTTCCTTAGCGTTAGTGGCAGTTTGGGCGTAGCTAGAACGGTCGCTCAAAATCCAGGGGCGATTGGCTATGTTGAGAATTCTGTACGGCTTGCAGAATTTTTACCAGCTGCTGCTCTAGCGAACCAAGCAGGCTACTTCGTTGCTCCCTCACCCACAGCAATTACCGCCGCTTTGATGGACGCAAGCGACAGTAACCCCGATCCTAGGAGTATCACCATCAACGTGCCAAATCCGCTCCAGCAATCTGCTTATCTCAGATCTTGCACCTGGAAATTTGAATGTTAATTCCTTGACTAAGTGCTAGTC
>CAXTSI010000334.1:0-10526 GCA_964246695.1 uncultured bacterium
ACCTTGGACATTTCATAGCGATCGCCCTAATTCATATTTCTATTCTGCAACGCCACTAACAAACCTTACGGATTAGGAATTAGCCGACCGCAAGGATAGGTTGCTACTTCCTGGGAAGCACTCTCTGTCATAACAGCCGGAACTTGATCCAAGGGCTGAGTTTTGGCTTTTAGATAGTTTGTTCGCAGTTTTGAGAACATCTGTTCTCGTTGGTCATACAACCGCTTGAGGGGACGAGGCTGGCACTGGTTCATAACGTAAGCTGTTACTAGGGGTAGTGCGATCGTGCTATCTGTGTAACAGACAATCGTGCTGGGTAACTCCTCCGGGTCTATTTTCCCCCAGCTTACGGCTTCGCTGGGTGTTGCACCAGATAAACCCCCAGTATCAGGACGTGCATCGGTGAACTGCACAAAGAAATCGTGTCCTCGTTCTTCTAGTCCCAGTACTTCGTGAATTTGCGGTTGGGTTTGTAGCAAAAAGTTTTTGGGACTACCACCACCGATAATTACAGCCGCACTCTTGCCTTCTTTTTCACGCGCCCAGTAGGCGATCGCCGCTGTCTCATTCACGTCAATTGACGGGTCTAAAATCAATTCGGAACCTTCTAGTGACAAAGCAGCAACGTTCATCCCAATCGAACTATCTCCTGGAGAGGAAGTATAAATCGGAACTCCGCACTCGTAAGCCGTAGCTAGCAAGCAGGAATGTTTAATCCCTAATTGCTTTTCTACCTCCCGGACATACTTGCCCAGCAGATAGTGAAATTCAGCGGTTCCCATCCGCTTCTGGAATGGTTCTGCTTGTAAAATCTTCCGGATAAAAGCATCGGTTTCCAGCAGCACATCGTAGCCAAAAACAATGTCATAAATACGGATTGTGCTTTGCTGGCGCAGCTTCACATCATCCAAAAACGGATTGCCTGCAAACAGTTCAAAACCTAACCCGTAGTGCATATCATGGTAAAGATTTGCACCAGTACTAATCATCCAGTCAATAAAACCATTGCGAATCAGGGGTGCAAGTACAGATACCCCGTATCCCGCTGGCGTCATCGCACCGGAAAGGCTGACTCCCACCGTTACGCCTTCTTTTAGCACATCCTGACTCAGCAGATGGCAGATCTCCCGCAACCGTGCCGAGTTGTAGGCGGTGAAGTAATTATCAATTAAATCAACCACCCCGATATCGGTTGGCATCGGTACAGGTGCAATTTTTTTGCCGATCTGTTTTGACATTTTTGGTAGTCCCAATCAACACGCCGGATACAATGCTATCTAGCTTTTGGCTAATTTCATCACCTGCAAGTAACAATCGTTGGCAGGTTGCCCACAACACATAAAAATTAATTTTTATAAGGAATTATTGCTTTGGAAAAATTTTTAAGTTCATATGTGTTGCGTCCTTCCCGATAAGGATCTCTCCCTTGTTCTTCGTGTCTTGCCTTCGGCACGCCTAACGGCGAACGTGGTTTAAAATTTGTTTTGAACCGCGAAGACACGAAGGACGCCAAGGTAAAATCTCGAAAAAATTAAGAAAATTTTCTAAGTTTTTGAGCCACCTTGACAGGGCTACTATATCGCACCTTACTTGTCACAAGGCGTGGTGCGGCGCATGTCTAAGACATCGTTCAATTAACAGTATCCTGAATTCATTGGCTACCTCACATCTTGCACCACCGCTCTTATACCGGGTAAGAGTGCGAATCGGTAAAACTGAAACCCTTAATTTATCGTTTATAAACCCGGTTTCTCTCACCTTGTTGAGAATGGTGCAAGATATCAGCTACTGCACCTGCCACACCTTAACGGTGTTGTCATAACCACCACTTACAAGAGTTTTGCCATCAGGACTGAAAGCGACTGATTGCACATAGGATTCATGCCCACAAAGAGTGACTATTTGTAGTCCAGTTTGCAGATCCCATAGTTTAATAGTGTGGTCATCACTTCCACTGGCAAGGATTCGACCATCTGGGCTGAATGCCACCGATGTTACTTTGTTAGAGTGACCAGTAAGGGTGCGGATTATCCGATGTTGACCCCGTTTGTGTAACTGTTTTAAACATCGCCCATCAACAAGTAAGCGGTCGTAGCGTACACCTGGAAAAAGCATGGTATTTTAACTTGCGTACACCATGTAGAAAATCCGCCATATTTCGGGTCATAAGTGCAAATCCAAGCGCTTTCCCAAGTAGCGATCGCCTGTGTTCTTATGTTTTACGTAATATCACGTTAATAAGGTTACAAAATTTTATCCTTTTTACGTAAGCTCATTCCGGATATGAGTGTTAATTTGTTACACACCCATTAGGGTATTAGTGGTTTTTCCATACAGGTGCAAGATCTGAGTATTCCCAATCGAACGGCAAAAATTTCAACTTCCTATGAACGATGCCTGCGACAAGCCACTGCGCCTCTACGCACTACCTTAGCCCTTTCTCGCGCAACAGTGCATCAGCCCAAGCTGCATCAGTTTCTGACAGTGGTGGTACTGGTTTGCGGCTATAATCTATGACTAAATCGTAACTAGCGCGGTCGTATAGTTCACTTAATAATGTTTGCAAATCCAGCAATGGTTCAACATCTTCAGAACGCAATGGCAGTGGAAACGAGGGAATCACATGTTGTAAATTAAAAGTATATAAATCAGCTTTGGGACGGCGTGACCCTCGACTCACCAAAATTCGATAATCACTTTGAATATTATTGTTGAAAATCAGCATTGACTTGCCGTCCCGCAGCAAGTCAATCTCAACTAAATGAGTGAAACTTCCTAGCACCCTCAGACGTTTTTTCTCATATGCCTTACGTCCTTCACCAGAACGTTTATTCTTAGGCGAGAGTACCTCAATTACTGTTACTACCTCCCGCGTTATCACCTCTCGCACTTCTAGGTAACTTTCCCTGACCGTCTCTGGTATGGGAAGTGTCACTGTCACAGCTTGAACTGGGGGTGTAGCAACGGCAATATTTTGTGTTTCCGAGTTCGTTGTAGTTTGGGAACGTTGCACCGCTACATCAGGAATACCCACTAACACCGCATCTTCCCCACTTGTTTGATACACCCGTTCTTCGATGTCCACTATATATTTAGGACGCAGTTGGGGAGACAGGGAATCAGCGATCGCCACTATCAATCGCTTATGAACTTTCTGCCATAATACAGGACTTTCTAAATAAGGGTCCATACCTGGGAATGGAGAAGCCATAGATTTACGAACTGAACTTAATTTACCTTAACCCTATATGAGCGCATTTTCCTCATTGGTTTCATACATTCGCACGAATACAGCAACGCGATACTTAGGACGCAGTTGGGGAGACAAGAATCTGGCAAGGTTACCTTGAATTTGACTTCACAACCCCATATCTCATCGCTAAACTGATCTGGTTTCCAGGTCGGGCGATCATCACCCAAGAGCGATCTTCAGATCTCAGCACCATAACCCGTAGGGGCGCGGTTTCCGCGCCCTGACAATGTGGCGGCTGTATATATATCATCAGTATTTAACTAACGGCGGGCGATCGCGATTCGCGTCCTCAACTAATAACCAGATAGCATGTTGCTTTCCTGATTGGCAAGAAAATGCCTGATTTCTTTGACGCTATTAAAATAACTTACCTTTTTAGCCTTGTAAACATAGAACCCTTGCCTTCCTCCATTCAGGTCAAGAAATAACTGCTCCAATTCTTTCCAGGTTATTCCTAAATCAGTAGCAGTAATCGCAAACTGCTGAATGTCAAATGGCTGAAAGACCTTGCCATTGTAGGAAAAGATATAGATTTGTTCATGCTCTGAATTCAAATTTATGAATTCTTCTACAATTACATCCGGCTTAAAAGATGCCTTGGATGATTGCCATACTACACTATTGTGACAAAAGCCATTTACCTCTCTTAGCTTTTGCCAAATAGACGCAAGGTTAATACCACAGTAGTAATACTTCTTGTCACGTAGATTTACAAGGTAGTATCCTTTGCCTTTCTCTAGCTTAAAAAACTCTAAGACAATGCAGGAAGGCACCAAACCGTGCAACCAAGCTTGGTTCTCAATCTCGTGTCCTAGCTTACAAAAGAACCAACCTTGTTCCCGCCAATGGTAAATATGATAGTAAGCTTTCACTAAGAAATGGTCAGCCACTGCTGATATTACCTCCGGTATTACCGTTGCTTTGATTCCCTTGGTCGTCAAATACCCCATCATTTTTGGGGTCGTTGGTTGTATCTACGTCGTCGGCGACTGAAGAGACTGAATCATCGTGTCCATTTCCACTGGTAGCATTCGTGTCTTTAGGGTCGGCCATAGCGAATAAGCGTGGTGATCCGGAAAGTTTATCTTTTTCAAGTTTAGGCTCTTTTGTGGTACTGTCCGCATTCCAATCCACTAACTCTTCTTCAACACAAGCAATCCTCTACCTTGTTGAGAATGGTGCCTGAAGGTAATCTCATTACCCAATCGATAAATCGAAACAAGTTGATGATATCTTCCCGCCGATAGCCGAGTTCATAGAGTCGTTTTGTTAAATAAAGCTTCCACCGTTTGCGATCTTCGTCATCAACACGTGTTTTATTTGCTTTTAAATGAGCCATCACTACTATGGCAAAGGGGTTATATTATGTCTGGTAGTTGTTATGATATACAGCAGTTTTCAATTGAACTGGTGCGACATTGTAAGGGCGGGGGAACCCCGCCCCTACGGTTTAATGGTGCTGTAAGGCTTCACCTCGCACTCCTGAAAGTAGGTTTCTATAGCTTCTTTCCCAGGGCTGTCATACTTGTCGGTGGACATCGGCATGATTTACATCAGTTTTATGGGTACTAAAGGTGTGATTATGCCAGATTTTTGACCAAAATAATTAAAAATTAAAAATTAAAAATTAAAAATTGAAGATTAATAAATAAACAATTTTGAATTAATAAATTTAGGTTTCATGCACCATTATCATTTATGGAGAAGGAATTTGATTTTTTACGAGACACGTAGTGCGTTCGCGCAGCGGAGAGGAATTGGGCGAGGAAAAAGGCGTCCTTTTTTTAGGTTCCCCTGGATGCGCGACATGGGGTATTAATTTTTAATTTTTAATTTTTAATTTTTAATTTGAGCGAAGCAATTGACAGCAGAGTGTGGGGTTTGTCGGAGTGCGATCGCAATCTTTAGCCATTCCCGCGCATCAGCCTAGCTAATCTGAACAGTCTGACCTGTCTGAATGGTTTCTAGGGCTTCCAAAACATAAAGGCATCAGAGGTTGAAGGGTTTCTAGCTGATTATCCTGGGCACTTAGCACAACGATCGCCAGATCAATATTACTCAAATTTTGCTGGTTGGTCAGATTTTGGTCAATGGTCAGAAAGACATCAAACTCTGTTTGCGCTAACCTTAGCAACGCCCCATTCTTCTGCCCCGCCCAGCCTTGATCCGGCACTGTAATCACCGTATACCCTGGTAGTTCTCGCTTTAGCTTTTTGGGTAGGCACTCGTCAAGCAGCACTCGCATGGACTTGAGTTAGCAATAAGTTAAAGGCTTGCTTAAGGAAGGCGTTAGCTTGCTCCCGGCTAACGGTGGGAAAATCGTCCAGAAAATCATCAATGTTGTGACCACCTGACAAATAATCAATCAAGGTTTTGGCAGGGACACGGGTGCCAACGAAGACAGGAATACCCGATAAAATATCGGGGTCACTATGAATAATCGCTTGTTCCACGGTTGTCACCATAGCTTCTGTTGCCTTCCTGATATCTTGCACCATTCTCAACAAGACCTAAAAAACCGTTACAATATGTTTCTTCCATATATCACTTGCGGACTACGCCGCAAGTCGGAGGCTCATATCATGTTCGTCTACTGATATCTTGCACCATTCTCAACAAGACCTAAAAAACCGGGTTTCTCAACCAAAGATTAAGGGTTTGACCATTAGTCATTCTCAAGAAACCCGGTTTTTCACCCAGGTGCAAGATGTGAGTCTAAATACTTATGCGCTCGCGCTTTATGAATATCCTCAGAATCAATAATTTTTTATCAGTAACTCTTTTCCTTTTGCCGCATGGTTTTGTTTATAATTATTCATGCCATATTGCACCTCACACTCAATTATTTTAGCGAAACTAAAAAGTTCTCTAATTTCGGGAGAATCATCATAAGTAATTAGCCATTTATGTTTACATTTCTTCATAGCTTCTGCAAATCTTGTATGATCAAAAGAAGTATGTAAATTTCCTTTTACTCCATATAGCTTAGATTTCGTTGCAGTTAAATAGGGTGGATCGAGAAATATAAAGACATCTTCTCCATCGTCCAATAACAATTTTTCATAATCGCTACGGCTAATATGAACTCCCGAAACAATCTTAGATATTTCTTTTAATCTTTCTATAGAAGATGGTGTAAACCGCGTTTCATAAGCCTTTTGAGAATATCCTCCTGCGTCTACTACTCCTGAAAAGGTAATTCTGTTCATAATAAAGAATCTAACTGCTCTTTCAAATTCATCCCGAATAGTTTTTTCATCCTTTAAATAGTTATATAGATCCCTTCCCTCTGAGTATTTCTCTTTCATTGCTACAACTGCTTCTACTAATCTGTCAATATCATCTCTTGCGCATGCCCAAAAACAACATAAATCGTAATTCAGGTCATTAATCCAATACAATTTTATTTTTTTACCAAAAATAATCTTCAAGGTAATAAAAACTGAACCTCCACCTACAAATGGTTCTCTAAATTCAGAGATTTTCATAGTTAAAGGAATATGAGGCAAAATATATTTAAGTGCTTTTGACTTTCCGCCAGGGTATCTGAGCGGACTTTTGATTATATTATTCATTTCTACCAGTAATTAAGACTTGTACATTACTATTATTGTACATTTCCTGATTTAAGAGCGTCAATATGTTTTTTTGATTAGACCGCAGTTTATTAATATTAGAAAAATCATCTATACTATTTTGAGTACTAGGCAAAGTCAAACTACCAATAATTTTGCCTGTTAACTTTAACTTGGTTATAAATTCAACCTCTACATCATTTAGAAATAAGTTTTGTAAATTCATAAACAGTATTAGTTTAAATAACCCGAGCCGTATCATAAAGCCGACCAAACGGATATGACCTAGTTCTTTTAGGAGAAACCCACTTGGAAAAAGCCAAGTTATTTCCTCCTGAAGAGTCCAACTTTATTATTCCCGATGCCTTTGCCTTATTAATATCGAATTGAGAGATATCGTAACTATCTAGTTGAGATGTTAAGCAAGACACATACTTAACATCTCGTAGAAAACCTCTAAAACTTAACTGATTCATTTATAATAATCCTGGTAAATTTTATATTTCAATCACCTTAACCCTTTCTCCCGCAACAGTGCATCAGCCCAAGCTGCATCAGCTTCTGACAGTGGTGGTACTGGTTCCCGGCTATAATCTATGACTAAATCATAACTAGCGCGGTCGTATAGTTCACTTAATAATGTTTGCAAATCCAGCAATGGTTCAACATCTTGCGAACGCAAAGGTAGCGGAAACGAGGGAATCATATTTTGTAAATCAAAAGCATATAAATCAGCTTTGGGGCGGTGTGACCCTCGACTCACCAAAATCCGATAATCACTTTGAATATTATTATTTAAAATCAGCATCGACTTACCACCCCGCAGCAAGTCAATCTCAACTAAATTGGTGAAACTTCCTAGCACCGAGTAACGTTTTTTCTCGCATGCCTTACGTCCTTCACCAGAACGCTTATTCTTAGGCGAGAGTACCTCAATTACTGTCACGACTTCCCGCGTTGTCACCTCCCGCACTTCCAGGTAACTTTCCCTGACAGTCTCAGGCATAGGAATTGTCACTGTCACAGCTTGAACTGGGGGTGCAGCAACGGCAATATTTTGTGTTTTCTGGTTCGTTGCAGTCTGAGAACTTTGCACAGCAACATCAGGAATACCTACTAACAGAGAATCTTCATCCGTAGTCTGATACACCCTTTGTTCGATAGCGACTCGATATTTAGGACGCAGTTGAGGATTTAGCGCATCAAAGATTGCCACTATCAACAAATTATGTACTTCTGACCATAATGCAGGCTTTTCTAAATAGGGGTTCATCCCAGGAAACGGAGAAGGCACTTGTCAACCTCCATAAAATCAGTATACAGACGGCTAGCGCCGCTGAGCGGAATTAAAAATTAAAAATTAAAAATTAAAAAGCTTGAAATACAAGGGTTTTGGCTGTTTGAGATGGTAGCGTTATTTCCGCCGTCATGTACTAGCGCCGTCTATTGTGGGTCATTGTTGATAAACTTGTCGCAGTTCTTCTAGAGTATTCACTGTCTTGAGACTGGTGAGGATTGTCTCTAATACATCCACGTTCTCTATCTGAGCAATTTCTGGTAATATTGTTAACCCATCGCTACCAAATTTCACTTCCAAGAGCACTTTAATACCCGATAGCAGTCCTTGTTGAAGACCTTTTTGAATACCAATTCTCTCTCCAATGGTAATATACGGCATTCTTTTCTCCTCATAGGGACGGCTAGCGCCGCCCTTTGTTGGTGAATTATTGATATACTCGTCGCAGTTCTTCTATAGTATTTGCAGTCTTGATACTGGTAAGAATTGCTTTTAATATATCTACGTTTCGTATTTCTTGTATCTCTGGTATGATTCCCAGCCCTTCACTGCCAAATTTTAGTTCCAAACCCATTTTAATGCCTTCCAGCAGTCCTTTTTGAAGACCAATTCTCTCTCCAGTAGTTACATACGGCATCTTCTTTTCCTCCTCATATTGAGTGACTTCTTGCCAAAAACTACGTTCTAATTCTTCGGGTAATCTCATTACCCAATCGATAAATCGAAATAGGTTAATGATTTCTTCCCGCTGATAACCCTTTTCATAAAGTCGTTTGGTTAAATCCAGCTTCCACCGTTTCCGCCTAGAGTCATCAAGACGTGTTTCCTTTGCCTTCAAATGAGCCATAACTACTGTGGCAAAGGGGTTAGAATTGTCTTCTAATTCTGCCCATCTTTGGCTATAGTCAAGCAATTTCACCACGGGAAACTTAAATTTGACTTCACAACCCCAAAGTAGAGACGCGATTAATCGCGTCTCTACTGATCTGGTTTCCATGTTGGGCGATCGTCACCCAAGATGGCTAAACTAGCTATAGACAAATTGTAACGGTCAAACAAGCGATAGTGGTAGACATACATCCGCTTAGCAAAGTTGCTTTCTTCAGAACTTTGGATTTCCAGATGAATTAATACCCACCTTTGTTCACCACTACGCTGCCAGACTTGAACGAGTTTGTCTACAAATCTTTGTCCTAGTTCCGCGTCTCGAACGACTTGCTGTAACTCTTTGTCCAGAAAAGTATAGCCTCGCTTCCAGTCTATTTCCGCACTCGCTACAGGAAAGAAAAATTCCATGCACTCCTGAAAGTAGATTTCGATGGTTTCTTTCCAAGGGCTGTCATACTCATCTGGGGATATTGGCATGATTTGCATTACATTCCTTTGCGTGTTCAAGGTCTGATTATGCCAAAGTTTTGACTGCTAAGTAAGTAGACAGGATTCAATATTATAGGATTCCTATTTGATTTTTGAAATACACGTAGGGTGGCAATACTGCTCGGTTAAAATAATTACAATTACGAGAAACCCTGTAGAGACGCGATTAATCGCGTCTCTACAACCAGAATTACCATCAAAAAAACCTTAACCGAGTAGTATTGCGTAGGGTGGGCACTGCCCACCATATCCGGGTTATGGTGGAATATTGATCCCCCCTAGCCCCCCTTAAACACAGGTGAACATAGCCCCCTTTTTAAGGGGGGTTGGGGGGATCTTCGATGACTGAACCCTACTAACAGCAACCGTATTGGGATATGGTGGGCAGTGCCCACCCTACAAGCGAGACTTTTCAAGAATGATTTAGGATTCCTATAAAATATAAATGAATCTTATGTGTAAAAAACTGTTCAGGAAAAACTGGAAAAGGCTTTGAAGTTAAAAACAGAAATAATATCTTATTGATCAAGTCTGAATCTAATTAACGCGATAGATACAAAGTGGCATTGATGCTGGTAGAACAAGGAAACCAAAATGCAGCGTGATTTTTTCAGCAATATTGCCCATATGCTAGCAAGGGTATTGGGTTTGTCCCGTCCTTCAACCCAAAGTAACTCACCAGTAGCAGCAACTGCTGATGACGATCTTAATTTTCTGATGAAGGTATTGCAGGCAACCGAAGAGAGTGACGGCAATCAGCAAGTAGTGTATCCGTTACTGCAAGCAAACCTCGACAAATTGAATAATAATTTGACTGATCTGCTGCGAAACTGGGCAACTGATATCTTATCCGAAGTCGAGCCAGATCAAGCACAGCACATCGCCAGGAAGATTTTCAATTTCAGCTTGCTAATTCAACAATTCCCTCTGGGTAGCAAGGCGGTCAACCAAGATATGGCAATTGCAGGCTACGAGATAGCACTGACCGTCCTCACCCGCCAAGATTTCCCCATTGATTGGGCTT
>CAXTSI010000335.1:0-10516 GCA_964246695.1 uncultured bacterium
TACGCGAACAGGACTGGACTCACAATTAGCAATTAGCAATTAGCAATTAGCAATTCCTCATCCAAAATCTAAAATAAATATATGAATAATGACACCTTCTTACCAAAGGTATCAGTGATTGTACCCATATACAACGGTGAGGCGGATTTGCCAGAGTTAATCCGTTGTCTGTTGGCTCAAACTTACCCAAAACAGCAGGTGGAGTATTTGCTGGTAGACAATAACAGTAGCGATCGCACTTCATTTTTACTTCAAACAGCTGCTGAAAATTGCCCACTCGCAATTCACCCGTTGAGCGAAAACCAAATTCAAAGCTCCTACGCTGCTCGTAATACAGGCATTCGCGCCGCTACTGGAGAAATACTTGCCTTTACCGATGCAGATTGCCGTCCACAACCAGAATGGCTTATATCATTGATAGCGCCTTTTGTCAACCATGATGTGGTAATTGTCGCAGGTGAGATTGTGGCGCTACCAGGAAAAACCCTGCTAGAACATCACGCAGAGCGCCAAGAAACCCTTTCACAAAAGCACACTCTTGCTCATAAGTTTTGTCCCTACGGTCAAACCGCAAATTTGGCAATTCGACAGCAAGCCTTTACAAAAGTAGGTTTGTTTCGTCCCTATCTCACCTCAGGGGGGGATGCTGATATATGTTGGCGGATAATCAGACAAAATATTGGGCGTTTGGAATTTGCTCCTAGCGCGATCGTGCAGCACCGTCACCGCGCTACACTCAAGGAACTGGAAAGTCAATGGCGGCGCTATGGGCGCTCAAATCGCTATCTGCATGAACTGCACGGTGTGGAGTTGATGCGGGACATTACACTTAAGGAATGCTGCTATCGCCTAGGACGCTGGTTGTTGAAGGAATTGCCAACAGACAGCCTCAAGGCTTTAGCTCTTAAAGCCAGCCTTGGAGATTTATTAAATACTCCGATTGGTTTGTTCACTGCTAGGGCGCGTACTGCTGGGCAACGGTCAGCCAAATTATCCGACAAAGCGAAGATAATTGAGTGGTTGTAGTTGTTAGTTGTTAGTTGTTAGTCGTTAGTTGTTAGTTGTTGGTTGTTGGTGAGCCAGCGAGCAGTTCTTTCGGAGGGTTTCCCTCCGAAAGAAACTGCGGTGCTCTATGTCAGGTTTCCGACGCTCTTGTCCTGCACTTGCCCTCGTATAGGCGCACTGGTTCCTCCGTAGGCGACTGCGTAAGCGTTGCGATCTTCGACGTTCGCGCAGCGGCGAGGAATTGGGAGAAGGAGCGTCACCCGAAAGGTTGTTAGTTGTCAAAAAAACAACTAACAACTAACCACTAACAACTAACAACTAACCACTAACCACTAACCACTAACAACCAACTTCTGTAAAATTTCGCTAAATTGGAGAAAAGTCGCCCAAAGGAAACTCTTAGATGTCAGCACATCTGTTACTGGTAGATGATGAACCGGGATTGCGTGAAGCAGTCAAAGACTATTTGCTTGAAAGCGGTTTTAGCGTTCAAGTTGCCAGTAACGCCCGTGAGGGCTGGGAGTTGATGCAGCAGAACACACCTGATTTGGTAATTTCCGATATCATGATGCCTAGGGTGGATGGCTATCAGTTCCTCAAGCAACTGCGAGAAGACTCCCGCTTCCAAAAGCTACCTGTGGTATTTTTAACTGCTAAAGGCATGACGACCGATCGCATCCAAGGTTATCAAGCTGGTGTTGATGCCTATTTACCCAAGCCCTTCGATCCAGATGAGTTAGTGGCAATTGTCGAAAACTTGCTTTCTCGTCGTGCAAGCATTACTCAAGCCACTCATGAAGATGGTGAAGCTCCCGATATTGCTGAACTGGCGAATCAGATTGCTCAAATTAAGGCATTATTAACTCAAAGAAGTGCGATCGCTCAATCAAGTCCACCTTTCACAATCGACTTGACCCCCAGAGAACAAAGTGTTTTAAACTTGGTAGCTGAAGGGTTGATGAATAAAGAAATAGCTCGTCGCTTAGAGACTAGTGTCCGCAATGTTGAAAAGTACGTCAGCCGTTTGTTTAGCAAAACCGGCACCAATAGCCGTACCGAGTTAGTTCGTTTTGCTTTAGAACATGGTCTTGCTAAGTAGCACAGGTTGACTGCTAAGTAGAGGAGTGAGTGCGTCCCTGTCTTGTTTAGTAGAATAAAAACTTGGTGAAATGCACCTGGCATGCATTGGTCAAGGTTGCTATGCAAAAGTTATTACGCACTTGCTAACCTAAAAAAATTCTCCAATTCCAAGGTGATGCACAGTTTGCCTCTACTGAGATGACAATGCGTGACTATTGAATACTATCAGTAGAATTTCTCAAGCGCATCAGTTGGCGTCGCATTTGCGGTGAGGCTTTTAACTCAGAAACTTCCTGAACCTTTACAGACGTTTGCAAGGTTTCCAGAAAGTCGTCACAACCCTCAGTCAAAGCGTCTAGCAGTACCTGCAACAGTTGATCGCGATCCGCCAATAGACTGTTTTCCTCGATCAACCGGAATTTTATATGCATTTCGCACTCATAAACACCTACTTCGATATTATTTACTTGACGTGGTAATGCTTTGGAGTTCATAGCTATTGGGATTCCTTTCGTTGGTAGTAATCAGGGTGAGGAGGTATATTGCCAGCCAAAATACTTTATATTTTTTTGAAATCGAAATTTTTTGAATTAACAGCCGAGTTCATCAACATGATTTTTCTTCCCTTTGACTCTCCCTTGTTTTTTCTTGGTAAGACTTGAAAGTTTTCATTTTCCGCTCTTGTGTGCGCGGTGGTTTAACCAAGCCATAACCATTATTGAGTTTTTAAGATTCTATACAATAAAGTTTCTGTAAGAACTTGTTCTAGCTTTTTAAAGGTTTTTACATCAACTTTATTTATAAATTAAGAAAAGTTTGACTTGTTACTAATAAACTAGTAGTTATACGTAAGTAAAAACTCGGAGTTTTTTTAATAGGATGAGAGCTAGACGTAGTTGCGATAAAATTACGTAAAATTACTGGATGTACGATTTGGTCAGGAGAAAATACGGGAGACTTTTATGAAGAAATTAATTAGGGGTTTAATTTTCGTTCTGTTCGATAATATAGACACCGATCAAATTATTCCAGCCGAGTACCTTACCTTAGTTCCTTCCAAGCGTGATGAGTACGAAAAGCTTGGCAGCTATGCTTTAGCTGGATTACCAGACACGAGTGAAAAATTTGTGGTTCCAGGAGAAATGAAAACAGCCTACCCAATCATTGTGGCTGGGGAAAACTTCGGCTGCGGATCCTCACGGGAACACGCCCCCATTGCCCTAGGCGCTAGTGGCGTCGAGGTAGTGGTTGCCCAATCCTATGCCCGCATCTTTTTCCGCAACTGTACCGCTACAGGAGAACTTTACCCTTGGGAGTCGGAGGAAAGGTTATGCGACCAATTTAAAACTGGTCAAGAAGTGTCGATTGATTTTGAACACAATCAGTTGATAAACCACAGCCTCGGCAAGACATACAATCTCAAACCCTTGGGAGACGTGGAACCAGTGATTGACGTAGGCGGGATTTTTGCTTACGCCCGCCAGACAGGGATGATTCCCTCTCGTTAAAGGAGTTGGGGGGGGAGTATAAGAATTAAAAATTAAAAATGTAAAATTAAAAAAATTTTAATTTTTAATTTTTAATTGATTTGTCCCCCCACTTCCTCTTTGGGGGATGGCGTTTACAATGATTTCAATCCCTGATAGGGATTAATATAGAACTACCCACCCCATAAGGCATGCGCCTGATAGGTATTAGGCAGATCGTATCAATAACAACCTAAATCTTACACAATCTTATGGACAACCCAATGCTGCTCAAGTCAACAACCCGGCATATCCGAATTTTTGCTGGTGAAATTGATCGGGATGGCGAACTCGTTCCCAGTAATCAGGTCCTAACCTTGGATGTTGACCCAGACAACGAATTCAACTGGAATGAAGATGCTCTACAAAAGATTTATCGTCTATTTGATGAACTTGTAGAAGCATCTAGTGGGAGGGACTTAACAGACTACAACCTCCGCCGCATTGGGTCAGACTTGGAGCATTATCTGCGATCGCTCCTGCACAAAGGCGAAATTAGCTATAATCTCTCTGCGCGCGTTACCAACTACAGCATGGGACTCCCCCAGGTTGCAGTCGAAGCTAATCAATAATTATCAGCTATCAGCACTCACCTATCGCCTAGCTAACTGCTTCCTCATGATGAAGGGAACTCTTAACAGGGAACTCTTAACAGTGTAGGTTATTTAAGTGGATTTGACCCCGTCCAAAACAAAGCCGCCTTCTTAGGCGGGGGTTTCTGACTCCCTTTAGAATGAGCGGGAAATCCGTGCCCAAGGACGGGGAACAGGAGGTTCCTCCCTGTTCCCTGTTCCCTGTTCCCTGTTCCCTGTTCCCTTCTTGATGAATAACTACTACCAAATGCGATTTCCGTTTTCGTCAACTCGTGCTTGTCGAATCACATCAGAAATTTCTTCTGCATCTTTAACATGGTGTAGAGCCTTTTCTTCGCCGTCTGGCTCTTCTACAACAAAGTATGTCGGCACTGTAATATGATCCCCTGTAATGTCAGGAGAATCGACGGCAAGTTGCTTTGACTTTTCTTCAACGCTTTGTGGTTCCTCAGAAATTACATCGCCGGGGTTTACTGAGCGATGAATCTCTTTTTCTTTGTTATCTTCCATTACACTCTCGCGCTCGTTAAATTTGCTGTAGACAGTAGCGGGTGTGACAATAACTGTGGCAACGAACCTACATTCTTAAGCACAGCGGCAATCAGTAATCACTTAAAAGACGTCTGACGCCTTTACTTAAATTTTATATGACTTGGACTTAAGTTTGTTTATTGCAGCCCACCTACTTATAAACTAGAGAAAGACTAGGATGATCTCATCTTTCTGATGGAGTAATTTAGAATAAGCACATAGCATAATTGTCAGCAGCCACGACTAACAGCATCTTCGGTATGTCCGTTATGGGAATAGCATCTAGTGACGGCTAGTTGGATTGTCAGGAAAGTGGAAATTATTTGTTGGGAGCTTGTCAATCAGTGGAGTGCAAGTATTTTCATCCGCAGGCTAAGATTGTAATCCAAACTTGGATAGATCGAGTAAAAGAGATCTGAGCGGTCAACACAGCCGCTTTCGCTGATGCTCTAGAAGAAAATGCCAATTGCTGATCGGTGCGAAGACTATGGAAAATGACGCGGCAACGCTTTACTGCCCAAATGACACTTGTCAGGCTCCCAACCCCCTGACACATAACTTTTGCCAGCAATGCCGCACACCCTTGCCCAAACGTTATCTCTGGACTGTGGGAGAGAGTCCAAGTGTAGGCAACTCCGGAGAAATATTAGCCGATCGCTATTTAGTAATCAGCAAATCTATTCTTTTAGATACCAAACCGGGTTTAGTACCGAATTCGCCTTCAGCAGAATATTTACAGGTGATTAGACCCTATTTGCGGCTCATTCCCTACCGCTTACACGTACCGCAGGTATACGGAGTGCTGACGCTAACTGATGGCGGATCTAAGCAAGAAATATTACTTTTAGAAAAACCGCCGCTCAATGTAGATGGTGCAGCAAATGTTGTGCAGCTGTGTAGCCAGCTGTCCACTGCTTGGGGATCTGCAACATCAATGCGCCAACTAAGTTGGCTATGGCAGACAGCTCAATTATGGCAGCCTCTGGTTAATGAAGGCGTCGCCTCTAGCTTGCTCGATCCCCATTTGTTAAGAGTAGAAGGGTCTTTAGTCCGCTTGTTGGAATTGCGACCCGACTTAAATTCAGCACCAGAATTGCCACAGATCGGCGAATTTTGGCAGCAATTAGTGCCTACGGCAAAACCAGCCATAGCTGAATTCTTGGGCGAAATTTGCCGTTGTTTGCATCTGGGAGAAATACACTCTAGTGAACAACTGGTCGCAATTTTAGATCGAGGATTGGTAGAAATAGGGCGATCGCAAACACCCACAATCAAAATTGCTACTAAGACCGACACCGGACCCAGCCGCCAACGTAACGAAGATGCCTGTTATCCCAGTAGTGGCACTACCATCACCAAACCACCTCAACCATCAGCTCTCTCCATTGTCTGTGATGGCATTGGTGGACACGAGGGAGGTAACGTTGCCTCTAATTTAGCAATTGAAACCATCCAGCAGCAGGTGCAACAGCTCACAAATATTTCCTCCGACCACATAGACCCCGCAACTCTTCTCGAAGACTTAGAACAAGCCGCCGCAGTTGCTAACGACAAAATTAGCCAGATCAACGATAGCCAACAACGAACCGGACGGCAACGCATGGGCACAACCTTAGTAATGGCTTTGCCTATTGCCCACTCCATGTATATTGCCCACGTTGGTGATAGTCGTGCCTACTTGATTACACGCTACAACTGTTATCAAGTGACCCTCGACGATGATGTCGCCTCTCGCGAAGTGCGCCTTGGCTATGCTACATACCGGGATGCCTTACACCAGGGTGCTTCCGGGTCGCTGGTACAGGCATTGGGCATGAGTCCCAGCAGTTCATTGCATCCTACAGCACAGCGGTTTATCCTTGACGAAGACTGTGTTTTCCTTCTGTGTTCCGACGGTTTGAGTGACTTCGATCGCGTAGAGCAGTACTGGGACACAGAAATCTTGCCAATTATTACTTCGGGGTTAGATGTAGTTGATGTCACAGAAAAGTTATTAGAAATTGCTAACACTAAAAATGGACACGATAATGTCACCATCGCTTTAGTACACTATCAAGTCAAGTACTCCGAACCAAAATCAAACCTTTCAAAAGCCCAAGCCGTCCAAGCCTCAATATCAGCTGCCACCTCACCGCGAACGCCTACACAAGTTTCACCTCACCGCCTTTCAAATAACGCAACTCAAGTTATTCCTACAACTAAGAAGAAGTTCGGCTTAACCGTGCCGATCCAGTTGTTCATCCTCGCTGCAGTGGTTGTAGGAGGTCTTGTACTGGGATACGTGTTGCATAATCAGCCGGATTTGCTGAGTCGCATGAAAGCATTTTTTACTACTTCAACGAAGCCACAGCCATTTCCATCTGTCACCCCTACTAAGTCTGCTCCTCAGGTAGCACAAGAGGAGGTGATTGAGACTAATACTGAAATAACATTAAATAGAATGACACCTCTGCCTGAAACCGAAGCGATCGCCCCTGCAGGTAGTGTTTTGCAAATTATTCCTCACAAAAAAGAACCTGCTAAATCAGCTTTTCAAGACGCTTCAGTTCATCTACGAGTCTGCTCAATCGGACAAAGAACAACTTCTCCTACAAGTACACCTTTGCTTCAACAAGGAGATGAAGCAAGAATTCTCTCCTCCCGTTTTCAAGACTTGAAAAAAGAATTGAAATTTACTCCACTCAAAGGAGGCAATGCAAGTAAATGTCCGCCTAGTGAGGAACCTGCAGTTCAGTCCACTCCTAAACCAACGCAGAATGGTGAGGTTTTACCAAAGAATAACACCAGTCAAACTGGATCTGATAGTCGATAGTCAATAGTCAATTAGCTTTCCAAATAAAAAAATCGATAAACTAGTCACCAATCTGAAATAATATCAGGTTTATGTAAATTTTTTTGACATTTTCAAATTGTTATTTGAAATATTATCGGACTTACGCATTGACAAAAATAATTAAGTATGAAGTGGTTTCGGTAGGGCTGGGGAGCGCAATATTCTGGGACTTACGCACGCTCACAAATTAAGCATCATATGTATGACGGAATTCGGTCGTTTCAGACGGACGAGCGATGCCCCAAAGAAAGCTCTGCTCCTATTGGGCATCGCTCTGAAACAGAACCCGTGCCACGTGGTAAGGGCGCGGAAACCGCGCCCCTACGGTCAAATTGTGGTCTACCTTTTGCCGGACTCATCCGGACTCATACTTAACTATTTCTGTCAATGCGTAAGTCCTATATTCATTTGGGTAGACCATAAAACCGTAGGGGCGCGGTTTCCGCGCCCTTACTTACCACGTGGTCAATTCTACGATCTGAAACGACCAAATTCCGTTATCCACATGATGCTCAATTTGTGAGCGTGCTTACGTCCTATATTATTTCTTTTACCTATTAGATTAACGAATCTAAATCCATGCCATCCCTAAACCTGGCGATCGCCCGTCTCATGAACACAGATAAAAAGTAAAATAGAAAAAGTAAAAGACAAATTTTTGCTAAGACAAATTTGACAATTTTGTTAATAAAAATTTTGGCTATTATATCATAAATCATAACACATTCACCCTTACCGGACAATGATCTGCTGCCTTAACCCCGATTGCCCAAATCCCCAAAACTCTAAGGGGATAAGGTATTGCCAGAGTTGCGGGACACAATTGATACCGCTATTAAGAGGACGCTATGGGATCGCAAAGCTGCTTTCAGATGAGGGTGGATTTGGTAGAACCTATCTGGCAGAAGATGTAGACAAGCTAAATGAACATTGTGTCGTCAAGCAATTAGCACCCAAAGTTCAGGGAACATGGGCACTGAATAAGGCAAAGCAGCTGTTTGAAGAAGAGGCAAAGCGACTGCAAGAACTAGGAAAGCATCCGCAGATTCCCACACTATTAGCTTATTTTGAGCAAGACAACAACCTGTATTTGGTGCAAGAGTTTATTGATGGGCAGAATTTACTAAAAGAATTGGAGGTGCGCTTAACGTATAGCGAAAGGGAGATTCGGGAACTGTTGCTCGATTTACTGCCCATTCTCAACTTTATCCATGAGCGTGGGGTGATTCACCGAGATATCAAGCCACAGAATATTATGCAAAGATCCCCCCAACTCCCCTTAAAAAGGGGGACAAATTCTCCACTCACAAGCGGATCTGGCGAGGATCTGGTGTTGATTGATTTTGGAGCATCGAAGCAACTGACCGCAACAGTGCAGACTAAACCGGGGACGACCATTGGCTCACATGGGTATAGCCCAGTTGAACAGATAAAAGGTGGTGAGGCTTACCCAGCTAGTGATTTGTTCAGTGTGGGGGCTACCTGCTTTCATTTGCTGACAGGGATTTCCCCTTTTCAATTGTGGGTAGATCATGGCTATGGCTGGGTTGCAGATTGGCGACAATATTTGAGAATTCCGGTTAGTAGTGAATTGGGTGAGGTTCTAGACAAGCTGTTGAAGAAAGACATTCAGGAACGTTACCAATCAGCGGCTCAAGTTATCAGTGATTTGACACTTCAGCCACCGACGCTACGAGTATCGCCAACACAACCTGTACCCCAGCAAATAACTCAGCCACCGCCGCGACCGCCTGTCCAAAATTTAAAACTGTCGATGCCGATCGGGTTGTTCATCTTCGCTGCAGTGGTTGTAGGAGGTGTTGTACTGGGATATCAGTTGCATCACCAGGGTTGGCTGAGTCGCATGAAAGCACCTGTTACTGCTTCACCGAATCCACAGCCATCTGTCACCCCTACTAAGTCTGCTACTCAGGTAGCACAAGGGGAGGTGATTGAGACTAATGCTGAAATAACATTAAATAGAATGACACCTCTGCCTGAAACCGAAGCGATCGCCCCTCTAGGTAGTGTTTTGCAAATTATTCCTCACAAAAAAGAACCTGCTAAATCAATTTTTCAAGACAATTGGGTTTATCTTCGAGTCTGCTCAATTGGACAAAGAACGACTTCTCCTACAAGTATACCGTTGCTGAAAGCAGGAGATGAAGCAAGAATGGACTCCTCCAGTTTTAAAAAGTTGAAAAAAGAATTGAAATTTTCTCCATCGAAAGGGGACAATGCAAGTAAATGTCAGCCGCCTAGCAAGGAATCTACAGTTCAGTCCACTCCTAAACCCACGCAGAATGGTGAGGTTTTACCAAAAAGTAACACCACTCAAACTGGATATGATAGTCAATAGTCAATACTCAATTAGCTGACCAAATAAAAAAATCGATAACCTAGTCACAAATCTGAAATAATATCAGGTTAATGTAAATTTTTTTGACATTTTCAAATTGTTATTTGAAATATTATCGGACTTACGCATTGACAAAAATAATTAAGTATGAAGTGGTTTCGGTAGGGCTGGGGAGCGCAATATTCTGGGACTTACGCACGCTCACAAATTAAGCATCATATGTATGACGGAATTCGGTCGTTTAAGACGGACGAGCGATGCCCCAAAGAAAGCTCTGCACCTTTTTGGCATCGCTCTGAAACAGAACCAGTGCCATGTGGTAAGGGCGCGGAAACCGCGCCCCTACGGTCAAATTGTGGTTTACCTTTTGCCGGACTCATCCGGACTTATACTTCAATACGGTTCAGTTAAGGATAGGTGGCAGCAAAGAAACCCGGTTTCTAGGAGAAACCGGGTTTCTGATCTGGTGCTTGAATGAAATGTATTGACTTATACTTAACTATTTCTGTCAATGCGTAAGTCCTATATTCATTTGGGTAGACCATCTTACCGTAGGGGCGGGGACACACCCCCCAGACAACCAAGTAAA
>CAXTSI010000336.1:0-1101 GCA_964246695.1 uncultured bacterium
AGCCACCTGCACCGCCAGAAGGCTGACCGCCGCCAAAGCCACCTGCACCGCCAGATGTCTGACCGCCGCCAAAGCCACCTGCACCGCCAGATGTCTGACCGCCACCGAAGCCACCTGCACCGCCAGAAGGCTGACCACCGCCAAAGCTACCTGCGCCGCCAGATGTCTGACCGCCACCAAAGCCGCCTGCACCGCCAGAGGAAGCGCCACCAGACTGGGTGTTGCTGCCACCACCGGAATTGCCAAGACTAGCCCAAGGGTTTGTGCCACCAGTAAACACGTTACCAGAAGCATTTGGGTTGCCAAAGTTAGCAAAGGGATTACCGCCATAGGGGGCATCACTGTTGGCACTACCGCCAGCACTGCCTACTGGGCTGCCGCCAGCAGAATCGCCACCAGTGGCACTCGCAAAGCCTTTTGCTACATTATCTAGAGAAGTGACTTCACTCAAGCGTCCCCAAGGAGAGTCCTTCAGGACATTAGCTGCGGAATCACTACCATTGTTAGAAGAATCTGCCATGAAATATAATCCTCTGATTTATCGGGGAAAAAATGAGTGATCAATATAACTCAAAGCCGACGAAATTTGCCTGCTCATCTTATATCTTGTTGCGTTCTAATCGCCAAAAGTGATTACTATTTATTAGAGTAGGAAGCACTCTGGGTTGCGTTGTAGAGTTTTTAACCCAACATCTTAGATGAACCACATCAAACTGTAATAAACGCTACCACTCATTTAAATAATATGAAATTTTAATAATAATTGCAACATAGTTTTTTGCGATAAATTTGTCTATTCTTTAGATGTTTTTTTTAGATATTTTTTGTATTTTTTATGTAACTAAAAATATAGTAATGTATGACACTGCTTACCATTAGCTCGCAACTATTGAGCAGGGTGTTTATAGCAGTGTCTACTTGCAATTTTGAAGAACGAAGCTTATTACGCAATTACAGAAGTTCGTAACGATTCTGATTGAAAATGTAACCGAGTTATTCTGACTGGGCTGCTGCATGGTAAAGCTTTTCTAGTGTGGGGTGCTTGCGCCCCCATTAAATGGAGGGAGCAACCCCCAACTAATTGAATACCCAAAAAAGAGG
>CAXTSI010000336.1:1111-10510 GCA_964246695.1 uncultured bacterium
GGGCGGTCTTCTTTTAAATTTTTTTTTGGGGGGGGCTGCGGCCCCCTATTTAATCCGGAGGCAGCAGCCCACAAGTAATGCATTCCCACATAGAGCGTGGAAACGAGAAATTTTGTAACGCGTTATTGTTGACACGAATGGCATCTTGCCCACCCAAGGTTTAGGAAGGATGGGCGATCGCCACGTACTAAGCCTAATATTAGTCGTCGAACTAAACAGAAGCTACCAAGGCACGCTCCTCTGACCAACGACCGACAACTTTGCCGAGGACTGACATTTCTTGAACCAAGCGGTCAAACTTCTCGGGGGTCAGGGATTGGGGTCCATCAGATAGTGCTTTGGCTGGATTTGGGTGAACTTCAATCATCAAAGCATCTGTACCTGCGGCGATCGCTGCCAACGCCATAGGTGGAACATACTCAGATTTACCTGTACCATGACTGGGGTCAATCATAATTGGTAGATGTGTGAGCGATCGCAATACTGGAATCACTGATAAATCTAAAGTGTTGCGAGCATATTTGGCATCAAAAGTTCTAATACCGCGTTCGCAAAGAATCACATTTGGATTTCCTGCTGCCAGAATATATTCTGCCGCCATCAACCACTCATCAATCGTGGCTGCCATTCCTCGCTTTAGCAACACAGGTTTATCTTGAGCGCCTACCTTCTTTAACAATGAGAAGTTTTGCATATTTCTGGCTCCGATCTGAATCACATCAGCAGTCCTAGCCAATACTTGTAAATCGGCAGCATCCATCAACTCTGTGATGATGCCCAAACCTGTGGCTTCACGCGCTGCTGCTAACAGATCTAAAGCACTTTCACCATACCCTTGAAATGCATAGGGTGAGGAGCGAGGTTTGTATGCCCCACCACGCAGAAAATGCGCTCCTGCTGCTTTAACCCGTTTTGCCGTCTCCACAATCATCTCTTCATTCTCAACTGAGCAAGGTCCAGCAGTTAACACAATTGGATGATTTTCACCGAAAGCGATCGGACCGTTGGGCGTGGATACAACAACCTCACTAGGTTCTCCATGACGGAATTCTCGACTCACTCGCTTGAAAGGTTTCTCGATTCGCAATACCTGCTCAATCCAAGGGTTGCTATTCTGAATTTGCATCCGATCGAGGGTAGCAGTATCGCCAATTAAACCTAAAACAACTTTATGTTCGCCAACGCTTTTTTCTACTGTTACTCCGAAATCTTCATGTAATTCCTTGCTGACCCGAGAAATTTCGTCAGCAGGTGTACCACTTTTCATTACTACTATCATGAACTTTTACCCTGTGTTTAGTTTATTGTTGATTGTTAGTTGTTAGTTGTTAGTTGTTAGTTGTTAGTTGTTAGTTGTTAGTTGTTAGTTGTTAGTTGTTGGTTGTTGGTTGTTGGTTGTTGGTTGTTAGTTGTTGGTTGTTATTTGTTATTTGTTAAAAAGAACTACTAACCACTAACTACTAACTACTAACTACTAACCACTAACTAATAACTACTAACTACTTGAGAAATTTAGCGAGTTGTTCGAGCTTTGTCCAAGCTTCGCCGCTGCGCAGAATTTCTTTGGCTACCACGATACCTTTGACACAACCTTCTTTAATATCCGTCACTTGGTCAATTGCTTCGCCAACTTGGAGTGCTAGCGCTGCATTTAAAGCGACGACATCTTGTTGTGCCTGGGTACCTTTTCCTTGTAGGACTGCCTTCAAGATCGAAGCGTTTTCCTGCACGTCTCCACCCACCAATGCGGCAGTGGGAGCAGGACTTAAACCTAGTTCTTGAGGATTCAGTACTAGGCGACGCACCTGTTGGTCTTGAAGTACCGCCACGTCAGTTGAGTCTGCCAAACCAGCCTCGTCTAACTTTTCTCGTCCGTACACCGCGATCGCTCGCCGAGTTCCCAGTTGTGATAAAGCCTGAACAATTGTCTCTACCAAAAGCGGATTCGATACCCCAATAATCTGGCCTGTAGGACGCATCGGATTGACCAGAGGACCCAGCAGGTTAAAAATAGTACGCACTTTCAAAGTTTTTCGCAAACTAGCAACCGCCTTGAGTGCTGGATGCCATCCTGGTGCGAACAAAAAAGTGATACCAATCTCATCTACTGCGGACCTAACTTTCTGAGGAGTCGCGTTGAGATTTATGCCCAAAGCTTCTAACACATCGGCGGAACCAGTCTTACTAGATGCCGAACGGTTACCATGCTTAGCTACTTTTACACCCGCAGCAGCGGCTACAAAAGCAACAGCAGTGGAAATATTGAAGGTTGATGCCCCATCACCACCTGTTCCGCAGGTGTCTATTAGGGGAAATGGTGATTGGTAATTGGTAATTGGTAATTGGTCAGAATTTTCTCCACTCCCCGATACTGATTGGGAATGCAAAACGCCTGCCATGCCTGCCAATTCTGCAGCAGATACTCCTTTTGCTTGAATTGCTGCCAAAATTGCTCCCGATAGTACGGGCGGAATAGTATCTGCAAGCCACCCCTGCATCAAATCTGCTGCTTGATCAACGGTCAGTGATTGACGGTCGAGTAGCTGTTGCAAGAAAACAGACCAATGGGAGTCATTCGGCTCTTGCATGTTGTCAACGTTCGCGTGATTTACAGCTATCATTTTGTTAATTGTTAATTGGGGAATTGTTAGTGGTTAGTTGTTATTTGTTAGTTGTTAGTTGTTGATTGTTAGGTGTTGTTCTCGTAACCACTCACTACTAAAGACTAACCACTAACGACTAACCACTAACTACTAATGACTTGAGCAACAGTTTGCACATCCTTGTCACCTCTGCCAGAGCAGTTGATCACAATCCGGGCATTACCATCAAGCTGTGGACAAAGCATTTCTAAATAGGCGATCGCATGAGCAGTTTCTAGAGCCGGAATAATGCCTTCTAGTTGTGCGAGGCGCTGCAATGCTTCTAGCGCCTGTTTATCGGTCACGCTGTAGTATTCAGCGCGACCTATATCCTTAAGATAGCTATGCTCTGGACCAACGCCAGGATAGTCCAGACCTGCACTAATCGAATGTGCCTCCACTACCTGACCATCGTCATCTTGTAATAAGTAACTCATAGCACCGTGCAACACCCCAACCCGCCCTCTTGTCAGAGTTGCTGCATGCTTGTCTGTGTCAACGCCTTCACCCGCTGCTTCAACTCCAATCAGGCGCACAGATGGTTCATTTACAAAATCATGGAACAGTCCAATCGCGTTAGAACCACCACCTACACAAGCCAAGAGAATATCTGGTAGTCCTCCCCATTTCTCCAAGCTCTGAACGCGAGTTTCTTCTCCAATTATTGCATGGAAGTCACGTACCAGCATTGGGTAGGGATGAGGACCTGCGACCGATCCCAATATATAGTGGGTTGTTTCTACGTTCGTCACCCAATCCCGAATTGCCTCTGAAGTAGCATCTTTGAGCGTTCCCGTACCAGCTTCTACTGGACGCACCTCTGCCCCCATTAGCCGCATCCGAAACACATTTAGAGCTTGCCGTTGCATGTCATGGACGCCCATGTAAATCACGCACTTGAAACCAAACCGAGCGCAAACTGTGGCAGTTGCTACTCCATGCTGACCAGCTCCTGTTTCAGCAATAATGCGCTGCTTGCCCATGCGCTTGGCTAGCAACACTTGAGCCAAAGCGTTATTAATTTTGTGAGCGCCTGTATGATTTAAGTCTTCCCGCTTTAAGTAAATTTGCGGTCCTGTGCCATCAGGTCTGGCGTATTGTGCCGTGAGCCGCTCGGCGAAATACAAGGGGGTGGGTCGTCCTACGTAGTCACGGAGAAGACCTTGTAGTTCTGTTTGGAAGCTTGACTCATCGCGGTATTGGTAAAACGCTTTTTCTAACTCACTTAATGCAGGCATTAAAGTTTCAGGGACGTACTTACCGCCAAACCGTCCAAATCTCCCTAACGAGTCAGGGTGCTGAGGGGCATTTTCAATTTGAGTATTGATATCTGGAGTGCTTACCACTGGTTAAATTCCTCTCACATTTAAATAACTTTTTTCGCTTTCGTTTCTTCGCATCTGGGAATGCGCTGATGATGCTGCTCATCTCGATTAGAAAGACTCTGACTTGAAAATAGGGAGTGAATAAAGAGTATTTTCATCGCTTGGTGGTGAATTTTTTTTTCATCGCTACTGCCTCCCTAATGGTGTTTCCTGGCTCTGCCAGGGAACGAGATCAAGTGATTAACGAGCAGGTTTAATTTCTGGATTTATTGGTGCTGTTCCCACCTTTGCCTCAGCCCAGAGACGGTCTGCATTTCATTGAAGCAACCAAAACACTGAATCCTATGGTGAACTTGGAATGTAACGAGAGAGTACTATAAGGCTCATACGCCCGATCAATTATGGTTGGTTCAATATTTCCATCACTGATCAAATCATAAATATAGTTTTGTTTAAATCCTCCTATGGTAGTGTTACTGTTTTGATGTCCAAAAATAAATTCTTTTAAAGTAGGACGAAACGCCTGACTGCCGTTGAGGCTAAGATAGTTAATCCTTACTCCACTATTTTGAGAAGGCATTTGGGAATTTTTGGGCTTTTTAGTCGCTCGCTAAACTGAACCTACTTTTTGCACAGAAGCTGTGGTAATGGCTGCTTTTAGTTCTTGACAAAGTTTTTCAACTGCTTGCAGTCCTTCAGTGGGACTACCAGTTGCTAAACGTTGGACGAAGGCACTGCCGACAATCACAGCATCTGCACCCCAATCCATGACTTGATGTGCCTGTTCTGGTCCAGAAATGCCAAAGCCAACGCCAATGGGTTTATCAGTTATGCTTCGCATCTCTATGAGCAAATTCTTCACCCGGTCTTGGATCTGAGCACGTACACCTGTAACACCCGTAACACTCACCAGATAGATAAATCCTTGAGAATACTTAGCGATCGCCTCAATCCGCTCTTTGGAACTGGTGGGTGCGACCAGCAAAGTTAGGTCTATGCCAAAACTGGCAGATGTGTTGATTAATTCTTCTGCCTCTTCCAAAGGTAGGTCGGGCACAACTAAACCTCGCACCCCAACTTTAGCAACTTGCCCTAAAAACGACTTAATGCCCCGGTTTAAAATTGGATTGTAGTAAGTAAATAAAATTATCGGGGAACGCAAGTTAGGACTGACAGTTTCAACTATCTCCAACACCTGCTCTAATTTAGTTCCTTTTTGTAAAGCACGAGTTGCGGCTGCTTGAATCACAGGACCATCAGCCAAGGGATCGGAGTAGGGAACACCCAACTCAATGAAGTCAGCACCATTGCGGTCTAAGATGCGTAAAGCCTCTGCTGTGATTTCTAAGTTAGGGTCTCCAGCTGTGATAAAGGGAATCAGGGCGCATTTGTGAGAATTTCGTATTGATTGAAAGCGATCGGAAATAGAAGTCATACAATTGTTGGTTGTTAGTTGTTGGTTGTTAGTTGTTAGTTGCTAATTGCTAATTGTGAGAGTGCTAATTGTAAGAGCCATTAGCCATTAGCCATTAGCCATTAGCCATTAGCCATTAGCCACTAACCACTAACACCCTGAATGAGTGTATGTACAGCCTGCTCGATATCTGGTTGTTTTATGAGAGACTCTCCTACCAGAACGGCGCGGACACCTACAAGTGCCACAAGGGATAAATCATCTTTTGTAAATAAACCCGACTCGCTAACGACAGTGATCCCAAAACTGCGTAACTGTGCTTGTCGCTGTGCTAATAGTTCTTGGGTAATTCCTAAATCCACCGTAAAATCTTGCAAATTTCGATTGTTAATCCCTACTAAACGGATGTCGTCAAGTTTTAGGACTCGATCTAGTTCTGCCAAAGTATGAACTTCTACCAAAGCTTTCATCCCCAAATCGTGAATCACTCGCAAAAAGTCTTGGAGTTCTTCATCTGATAGTATGGCAGCAATTAACAGTACGGCATCTGCGCCCACTGTACGTGCTAAATAGATTTGGTAGAGGTCAATGATGAACTCCTTGCACAGTAGCGGTAGTGCTACGTGTTGTCTGATTGTACGCAGATTGTTAAAACTGCCAGAGAAGAACTTTTCATCAGTGAGAACCGAAAGGCAACTTGCTCCGCCTCGTGAATAAGCTTGGGCGATCGCTATTGGGTCAAAGTCAGATCGGATCACCCCACGACTTGGTGATGCTTTTTTGACTTCTGCAATTAAGCTTGGTTGGTTGGGACTCTGCTGCAAAGCCAAAAGGAAATCACGCACCGGAGGAGCTGCAGTTAACTGATCCTGTATGGCAATCAAAGGCATTTCTTGCCGCATTTGTGCGACTTCTTGCTTTTTATGCCACACAATTTCTTCAAGAATGTGGCGCTTGGTAGAAGCTGGTTTACTCATAAGCTGTTGGTTAGTGGTTAGTGGTTAGTGGTTAGTGGTTAGTGGTTAGTGGTTAATGGTTAGTGGTTAGTGGTTAGTGGTTAGTGGTTAGTGGTTAGTGGTATTTTTTCACAACTAACAACTAACAACCAACAACTAACAACTAACAACTAACTCTTCACTAAAGTTTGAGTGTAAGTATATACTACGTTTTTAATGAGCGCCAGACCAACTTCTCCTGCTAGGGTCATGATGGATTCTGGATGAAACTGTACGGCAGCGACTGCTCGTGTTTGATGCTCAATAGCCATAATTACATCATCATCTGAAATCGCTGTCACCTTCAGGTCGGGGGGCATTTTTTCTGGCAGGGCAAACAAAGAATGGTATCTACCCACTCCTATTGTTTGCGGTAAGCCCTTGAACAGCACCGAATTGGGATCGGTGACCGAAATTCGCGATGATTTGCCGTGTTGAGGATAGTGGAGAACACCTAGCTCTCCGCCCAACCCTTCAACAATACCTTGCAGTCCCAAACAGACTCCAAAAAGTGGGATTTGGCGACGCATACAGGCGAGTACGGTTTCTGGAACCCGAAAATCAGTAGGTCTACCAGGACCAGGAGACAAGACAACTAAATCAGGGCGTTCTGTGTCAAACAGCGATTCAGAGAAGCCATGACGTAGAGTTTTGACGTTCGCACCTGAGGAGCGGATGTAATTGGCTAATGTGTGAACAAATGAGTCTTCATAATCAATGAGTAAGACGCGCTTACCAGGTTCGACATTTGGGATGCATGCGCTTAATTTTGTTGGTCTGCACTCGTCAGATTTCGCCCCTGTTTGCTTAGCACTGCGAATTGTTTCAAACAAAGCAGCCGCCTTAGTCATCGTCTCTTGTTCTTCGGCTTTTGGTATAGAGTCATAAAGGATAGTAGCACCAACTCGCACTTCAGCGATTGAGTGTTGTAACCGAATGGTCCGTAAGATCAATCCGGTATTGAAATCACCGTTAAAGCTTAAGTAGCCAACAGCTCCACCATACCAACGTCTGGCACTATGCTCGTGCTGTTCGATAAACTGCATTGCTGACCGTTTGGGTGCACCGGTCACTGTGACTGCCCAAGTATGGGTAAGAAACGCATCCAAGGCATCAAACTCTGGTCGCAATAAGCCCTCGACATGATCCACTGTATGGATCAGGTGACTATATAATTCTATTTGGCGACGACCAATGACTTGTACCGATCCAGGCTCACAAATCCGTGATTTGTCATTGCGGTCCACGTCAGTACACATTGTCAACTCAGCTTCTTCTTTACCAGAATTAAGCAGCTGACGAATTTGCTCGGCATCATCTAGAGCATCCTGTCCCCGAGTTATAGTGCCACTAATCGGACAGGTTTCTACACGCCTACCTTCCACCCGCACAAACATTTCCGGAGATGCACCAATCAGATACTCTCCACCGAGATTAAAAATAAATCCATAGGGACTGGGATTAATTTTCTGTAAGGTTTGGAATAGTTTACTAGGTGGCTCTTCAGTTGCTGTAAAAAAGTTTTGACTCGGAACAACTTCAAATAAGTCCCCCCGACGGAAGTAATCTAGTGCTACCTCCACAAGCGAGGCATACTCACCTGTTTCATGGTCAGCAGTTTGAGCCGGGACACGACGTTCTCCTCGATAATCGACTGATTCACCTGCTCTCGGGAGATTATTCGTGCTGCCATATGTTGTTTCAAATTCATATTGCACACGAAAAGCGCGTTGCAGGTAGTAGTCAACAACTATCAGTTCATCAGGCAAGTACAACACCAAATCCCGCTGATCTGCAGGACGAGACAGGCGCTTAGTAATTGGCTCAAACTGGAACACCAAGTCGTAAGCGAAAGCACCATACAATCCTAGATGCTCATCTTCATTACTAGAGAAAGTATGTAAAATATTGCGGATTACCGTAAAAGCTGAAGGTTGCTTGCTGCGCTCTTCTTCTGTAAACTGTTGTATTGCTCTTTTAACTAAGCCAGTAATATAGTTTTTATCTAAGGTGATTTCCTCAAGTTGGTCATGTGCGGACAGACGCTTTAAAAGCACTGGGATTAGTACTTTGCCCCGGTCATTCAGTGCTGTCAGCGTGAAAGAGTTCTCTCGTGTTTTGAGTTCCAGTGGTGGATTGATAAACCCGATCGCCCATCTTTTGTATCGTCCTGGATATTCATAGCTACTTTTGAGCAAACCTCCACGTTGAGAATCCAGGTAAAACAAAATCTCATCCAAGGCAGTGTCCATCTGAACTTGAGTTATGGAGCGACATACATGAACACCGCCTAGGGTTGTGTAGGAGTGGGAATCAACAGTTATGGGCAATCTTTCTGGAGTAATCATTAGTTATTGGTCAGTAGGAACCCGATTAATCACGTCTATACAGTTATTATTCAAAATTTCGACTTTGGGCTAATGACTGTGGATTTTTAAACATACTATAGTAATTTTTGCGGTGCTACTAAAATCTAATTTTTAGCAGCAAAGCCTAGTCAGTCGAAATTGTCTTTATGCAGGTTTTGTTGCTGTTGTCAATCTAAATAAGAATGTTTTTCTGGGAAAGAGAGTCAATATTCCTCTGTCAAATTTTGTAATCGCATACATACCACTTGGTATCCCTTGATTGTACTAACTGTTACATAACGACACATGAACAATTTTTTGATAGATGTGTCAATTTTTTGGCTTTTTACTTTAGTCGTTGTGTCTTAGAACACAAAGTATACAAGGATAATTTGCTGCCTCCTCCTAAAGTTATAAATTGCATTCTTTCTACAGCAATCCTAAATCATTCATGAAAAATTTTAAGTAGTGTAGGGGAGCCACAAAGAGTGCGCGGTGAGACCAGTGCGCCTATGAGGGTTTCCCGACAGAGGCAACTGGTGAACCCGAAGGGCGAACCCGGAGGGGTTTCCCGCGTTGAGAGGAGTGACGTTGGGCACTGCCCACCCTACATATATTTCTAGGACTTACGCATTGACAGAAACGACAAACTATGAATTGCCTCTCGTTACAAGG
>CAXTSI010000337.1:0-10486 GCA_964246695.1 uncultured bacterium
TTTTCTCTCAGTAATTTCCCTATCGTGACAGTTGGGGTGCGGAATGTGGGTTAAATGTTCATACTTAAGCTAAGTTAACGCACGGTCTTCTAGTCAACTTACACTTTTAGGCGTTGCTGAATTGAGGAATGATTTTGGAATATTGCCAAACCATTGACCCTCACCCTAACCCTCTCCCAAGAGGGAGAGGGGAAAGAATTTAGCTCCCTTCTTCCTCTTGGGAGAAGGGTTGGGGATGAGGGCAATTCATACCTGTATTCAGCAACGCCCACTTTTATTTCAGAAACCTGTAGGAAGTAGAGAAAAGAGTTTTACTTCACCAAAATTTTTAGTTATTGATTATTAGTGACTTCGTACAAGTATTGCCCTCATTCGGAAGAAAACTTATACAAAATAACTACTAATTATCAAAGCAAGTATTTTCTACTTAGCTGTAGACGAGCAAAAGTCAAACTTGGACAAGCTCATTGAGGGAAATGTTTTTGATGAAGTTCTTACTTCCTTGTTTCTATCAATATTAAATAACTTTTTTGTTCAGATGTCAAGAAAAAAGTATTTAATTTATATTTCTTCAAATTATCTGCATATTTTTTTGATATTTTTCAACGGTTTTTGTTTAAAGCTTAATGCAAGTAGCTATGGGATCAAACTCTTGCTTGGTTTAGATTTACAACTAGTATGTTCTCAAAAAAAGTTGTATGCAATCCTGTCTTGATTGCATGTTCAAGTTAATTTAACTTTAAATATAGCAATCCTATTTGAGTTGCGAACATCTCAAGCATCAGTTACCCGGTTTCTTTAAGAAACCGGTGAAGCAGCGCGCCGACACGAGTGTTTCCCGACCTAGGCGACTGCTGTTAGCGAAGCGTTAGCGTAAGCGTTGCGATCGAACGGTACTCCGGCGTCGGAACGAGCGTCACCCGAAGGGGTTTCTCGACCTTCACAAATCATTTAGGATTGCTATAAAATTCAAGTAATTTTTCACTTTAAATTAACCTAATAAATCGCCAGATGCCAGCTTAAGAGGGAACAGGGAACTCTTAACTCGAACCAGTGAACAGAAAATAATGAGCCGCCGTTCGCGCAGCGGCGAGGAATTGGGAGAAGATCAAGGGTATAGGTTCCCCTAGACTGCCGCGCTGACGCTCCTTCGTCGCTACCGCTGACGCCGGAGTACCGGCTAACGCTTCGCTAACGCTAACGCGATTTATTTATGAAAAGAAATAAAAAAATTTTTTTCGAGACGCACCGATCTAGAAAAAATCCGTCCGCGATCATACCCCTGCTTTTAAGTATGGGGATTTCCCTGTTAAGAGTTCCCTGTTAAGAGTTCCCTCTTAATTGATTTTTTGTATCGACTAATAATGGCTTTAGCCTTCGAGTATGTTATGGTTTCCCCTCCTTTTGCGCTCTCTAAGGCTTCTTTACGGGCTTCGTCAGGAATAGAAGAGGCGGCTAGGAGGTAAAGAGCAGAGGCGGCGATGTTCAGTTGTCCAAAA
Organism: uncultured bacterium; assembly: GCA_964246695.1. Taxonomy (GTDB): domain Bacteria; phylum Cyanobacteriota; class Cyanobacteriia; order Cyanobacteriales; family Nostocaceae; genus Stigonema. The sequence continues at coordinate 1,500 of CAXTSI010000337.1, forward strand.
TTTGGACAACTGCTAAATTTCTCAAAGACGTTGTGCTCAGTCAGCAGAGTCATTGGCTGCTAAAGGACTAGGAGTAGAACCAGAACTGCTGAGGATGCTACACGCTCTTTTCACACTAAAATTTTACTTTGAAGATGAGCGAAATAGCTGAGCCACTGTCAGCTTAGTCACTTTCCCCATAGCGTTGCGAGGTAATTCTGGAACTGACAGAATTCGAGTTGGTATCTTATAGACAGCCAATTGCGCTTTTGCCCAACTCCGGAAAGACTCTAATGTCAAGTGGCGTTCCGGTTGCAATACTAACGCAGCACAAACCCGTTCACCCCACTCTGGATCGGCAATCCCAACAACTGCACATTCCTGAATATCTGGATGCGTTCGTAGCACTTCCTCAATTTCCAAAGCTGAAACTTTATACCCTCCCGTTTTGATAATATCCACGCTAATCCGACCCAGAATGCGGTAGTTGCCGTTCTCGACTACAGCGAGATCTCCAGTACAAAACCAGCCATCCCGTTTAGCTTTTGCGGTTGCTTCCGGGTTTTGCCAATATTCCCGAAACACTCCTGCGCCTTTAACTTGGATTTCTCCCGATGTCCCTGGTGGAACTAACTCTCCGTTCTCATCCACTAATCTGACTTCAACCTGAGGCAGAGGCTTCCCCACATATCCTGACCACCGTTGACCGTGTAAAGGGTTCGATAGCGCCATGCCAATTTCAGTCATGCCATAGCGTTCTAGCAGAAAATGGCTGCTGATGCTCTGCCACTTTTCTAAAACTTGAACTGGTAACGCTGCCGAGCCTGAAACCATCAGGCGCATTTTAGCACAGCCTGAAGACATGCTTTTTTGGCGATCGCTCTTAGCAGCTTCCCAAGCAGCAATCAGCTTCACATAAATCGTCGGTACTGCCATAAATAAGGTTAAGTCACCGTCACAAATTCGGTGCCAAACGGTTTCAGCATCAAAGCTCAACATGTGGCACTCCGCCCCAGCCCATAAAGCACACGTGAGTACGTTGACAATCCCATGAATATGATGCAGTGGCAAGACATGCAAAATCCGATCATCGGATGTCCATTCCCAAGCAGTAATCAAGCTCGTCACTTGAACTTGAATATTGTGATGGGTCGTCACCACACCCTTCGGTTTACCTGTTGTACCGCTTGTGTAGAGAATTAATGCGCGTCTGGTGATATCTACCGAGGGGAGGCGACCAACATTATTATATGGGAGCGTTTCCGACGTGAGGATAAATCGCAAATTTTGTTCAACAGCGATCGGGCGCAGTATAGCCTCAAAATTGGGATGGGCAACGATAATCGATGCTCCTGAATTTGTAATGACATACTCCAATTCGGGTCGCGGGTGGGAAACACACAAAGGTACGGCTATTCCACCGGCACGCCAAATCCCCCACTGAGTAGCTACGTACTCAAACCCAGGCGGAATGAGAAAGGCAACTCGCTGCTCCTGTAAATCTTCTGCATCTTGAAGAAGAGCGATCGCCATTGAGCAGGATGTGTGGTGCAAATCCCCATAGGTATATGCGGATTGAGTTGTCACAATTGCTATTTTCTCGTTGTGTTCTTGAGTACGAGTAATTAATGGTAGATTCACGTTTCTTTACCGATTTAGGGTTGATTTAGTTTGGGCGTGCGATTGTTGTCCAACGCATGTCGTGGGTCTTTTTCGGTAATCAGGTAGAGACGCGATTAATCGCGTCTCTACTGGGTGTGATTAGTCTAAAACATATTCACACTCTTGGTTGCCTAATTACTGTTTTCATGCGTCGTCGTGTTTTAATCAATCGGCTTGAGTCGTCGAACGATCGCTTTTCCTAACTAGTCGATCGCGCTTTTGGTACATCCTGCGGAGGTTTAGGTGGACACCAGAAGAGGTTTTTGCTGGACACCTCAAGCGATTCCAGAATTCCTCGCATCACCTCTGTGCAATACATCCAGTGTCCCAAATCCTCATACATGCGATCGGGATTAAACTCCAGATTGTAATGCAGTACATTGGTCAGGTCTGAAAACTCATCAGAGGCTTGGGGAGAAAGCAGCAGGAGGTGAAATGGCTTCCTAAAGCATTGCTTTTCAAGCTTGTTGACCAAATCAATAACGCCACCCCTTGAGGCAATACCCGTGCGAACGAAAAGTGCCTTGTCGCAGTTTTGGAGTGTGTACCAAAACCTTTGAGAGCGTGCTGTGTAACGAACGCGCATGCGTTCATAGACGGGAGACATGTCGTTAAGAGGGTTGTCTGTGTCCTCCACTTCATGAGCAAAGGACAGACCCGTCCACTTGGTGTGGTAGATTCTGCCTGCGTCTGGATTGTAATGCAAGAAGGTAGGGTTCCACATGTCATCAAAACCGTTTTCGATCATATCCGCGATATCTCCAATATTGGTGGTGCGCGTTAGATCAAACGGAAAGGCGGGACCGTCGTACTCCATCTTGTACAGCATCATCCGGACGGCACAGCGATCGCCTAGTGGAACGATCGCGACACGGCTGATGTCTGATAATTTGCATTTGTATTGGAACAGCACAGCCGACCGAGGTGATGTTTTAACTCGGCTTTCCAGCCCGTTGTTGCCAATCATCATGGTGCGGAAGGGGATATCGGGATAAAGCGGATCTTCGTAGACACCCCCTGGCATGGCTTTAAGTGCGCTACGCACCTCCTGCCACATGGGATGGATGTTGTACTCGTGGTCTGATTCGTTGATGACCCAAAGGTGGTGTTCGTCCGCTAGCAAAATCCCCACATGCCCGTCATAAAACAAAAGTTGTTCGTGTGAGTGCGAACAGAGATTGAAGGCGGCGCTGTATTCCAAGTCCGCACCAGGGGGAATGTCCACTGTGGTTTCGATCGTGCCATCGTCTTGGACTGCAAAGAAGGGCAGCGTCCCTTGCTGGGCATGCTTCGCAAGGTAGATCCCCGGTATTAATCCTGCCTTACTTTGCAGTGCAGTTTGCAGCGACTGCCAATAGGGAGCGATGGTGTAGCGGTATTGTGATGGATTGACGATCCGCAAACGCTTCTGTTCAATACAAGCACAGACACGGAAGCCTGCATTGTCAAGGTAGATGGGGACTTCATTCGGCTGTAGGAAGCGTTGTTTTTCTTTTTCCAATTCGTCTTTAGACATCTCGAATAAGTGCAGGTCGATCGCCTCATACATGAGGCTGTGACCGACCGTGTTGGGGTGAGATGGGTCGAAGGATATCCCCACTTTCCAGTTTCCTTGCCCATTATCCACTGCTGCCAACCAATCCAGTACCGGAACGCCCCAATTCAGCATGCGGTTGTGTGTGTCCCTTAGCAGCCAGTTATGTTCGGGGGAATAGTCGCCATTGGGATATACCCCGCCCAGAATCGGACGTGCTCCCATGTCCCACGTCATTTTCACAAGCTGCTGCAAGCCACTTTCAAACCGTCGCTGTACTGCCCGTCGTTCGTTCGGGGGGCAGTAGGCTAACCCTTCGTTGCCCAAAGACAGCGCAATAATGACCATATCCGGTTGTTCTGGCATGACGACTGACGTAAATCGGTCGAGCGTTTTGCTAACATTCGCTCCCACCTCCGACACATTCACCAGTTGATGCCCGTATTTTTGCTGCAAAGCCTGTCCCAGTAGCCAAGCCCAACCTCTTAACAGCCAAGCTTTATGACCTAATGCGACGGAACTGCCAATGACCACGATTTTAAGCCGACAAGACCCTTCGTCTTGGGGCATCCTCACAGCAGGCTCTTTAATGTATCCGAACGGATAAGGCTGCAGATAACCGAATGCGCCATCATCCACAACAATACTGTTGGACCGATCGTCAGAGTCGATCGGCACCCAGCGGTTTGGACCTAAAGCTTCCCATTTGACGCTGCCGTTTGCATCGAGACGTACATACTTATATTCAACTCTCTGGCGATCGGCTGACTTCAAAGACGGCTGAATGTCGATTTCTGTGTCTGTCCACCATAAAGGATAGCGCTCGGCACTTGTCCGGAGGTGTACACATCTCGTGACATCCCACAATCCCAACTCGGGAGTAGAACCGACGAGCTGAATAGATTCGCCTATTTGCGTATATGCACTGACCTGAAATTGATACATAGGTTTCTTGCTGATTTAGAGATCCGACCCTAGATAGGAAGGCTGCATCCTCAAAGCTGCTTTGACATTACCACATAGAACTCAAGTGCGCAAAGCAACCGCGATTTCGTCATAACTGAAGAACTGTGCTATAATTCCTTTTTTTAGACTTATTTTCTCTCCTCTTGCGTCATTCGATTAACAACTCAAAACTAATGATTAATACCATTACAATTATTGCTGGTACTTATAAACCAGAACACTGTGGTGTTGCTCATTACACTGCACGTTTACGGGATGCCCTGAAAAAGCAGGAAATTGAGTCTGTTATCCTCACTACTTATGCAGCAGCAGCAGAGGCAAATGACCCCAGTGTTAGGGGTGCGGTACAAGATTGGCGGTTTGCTGATTTGATGTCGTTAGTGCAAGCGATACATGCAACTGATACTGACATCCTGCACATCCAACATGCCGCAGGAACTTACGGTTTTGAGCGTGCCATCTTTTTGTTACCGCTACTTCTCAAACTCACTGGGTATCGCAAACCGATTGTTACGATTGTGCATGAATATGGTTGGTGGGAATGGCAACCAAAGGGTATTCCACCGCAACTCGTGGAATGGTTGAAGATGTGGGGACAGCAGTACGGCTGGTGGGATCGAGAGGACGGGTTTTTACTGACTTTAAGTGATGCACTGATTACAACGAACGCGGAGGCAGAACTCGTAATCTATAAACGGCTACCGCAACTGATGAACCGCTTGTCGCGTATCCCCATTGCGGCAAATGTCGATCGCTGCCCAATTGACCGAAATTCAGCACAGCAACAATTGCGTGAACGATATAACTTGGCTTCAGATACCACCGTCATCACCTTTTTTGGCTTTCTCCACCCAGTCAAAGGGTTAGAAACGCTTTTACCAGCATTCAAAAAAGTGCTGACAACTCACGAACATGCGCGACTATTACTCATTGGTGGTGTGGAAAGTCTAGCTTTGCGTTTAGAAGAAGCCAAACGCTACTGGGATCAACTCCACACTCTTGTAGCAGAACTGAATTTAAGCGAAATGGTGCATTTCACAGGCTACCTAGATGCTGAAACCGCCTCAAAATATCTTTCGGGTGCAGATATCGGAGTGCTACCTTTCAACCATGGACTGACAATGAAAAGCGGTTCACTTCTAGCGCTGTTAGCTCATGGTTTACCAGTAATTGGCACCCACCACAACACGCCTCTACCGATTGAACATCCAGTTCAGCTAGTACCACCTCGTAATGTAGACGCTTTGGCAGACGCACTTTGTCAACTGCTAAACCACCCCGATCAACGCAACCATCTAGGTGATGCTGGTCGTACTTTTATCCAAAACTTTACTTGGACTAATATTGCGCGAGCGCACCTCAATATTTACCAAAAAATTGTTAGTGGTTAGTGGTTAGTGGTTAGTTGTTAGTGGTTAGTGGTTGGTGGTTAGTGGTTAGTTGTTAGTTGTTAGTTGTTGGTTGTTAGTTGTTGGTTGTTAGTTGTTAGTGGTTGGTGGTTGGTGGTTGGTAGGGGCGAACGGTCCTTCGGGAAAGCAGTCCCCTCTGTCGGGAAACCCGCGCCTTGCGGGCTGTCTCACCGTTCGCCCGTACAGTGGTTAGTTGTTAAAATGCGTATTATACCTCAAAGACGATACACCAATGCCTTGGGGAAGATGTGGGAGATCCAGGATATTTGCTATCGATTAAATTGAGAGGGTAGCTCAGATCTTGCACCTGAAAATTTTGATGTCAATTCCTTGACTAAGTGCCAGTTCTCTAAGTCGCTCAATATCTTGTAAAAGAAGTAACACTAACAAATGGGGAAATATAGTTCGGAAGGCAATTTCTGCGGCTTCACCCCAGTCTGGTAGGTCGCCGTTGGCGGATGCTGTCGATAAATAAGCCCAGTGTGCCAAAATATAAGATATCAGGGACAATACAAACCAACGATAAACCCCTAAGAGGGTTCCTTGTCCAAAACGGTGCAACCCAAAACGGTGTTTCGCGGTTTTAAACCAACCCTCTATTTGCCACCTTCGTTTACCCCACCAAGAAATTGTGCTAGCTTTAAGGGCTTTGGTAGAAATAACATATCGTTTCTCATACTTGCCGTCATGGCGTTTAAAATAATACCAGGATATATAAACAGGAAACTTTAAACCCTGAAGGTAAAGCTGTTGTCCCCGTTTGTGTAATTGAGCAACACTGCGCCCATCAACTAACTTACGAGTACAAGCTAAGCCAGCAATTATGTGATATTTTTTCTCTCTAACTCCGTGTATAAATTGAATACTACCAAAGCCTGTATCTACTAGAACTATCACCGACTTGAAGTGCTTGGTTAATTTTTTTGGTAAAGATTTAACCATTTTTAATCCTAGCCTTGCCGGAGAGGTAGCACCTTTTCCTCTCCAAACCCGGAAATTCCAAGGTACTCGCCACCGACCAACAACCAAATACACCACAACCAAATGCAAACCTCGTTTTCCGTGGTATACACTGATTAAGTTTTCCAGTGCCTTAAATTTTCCGGCTTTCTCCAAAGTTGTCAGGTCAACAATAACCTGTAGAAATGGTTGGCGTCCCAACAAACGCTCAGACACAATCTCCTTAATAATACGGTTACGAGTTGTGCGAATTACACTTCTGGTTGACCAAGCGTAGATATTGAGAAATCTGCTTAAGGCACTGGGTGACTTACTTTTACTGTGTTGAGGTAGAGGATAACCCTGCGCTTCCAAGAACATTCCCAACATCGCTTGGAGATTTTCTTGTTGGTAAACAGAAGGCATCAATGACAGCAAAGTGTAAACTAGGTTTTGGGCGTGGGCAAGAATTGAAACCATTTTTCTTGCTTATCTATAATGTATTTCACGCCCTTTCTCTCATATTTTGAACATTTCCACAAATCGAGTGACTCTCATTAAGGCATTGAGCCAAGATGTTTGTAAAATCAAGCAAGACGAAAATACGCCTACCATTTTCAATGACTGCAAGTTAATGATTTTTTCAAGGTTCGTAATGGTGGGTTTATTTCCGCCAAGCTGTACTAGATATTCCTTATACACGTATATGTATTTTTGTTTAGCGTTTTAACAAATCTAAAAATACTTAATTGTCAATATGGTCAGCATAATGATATTTGTTTGATAAGCATATTCATAGGTGATTTATGCGAGAGCAAGTACCACATAGTAAAAAAAATAACAGCCATTCATCTAATTCAGTACAGAACTCTTTTATTAGAAGGACTGCCATAACTCAATTAAAACAGGGTTACAATGCAGTACCCACTCAAGAAGAAATTGAAAATCAGCAATATCAACAAGACCAATTTGAAGCCACAAAGCTACAAATTCAAGCTAAGTATGGAACCATAACGCCAGAAGGGCAAGAACGGTTGGCTTTCCTACAGGCGAAAAAAGCTGAGTTTTGGCAACGGTATTTGGCTCCAGTTCGTCATATCAATTACGACTTTGCCAATATTCCCATAACTCGTGAACAAGCCGAAGCAAAATCAAAAAAAGCAATTCAAGCCAAACTTACAATTGGTGCGCCTGGGGATAAGTACGAACAAGAGGCAGATAGGGTAGCAGCACAAGTTGTGAACCATATTAATTCACCAACTACCCAGCAATCAAATCAAAATCTTCAGCGAGAGGAAATGTCTGAAGAAGACGAGTTAATGAAAAAGCCTGAGATTAACGGTATTCAGCGAGAAGCAATGCCTGAAGTTGGGGAACTTCAAATGAAGCAAACTGGTGATGGCAGTATGGCTGCTTCGGCAGAATTAGAAAGTTCCATCCAGCAAGCACGGGGCGGTGGACAGCCACTTGCGGATAATGTCAGGAAACCGATGGAGCACGCTTTTGGTGCTGATTTCAGTGGGGTGAAGGTTCATACGGATGCTCGGGCTGACCAGTTAAATCAGTCGATACAGGCGAAGGCGTTTACCACGGGGCAGGATGTGTTCTTTCGGCAGGGGGCGTATGAGCCAGGGAGTCGAGGGGGGCAGGAGTTAATTGCCCATGAGTTAACTCATGTAGTACAGCAGAGTCGGGCGGCGACAAACAGGGGGCGACTGGATCACACCAAGGAGACGACGAAGGCAGGGGCGTTGTTACAAAGGATGAACAGTGGCACGACGAGCGCACAAGGGGCGAGGCCAGTTGCCGCAAACGCCTTACGTATAATATTGAATAAGATTAGAGAGCATGCCAACAATCTTAATGACATGTATGGAAAACCTGGTGGATGGGAGTTGTGGTTGCAAGGCGAGCTATATTTAGCATTAACCAGTAATAATATCCCCGCACTGGCAGAGACTTCTGCGTATGGGACGCAGCAGGCAGCCGATTTCACGTTTGCAGCGAATACCGACATGGACCTGGTTTGCGAGTTGAAGTGCGAGGGACTCCATTCCCAGAACAGATTCTCAGAGGCAGTGAAGCAGGATAGACTGAAGTTGCAAAAGTTGAAAAAAGGTGTGGCAATCCAAATCGCAGTGGCTAGAAATATTACCCCTACGATAAGATTTGAGCAGAAAATCATTATTGATGCGCCGGCAGGAAAATCACTAGGGGCAGGAAAATTCACGGTTTACGTGCAAACATTCGCGGTTGGTGCATAACTGGGTGCCTAAGTGTAGTGAACTAAACTAACCCTCTTTTATCACTTTCGGCAGGGAATAATCTGAAACCCTTTTTGGGTAAGGGTTTTACCTAAAAATGCCGTTTTGGAGTTTTGCAATGTTCGTGATCGCTAATCTCCTTAATGGGACTTCCAGAAAATAAAATATAAAATAATCTCCGTATGAGGATAATAATCATTCTTATACTAGGGGGTGACAGAAGCTGCCGACCCC
>CAXTSI010000338.1:0-10472 GCA_964246695.1 uncultured bacterium
GTTGGAACGGTTGACCGATACCCTAGGCTACGCTGCTTAAATGGATAAAGTCGAGATTAGGAGGCATAGATAAAAACTGCCTCAACTACAGGATCAAGTGAAGGCGATCGCGGTCAAAAATTCATGGAGATGCGCTTTCATGTGTAGCAGGCAAAAATCTGGGTGGAGCGGCACAGGGGATCTGGGAAGCGCTTCGCTAAGAGCCGCCGGACAACATCTGCCCTGGAATAAACAACAAGCGTGTTGCGGCAAAAACCATGACCAGGGCAGATGTTGCCGCGTCTGAATTCCCAGATCCCCTTAGTTATAAAAAAGCGAACCATAAGGGTTGTCCAATGAATGTCAGTTTCAGATGAAACACCTGTACTGGAAATGCCTTGCACTACTTGGCATATGGTGAGTTGGGCTTCAAGAGCGCCTCTTGACCAGCATTCCCATGCTTGGGTGGGTTGATCTGTTGTGCTTTCCATCAGAAAACATCACTTGTAGAATCGACGCGATTCGTAACAAAATCAAGCAGCAGACACTAAATCGTGGTCGTCAGAACAACAAATGGCTTCAGGTAGTAAAGTGGGAGTTGGTGAACCCTCGCGAGCAGCAGCAACCGCTTGTGTCATAAACCCCAAAACATTACGTTGCTGAGATTTGAGGGAAGTAACTACGGTCAGCATTCGCGCGACAAAAGTGCTACCAGTCTGTGTTTGAGAACCAAAACTGGTACGTCGCCATATGACAGCAGGTCGAATGGCTCTCTCAGCAGCATTATTCGTCGGTTCCACGCCCTCTTTGGTGACAAATAACCACATTGCAGGTTCGACCTTGAGTAGTTGACGGCAAGTCCGAACAGTTTTGGCCTGGGGAGTTTTTTCCGTTGATGTAATCTCGATCGGCTGCCGCTTCGAGCAATAGTGCTTTTATACTGCTACGGATATCTTTGACCAATTCAATAAAATCACTTCGAGCCAAGGTGCGATCTCGTACTTGATGCCATAATTCAAATAGCTTTTCTTGTTGTTCAACCAGTGCACTCCCCAATTCTTTGCTTACCCCAGTCCGTTCCGAGATTTTAGAAAGGTACGTTTCAAATGCGCCCAACACAATTGCCTGCGTCCGATGTCTACCCAGTTGTAGGCTGCATATCTGTCTGAATTTAACCCACATTCCGCACTTCATTTTGTAGTACTAAAAGTATTACAAAAAGCGATAAATATTCGCTTTGATTGCTGAGTATAAGTACTTAAATGGTTCTCCGGACAAACACCCGGACTTTTCCCGTTATCTTTTTAGGGATGCGATCCGCCTTTGGCGGCAGCGCTTCGCTATCGCCGACTACGACTGGAAATCGGTAATATAAATGATTCCGCGCCTCGTGAGAAAATTAGTCAGTCAAGCAAGAAATTAAGTCGAAAAAAAAATGAAATATCTTGAAGACATCTCAGTAAAAAACTTAGATCACTTGGGGATAGTAGCTGGAATAATTGATGAAATAGGAATAGTAGAAAAAATCAACGAACTGCTAGGAACTGATCGCAGAGAAAGAGTCAATGCGGGAGAAGTAGTGAAAGCAATCATTTTGAATGGACTTGGATTTGTTTCTAGACGATTATATTTATTTTCACAATTTTTTGAAGATAAAGCCGTAGAACATTTATTAGGAAAGAACATTAAAGCCGAAGACCTAAATGATGATAAGTTAGGCAGAGTGATGGATAAAATATATAACTATGGATTAAGCGAACTGTTTCTAATAATTGTGTTAGAAGTTATTAGAAAATATCAAATATCAACCAAATATTCTCACCTAGATTCCACCTCATTACATTTGCATGGAGAATATGATAATAGATTAGATAATGAAGAGAAAGAATTAGAAGTAATTAAAGAAAATCCGATTAGAATCACACAGGGGTATTCCCGCGATCATAGACCGGACTTAAAGCAATGTATTTTAGATTTAATAGTAAGTAGTGATGGAGACATTCCTTTATTTTTTAGGGGAGGCTCAGGGAATGAATCAGATAAGGCAGTTTTTGGCAAAATTTTAGTTGAGCGAGGACAAACGAATAAATTTTGAGAGTATTATGGTAGCTGATAGTGCTTTATATAGTGACAATAATTTGAATTTAATGTCAAATTTAAAATGGATAAGTCGAGTGCCACTATCCATAAAGAAAGCGAAGAATTTAGTGAAAGCATTGTTCAGTGTAGAGTTGAAAGAAACTGAACAAAAAGGATATAGATATCAAGAAGAATTCGTGACTTATGGAGGGGTAGATCAAAGATGGGTTCTAGTAGAAAGTGAAGAAAGAAAAGCATCTGATTTAAAGAAGTTAGCCGAAAAAATAGAACAAGAATCAATGAAAATTCGGAAAGAAATAGCTAGGTTAGTAAAAGAGGAGTTTCATGAGCCATCATCAGCGATATCTAAAATGAAAGAACTTGAGTCCAAACTAAAATATCATCAGATTGCTGAAATAAAAATTACCAATCATCAAAATAAAGAGGAGAAAGACATTTATAAAATTTGTGGTCAATTGAGAGAAAATCAAGAATTAATTGCGGAAAATAAAAACTCTTCTGGGCGATTTATTTTAGCTACAAATATTTTGGACATTAGAGAGTTAGATGCCTTAGAAATCCTCAGGATATATAAACAACAGCAATCTTGTGAACGAGGCTTTAGGTTTCTAAAAGATCCCTTGTTTTTTGCAGATAGTCTTTTTGTAAAAAACCCAGAAAGAGTAGAGACAATGATGATGTTAATGGGATTGTGTCTCTTAGTTTATACTATAGGACAGAGACAATTACGAATGACGTTGAAACAAGAAAAAGCAGCCATTAAAAACCAGTTAAATAAATTAACCGAACGTCCAACTCTGCGGTGGATTTTTCAATGTTTTCAGGGGATTCATGTTGCGATCTGCGCTTCGCAGCAGCGCTTCGCTATCGCACTCTTGAGTTCAGCGAATTATTAATTTGAGTGAGCAACGTCGTAAAATCTTGCAATTCCTTCCTACTTCTTGTCATAAATATTATATTTTAGCTGAATGTGATTAATTATTGAACATACTTCCCTTCTCATGATTTAAGAAAATTGACATTAAATATTCTTGGATAACTAGCTTTTTAAATAATAGATAAAAGCTGATGATATATCCTGTTTAATTTCTTTTCTTAAGGTTTAATTAAGTGTCAAAGTTATAATTTTGGATTTTTATTAGATGTAATTTTATCATACTACTGATTGAAGTGCGGAATGTGGGATTTAAAATACCAGCAAAGTTCTCACCCAGTAGGTTTTTTGCGGCTTGTGTGCAACGAGTCAGGGCAATTTCAAAAAACGTCACTAGTGGTCGTACGCTCCGCACAGCCAAGCTTGACTCTGTTTTGGGTTGCAACCAGCGAACAAATCGTAATCCTGACCATGTCAAGCGACATAATACTCCTACTATTAATAATGAAGTTATTAGTCAACATTTACAAGCTTTATTAACTCCAGCAATTGACGCTCAACAAAAATACTATAAGCAATTAGGATTACGAGACCGCATAATTAATTTATCATTCATGGTAGCAGCAGTACTAACACTGCTATGGAGACAAGTTCCTTCAGTTCAAGAATTAACTCGTCTTTTGGCACGAGAAGATTTGCTATGGTGTCGTGCCACTAAAATTGCTCAACAATCACTTGCTGAAAGATTTTTAGTTTTTCCGGCAGAATTATTTGAACGAGTCTTTAAAGATTTACTGCCTCAATTGCAACACAATTGGCAACAACGACAAAGGCGTCCTCTACCAGATAGTATTAAGTTTGCACGGAGGAATTTTGAACAAATCTGGGTGGCGGATGGGACAACACTGGAAGCTTTATTCCGTAAGCTGAAAAGCCTAGAAGACTTGAAAACAGGGCACTTAGCGGGAAAGATTTGTACAGTCATCGATTTGGTGAATCGACTCCCCATCGAAATTTGGTTTCATACTAATCCATCAGCAAGCGATACTAATTTTGAGGCAGGACTTCTCAATTTACTGACTGCTAAAACTCTAATTTTACTGGACAGAGGGTTTTATCATTTCCGATTTTTTGAAAAACTTATCAATCAAAATGTTCACTTTATTACTCGATTAAAAGCCAAAGCATCTATTAAAGTGTTAAAGGTGTTTACTTATGATTATTCTGTTAAAGACCAATTGATTCAACTTGGTAATGGTCGAGGTGGCGTACCAATTCTTACTTTACGTTTAATAGAGATTAAAGTAGGTATTGCCGTTTATTCTTACATTACTTCTGTTCTTGATCCAAATGTTTTACCTCCCTACGTTGTTGCTGATTTGTATCGACGAAGATGGAGAATTGAAGAGGCTTTTCACACCGTAAAACGCTTGTTAGCATTGTCTTATTTATGGACTGGTTCTATTAATGGTATCAAATTACAAGTGTGGGCAACTTGGTTATTTTATGCGGTTTTGGTGGATCTCGGAGATGCGATAGCTGATGAACTATCCTTACATGCGCGATCGCATTTCGTTGGAGATGCTTTATCGCGGTTTATACCATTTTAGCGTCGCCTATGACAAAGGTAAAGCCACAGACCCAGTTAAGTACTTCGCTGCCAAAGAAAATCAGGACTTAGGTGTCGTTAAATCTCTCCGAAAACCTGTCCCCAAGCTAGATTTATCACCTTTTCCTCTACCCCCCTTGACAAGTGTGCAGTTTTCTTAACCTATCACAGATGGGGGTAACTAGCCCAGAGGTAAACAACCGCTGGATCTCTGACTGAGATAAAACCTTTGCTTTGCCGTGGCGGTCGATCTTCACGCTATGTCGTTGAGCTTCGGACTGGCTTGAAATGGCGCTCGTCTAAGCTTTGCCTTCTCCTCTGCTATCTGCAAGTTGTACCAATCCTGCATGTAATACTCAGTCCAGCAATCAGCACAAACGCCTTGTTCTCGCGCACGCGAGTCTGAGGGCTTGGGAGCATAGCCGCACCGGGGGCAATTAAAATAATCGCTCATCCGTTACCCCTGAACTTCCTGCAATTCTTGAGAAACTTGAATTTCTGGTAGTGGCTCAAGCGGAGTAACCACAGGGGAGTAGCGACAATAGCAGATGACAATTTTCTCGAAATCACGCTTTGGAATTTCTGGGGCATACTCCTCAACCCTAGTTACTTCCCAGTCTCCTACTCTACTGTGAGTGCTAGCACCGGGGAACTGGGGGTTAATGAATGGATCTATTCTGTGGTATTCACGAAGTCTGTAGCCAGGTTCAGGTAAAGGTGAGTCGGACGAATCGTAGTGTTCCGCGAGAATGTTGGTAAAAGCTCCAGTGTGAGCTAATAGTCTTTCTTCCCATCCGGAGGCTGACATTGACTCTGTTTTGAAAATAATGTACTTGCTCATGGCTAGTCCTCTTGCTGATAGTTGGGAAATTCGGTTTTTCCTTTGAAAATGCAATCAACCTTGAGAATTCTGTCTTTAGTCGGTTCTAGTCTTAACAACCTCCAGCCGTACTTTTTCTCCATATCACGACACTTATCGGGATCGGTTACAGAGTGCCTCGACTCTGGCGTTTCATTGCTCTCGGTCATTCGTCTTTTTTATTCATAGGGTATTTCTAAGTGCGATCGCGATCGCACTTTGGTAGTGATGGCAGGGTAAGCAGGTCAATAGTGCGATAGTTCATGCTGCTCCCTTAGAAGAATTCCCACCGCGTTAAAGTAACTGCTTATTACCCTGCTTGAGTTTGAATACTAGGTACAGCATTTTCTTTTAACCACTCTTCTATTAATTGGTTTGCTACTTCGGACATTTCTAGTCCCCTTGCAGCGCAAGCAGACTTAAAAGCCCTCTTTTTCTCAGGCGACATATATACCCTTACCGCTTCTTGACCTTTAGCCATTAGATGCATACGAATGAATCCTTTCCTAACTGTGCCACAGCTAGGAGCTAAAAGCCTATTGCCTTTAAAGTATTAAAGCACTTTTGGGGAAATAAATTTTATAGAGTACTTGCGCTTTAGTACCTTAATACCTTAGCATCAAATCACATGACTCAACAGAGAACTGTGAATAACCCTTACAACACGGGACTTCCTTAGAAGTACCGCCTCATTTTCATGCCTATTTGATTTCGTTTCATAACTGCTTTTAGCGATGCTGGACAAAGACATTCTGAACGGGACGCCGCTCCCAGACTTAATAACGCACCAGAAGCACGACGCGGTCGAGCAACTTCTAACCATCTTGATTGACCTGCTACAGCAGAAAGGATTCAGCTTTGAGGACTTGCTAAATGGATTGGCTTGCTACGCTCACCACCAAGGGCTAGAGAAAATTGAAGGTTTGCTTGAATCCGCCTGCAACGAAGCCTGCGAGATTCAAATGTTACGGCATGAAGAAGACGTAACCAAACCACAAACTTGAGATCTCGCCCCAGGACTGAAACATGAAGAATATTGACAGGAAACTAGCCAGAGAGCTATTTGAGAAGCAGTACGGACGCCGGATAAGTGATGCCACTTGGTATCGCCTTAATAAAGTTTTCGATCCGGCTACCTTCCCCATGTCTGAGAAAAATGTCATCTGGCTAGCCGATCTCAAAAAACAGTTCCCTCAGATAAATTTCAGGTTTACATCCGTCGTAACAGCTGTTAAAGAGACGCAACGTTTTTTGCAACAGGACTTACGCAACTGGCACAAAATGCGGGTGGGGCTTCGCCCCACCACGCGGTAATTTAAATCAGACCAAACACATATAAACGTCTGGACGTTTTAGCTGCTGAATTAAATAATTAGAAAGTAAGTTGTGCTTGATTTTATAAATAGTTTGACCTGTTTGGTAAGCTAAATTTTTCAATCTTAACCAAACCAACATAGCACAAGCAATATGATTTCGCGCCTATACGAGCTTTACGACATTGACACGATTCAATGCCAGTTAGCTGTTTTATTTCTCTGTGAAACTCCTCTATTTTCCAACGGATTTTACACACATGAGTGTACAACATCCGTAGAACTTTGAGACAAATCATTAGTTGCGACATAATCCGTTCTATCGGTAGAGACAGTCACCCGGAATAGTTTCACTTTTTTATCTGTAGGGAATGCTTTAATTTTTATGATTTTACCACATTCTAATTCCTCATTGCTCCATTCTAATGATTCAATATTTTTATATTTTTCTTTTCCGAAAGTATCATCAACTAAACGATTAGTTTTTAAAGGACAATAATAAATTTTATCTAGGCTATCGATATAAAGCATTAAATTATTGACTGCATACCACGTGTCCATTAAAACTGTATCAAAAGGCAGAAGCTTTTGATATACAAGACCTATCAGCATATTTTTCACGTGGTCAATCTTAGTCAAACCATCATTATCGGGGTTAAAAATACGATAATCGATTACCCAAAAATTGAGAGTTTTAGGATTTACATATATACAACTAACTATTCCAATTCCTCTGAGAATGCCATGTTCATTCCCACTATATTGTCTTCGTACTATCTCTATTTCTTCAGAAAATCTTTTATCTACAACTGTATCATCAAATATAATATAAGCATCCTCATCAGGAACGATCAGATTTTTTACGTTATCCCAAAGTAGACGAGGCGTTAACTTTTCATTCCTTAAATAATAATTTATTTTATCATGACTAACATCTTCTAAGTGTTCTGCTAGATTAGTAATTGTGTAGTTTATTTGACTACTAAGTAGATATTGACAATAATCTAGTTTTGTAAATCTCATATAGAATTATCAAGCAGCACTTATTAGATGTTTATTATTATCACACTTAAGGTAGTACAATAATATTTTTATTACTTATGATATTTGTAGTTAAGATTTGGGTTTTAAATATTGACAACTTGGTTGATACTGAAGGTGTGGTTTTGCCGCACTGAGACCAATTTTACCAGTTAGATGGCTTGCAAGTATAAAAGTTTACTAAAATATGAGGTTATTCACGAAGAGTGTGATTCAACGTTATATGAGGAAAGGGTTTTACAGTTTTCTGTCATCAATGTTGCGGCGCAGCCGCAACGAGACCTTTGTGCCAGTTGCGTAAGTCCTGACTAATTTAACCCCTCTTGGCACGTCCCTTCTTAATAATATTTTTGTACTATAAGGTGGCGATCGCGCTGTGCCAGTTGCGTAAGTCCTGGTTCCCATGCTTATCCTCTAGTTGTTGGGCGCGAGGCGCGGCGTAGCCGCGCCATCGCTTGTGACAGTTGCGTAAGTCCTGTTTCTTAAAGGCAACAGCGATCGCATCCGGTCGCTGATTTAGGGGAATGCGTTGTCCTTTATACAGGTAAAATAAATCACTATTTTCTTGGGTTTGGGCGATGGCTGGAGTGTTTGTTGGTAGTGAGATGCCGCTCAATGACCAAATACTACTAGCTAATAAAATGCCAAAGATACGTTTCATGAGATTTGTTCCGCTGATTTTCTCGTTAAATTTACTTAATACAGCTATTTTTGCGGCTTTTCTTTGCGTCTGGGCGTAGAGCGTTCCTCAAAGTCGGGAACCTCAGCACTTACGTGTCCTCCCCTTGTCCTAGATTCAGCAGCACTTACTCCTAATGCCAGGGAAAGTCCCAAAGTGGTAAAGGCGAGATATTGGAAGCGGTAGACCATCGGCAAATTCTCCAGTAGTAATAAATGCAGTTTGCTCGCTCGATTGTCTATATATCTCACCAGCACAGAGGTTATGCAAAATTTGCGGTCTTTAATTTCTCGATAGATAATTAATGCTTGTGACCAAGATTTTAATGCAGCTTCAAATTGACTTGTTTGAAACTGCTCTTGACCTTGCTGGAACAGTCTATATGCTTCAGCTTTCCGTGCATCGGGTGTTTGCGCTGCTACCGCAGATTCCCCAAATCTGCGCGGATTTAGCCTTAAAGACTGCAACCCCGTGAGTAGCAAAGTGCTAAATACTATCAGTAAAAATTTATTGATTCGCATATTCATGCTAAACTAAAATAGTATTTAGCTGTTATTCCTAAGCTGAGATGAGCGTAGCAGAATTATTTCCGACCTTGCGAAATCTGTCTCGTGCAGAAAAATTAAGGGTCATGCAGTTTTTAGTTCAAGAACTAGCAGCTGAGGAAGAAGCATTGTTGCTGCAACCAGGAGCTACTTACCATGTGTGGTCTCCATATAATTCCCATAATGCTGCTCAGAAGCTAGCCGCGCTACTGGAAGAAGACAGACAAGCAAGTGATGCTTAACGCTCAAAGATTTCCCTTCATTGAAGGACGTGATGCATTCGGTGATATTGACGCAGTACCACAATTAGCTCTGACATTGACTTACCGAAATTCTATTGTGGAAGTTACAGGACTGCTAGATACTGGAGCTAGCATCAACGTTTTGCCATATACTTTAGGTATTCAACTAGGATCTGTGTGGGAAGATCTGAATACCTCCGTGCAATTAGCAGGCAATCTAGCACCCGTCGAAGCCAAAGGATTAGTTTTATCAGCCCAATTCGGCAATTTTGCACCTGTGCGATTGGTATTTGCATGGAGTCTTACAGATAATGTGCCTTTACTCTTGGGGCGTATGAACTTTTTCCTAGAATTTGATGTCTGCTTTTACCGTTCCCAAATGGCATTTGAATTGCGTCCAAAGTCATAACTAATAGATCTACTTGGTGATATGGTTTTTCAGCATGAGTGCCTACTCTCTCAACTTTAACTAACGACTCCAAACCAACCCATTCGGTATTGATACCAGTTAAATCATTAGACATCTCCGAAAAATCCGAACACCTGACTATGACTGGATTTAAACATGCGATGTCTGCGACAAGCCGCTCCGCGTCTACGCCAATTGTAAACTTCAGCCAGTCTCAACGTAGGAATCAGGGTTTGAAACCATTACTGTTGATAATTAAGTAAAACTAAGTATTTGTTTACGCTAACTTTAGCTATGGCTAACTCGCGCTATTTTACAATGGTAAAACTAATGTTCCTATCCGAAATCTTACAAGTCCACATATCGTCATAATTACTTTTTCGTATTTCTTTGGATTTAATCGAAATCTTTCTGAAGCTACTCTAAAGATTTTGACTATACGAATCAAATGTTCGACAAATATTCTTTCTGAAGCCAGTTCTTTATTTTTAGATTTTTGTGATGGAGTTAATTCTCCTTTTTTCGGCTTTTTCGTAGGAATTTTAATTGATGGCTCTCCAACATATGCTTTATCTCCTTTAAACTTTTGGTTAGGATTAAATCCCTTCTGACCGAGACGGAACATATTGATGTCACTTTTTGGTCCTGGTTTTCCTGCGATTACATCAACAATATCTTTACCAGATGGTAAAACAGTAATTTGATTTTTAAAGGTATGGTTTTTTTTGTTGTTAGAGTAATACTTTTGCTGCTCTTTATACTCTCCTGGTCGCTCTCTAGGCTGCTCCGAGCTATCTACTATTAGTTCATAATCAGTTAAAA
>CAXTSI010000339.1:0-10472 GCA_964246695.1 uncultured bacterium
AACTGGCACTTAGTCAAGAAATTAACATTCAAATTTCCAGGTGCAAGATATGAGAAAACTACAGGTATGACTCAGAAACAAACCCGTACTTCAATTTACCACCAGGCACTACAGGTGCAACCGCCGCCGTAGAATTAGATAACTCGCCACGGCGTGAAGCAATTATTGCATACACACCAGAGTATAGCTGGGTGTCAGAAGATTACGGGTATTCGCCTGCGATCGCATTGGTCATAGACTTTCGCGAAATTACAAAAGCCAGAGATTTTCTCCATGATAATGGATTCAATTTTAATGAAACTTTAGACAATACAGAGGGTTTTAATAAAGGGTATTATGAGTTTAATCTCAAAGCAAAGGATGTTTCTGATCAACAGTTACAACTAATTAAAGAGACGTTTAAAGTTCAAACAGAACTCGATAATAGTTTTAAAAAAGGTTCTCCCAAAGAGGAATTTACAAATTGGTTAGAACAGCAACCAGAAGCTAGTGAAGAAATTATCAAAAAGCTAGAGTCTTACAGCAGCAATCTATACCTTCAATATGGCAAATTATGGTCAGAGTATAATCAGACTAACGTTGAAAGGTACATAGACTTAAATGAACCACCATCCGCCAGGTTTATAGAGTTCGTAGAAAATATTCCTAACCTCAATCAAGAACAACTTAACACAGAAGTACAAAAACTTACTAATTTAGAATTAGCATGGATTAAGGCTGCTACCGAGGTAGAAAACGAAGTACCATCTCCTACGACTAACAGTGAGTGGAGCAAGTTTGTACAAGATACTCTAGTAGATAATTACCAAAAGCTAGCTTCTGCAACTGAAAGCTTTCCGTCCAAAGCAGTTGAAGAAGTTAAGCCAATTATTAAACTAGAAAGAGAAGCTAACACAGAACTAGATGGTAATAAGCTTGAAGAAGCACTCAGGCTAAAGCAGCAAGCTATTGAAAAATACGGTGAAAAATCATTTGAATTAATTACTCAAAAAGCCGAAAAAGCATTTGATAATACACAAACTCAAGAAGCCGCCACAAGTGATGTAACTATCATTAGCTTCAAAGGACTTAACAGTGATAATAAAGATGCTGCTGCCGGAATAGAAATCACAACTCCAGATGGGAAAAAGATACAAATCAGCGAGTCTATTGGAACAGCCACAGGACCACAAGCAGAATATAAAGCTGCAATACTGGGATTGAAAAAAGCCCAACAAATGGGAATTACAAATATTAAGCTAGAAGGTGATTCTTCTACTGTTATATACCAACTTCAAGACAGATATCAAGTAAAATCAGCCGACCTTAAACCGTTACATCTAGAAGCAAAAACGTTATTAAGCCAGTTTCAGCAACATGAAGTTAGCTTTGTTTCTAACAGCGTCAAAAGCTCAAGCATAAAAAAAATAGCAGAAATTAAATTAAATGAGAATAAACTCATAGAGACTCGACAACAAGTTGAAACAGTACTACAAAATAGTACTGCAACACTCAACGAAGGACAAAAGAATGCATTAATCAGGATGATAGCTTTCTCCCAACAACCAGTTAGCGATAACAGTAAAGATAACGAATTCTTGCTAACGGGATACGCGGGTACAGGTAAAACTTACGTTATTCAGCAATTACTCAAAACACTCGCCCATGGGGGACAGCAGACAAGCATTTGTTTTACTGCTGCCACTAATAGCGCGGTTAAAGTATTGCGCAAAATGGGAGAATCACAAGGAATTGAAACCGATACTAAGACAACACATTCACTATTAGGACTCAAAGAAAAGTATAACGAAGTCACTGGCGAGGTATTTTACGACCGCGATAAAAAAGAAAGGAATAATCAGCATTTAAAGTACGATATTATTGTCGTCGATGAAAGTTCGATGGTAAATAAAGCGCTACGCGAAAAGCTTGAAGAGGTTGCCAACCAAGGCGTGAAAGTGATTTATATGGGAGACGAAGCACAACTTCCTCCCGTTGGTGAACCAGCCAGCGCCGTATTCCAGATCGAAAATCGTGCAGACTTAACAGAAGTCATGCGCTACGGTGGTGACATTGGTAAAACCGCCGAAACCATTCGCAACAATATCGACAGCACGGAACCAGATCCAATTAGCACCTCCGAATCCGGCACTATTGTTGCTCTATCCAAAGACAATTTCAAAGAAAAAATAGCCGAACTATTTAATTCCGAGGAATTTAAGGAAGACAATAGCAGCGTCAAAGTAATTGCCTATACAAACAGCCGTGTAGACCAAATTAACGCCTTTGTTAAAGAGCAGATTTTCGGAAAAGATAGTCCGGAATATGTACCGGGTATGCGAATTATCGCCCGCAGTCCTGTTATTGAGGACAATGGAGAAAACATCAAGACACTTCTGCATAATTCCGAAGAAATGACGATTACCAAAGCCGAAAAAAATCGGGAAAATAACTATGATATCTGGGTATTATCAGGAGTCAACGAAAGTAACAAAGAAATTACATTCAAAACGGTTGCTCAAGAAAGTAAGAAAAAGTTTGCTGAAGATGTTGACAAATTATTCAAAATAGAAAATTCTAAGCCAGTAGGGGAGCGTGAATATGCTGTTCCCGCTAGATATAAACAGCAATATGGCGATGTCCGTTCAGCGTATGCGATTACCGTACATAACTCACAAGGTAAAACCATCAAAAAGGGATTGGTTGACGAAAGCAACATCAACTACCGCCGAATACTCGCACTTAAAGAGCAAGACTCCCAAGAACGCGATCGCGGTATTCGCGAACACAATCAGTTGCGTTACGTCGCCATGACCCGATTCGAGGAGCAAGTATTTGTCCTGACCAGTGAACGCGAACCGCCCACCGCTACTAAAAACGAACCAATCCAACTCCCATCTGCAAAACTTGCCGACCCCACCAAAGCTATCGAAATCCTCGGCAAAGTCAGTCCTGATAAAGTCGAAGCCTTGCGATCGCATCTTGAAACTAATTTCAAACCCCTGCTCGAAAACGACAAATCAAATTATTCACCCGGAAGGCAGGTAGCCTGGGTTAGCGCCAAGTGGGATTTAAAAGAGAAAGACTTCAAGCCAGGGGTACAAGACGACAAGTTAATGCAACTCGCCAAGCAGGTATACCCAAATGCAGACATCGTGCTGGTGACCTACTCCGCCTACTCTGGTGCTGGCATTAACTACCACCGCGACGACTCCTACGCGGCGACAGAAGCCCGCAGCATCAATATAGGAAATTCGGAGTGGGGATATCGTGCTGCCAAAGAACAGATGGCATGGACAAAGGATGAAAATAAGGATGCCCAATACCAAGAGTTTAAACTAGAGTCAGGCACAGTAACTAGGTTTAACTGCAAAAACGAACACGCTGCCCTCAATACAGAAGCTGGTAGATGGTCCATCAACATCTGGTCAATTAAGAATGACCAAGCTTGCGAAAATGGCGTTCGCCAAAAGTTTGAAAACTTCATCGCCTCAAACCAACCGAACCGCGCAGTAGTCCAAAGTAACAGCGATCTCACTATCAAGAGTAACGAGTGGACACCTGGGGGAGAAATTAAAGTAGAACGCAGTTACAGTTCCCTGAGTGTTGCCACTTCAAATGTGCCATTACCCGCCCCCCAGACAACTGCCGAGACAAAACAGCTAAGTGTAGAAGAAATTATTGCCATCGGGAATCGAACTGCGGCGGGCGCTGCCCAACCCCAAATTCCAGAAAATCCAACTATAACTGGGAAACCAGTACCGATGGTTTACTCGCTACGTATGCACGGCGAAGCCTCCAAAGTACCAGTCAACACGACCATCGATGCCATGCGCGGACACGGTAGAGTACACACCACTAGGGGTGTAGACTACCAAAAAGTTTATGGCATCAAAGAGGGAGATATTGCGATCGCACAGGGTAAAAATGGCGAACAGGTAGCTTTCCGGGTAGGTAAGCAGTACGAAATTACTCCTCAGATGATTCAAAACCCAGCTTATCAACAAGCCTGGGCGAATTGGGAAAAGCATTCTGCAAAAGAACTTACCCAAAACCAGGCAAGTAAGAACAAGGTATATGGCTTGTTCATAGAACCATTGGGGGATTACGTCAATGGCAAAATTGTTCCATTCCCAAGCCAGTGCGTTGCCTCCTCAGTGCTGAATTCGGGAAACCCTCTGCAGGATGAGAGCGTTGGGGTTTCCCCGGTTGTAGCAACTGGCGCGCCTGTAAATATCAGCCCCGACTCAAGTGACGGACTTGGTGCAGCACTCAGCTTAGCCACCGCACTTGCTAAAGAGCAAGGCAAACTACAAAAGGACTATCAAGTCTCAGTCAACAACAACCCCGAAGCCGCAGCGGGACAGTACGGATTAGAAACACACCCATTCAAACCAGAAGGCATCAGTTATACCTCCGCAGAACAAGCATTCCATCACCAGAAACAACTAAGCCCATCTTCGTCTGATGAGTACAAACTGATGGTAACTATCCTTGAGGCTAAACTGGAACAGCATCCCCGGCTAACCGATGCGATCGCTAAATGTGGGGGGACTGAATGGCTGGAAAACTGTACGGCAGTTGCTACAACGGGGGGAACCCCAACGCCAGTCGCCTCTGGCGGGAAACACTCGGACGTACTGCTCGCTAGCGCTGCAACGCACTCCCTCACCAACATAACCGACACTCAAGATAAACAATGGGAAGGTAAAGGTAAAGAATCGACATTTATCAGAGCGCTATCGGAAGCTTACAACAATGTAGTAGAAAAGTCACTCTCCAGCGATAACGATAAAACTAAAGTTGCCACAGTAGAAACAACTTCGCCGCAAACCTCAAGCAACCCACTTGCTGCAATACAGCCTATCAATAACGCAGTAGCAGAGCACATGAAGAAAGACATTGCGATGGCTGAGGTCGCAAACCAGTTTATCGGCAAGTCTGCTGCGCCACCGGAAACTGTTTCCAGCACCAGAAATTACGAACAAGCTTGGGGTGAAAACGCCAACACGGGCAATTACTCAAAAGATGACATCATTATGGTGTCAGGTTCCGGTCCCTGGCGTGGGGTAAGCCAAGAACAAATTAATCAGACTTTTGAAACTCACTACAAACCGTTACTAGATAAGGCAATAGAAGCCAAAAGCTCGTTCGTAGTCGGAAACGCGAAAGGAACCGATCAATTAGTTCAAAAATATCTCCAAGAAAAAGGGTATAAACTCGAACAAGATTCTCAAGGGTACGCTGGATTTAATCCTGTAGAAAATACCAAAGTTAGCAGCAACACTATTTCTTGTGACACACAAATATCCGAAAACACAACTATTCTTGAGGGTAAAGAAAAACCAGAAGTCAAATTAATTACCATATCCCAGGAAAAACCCGTAGCATCCTCTGAAATCACTTCACCAAAAGTTCAAGAAGAAAAACCCGTCGCCCCTGGCATCAACTTTAACTCGCGCTCTCCCGATCCTCTAGGGGCTGTACTCACCAGTACGACAGTTAAATCCAAGCAAGCAGGCACCGTAGAAGGCGAGTATACTGTCTCCTTCCGCAAAAATCAGGCAATGCCAGCTGGTAATTACGGACCTGAAACATACACGCAATCAAAACCTGAAGGACAACCATTTTTATCAGCAGAGCAAGCCTTTTATGCCTATAAAGAAACTGTACCTTTAGGCGAACCCAGAGTTCAACTAATGGCTGAGATTCTGACTGCACGGTTTGAGCAACACCCGAAATTAGTTAACGCAGTCACCGACCGGGGTGGAGTTGAATGGCTAGAAAAATGCAAGTATGAAGTCTCAACCAACAAAACAAACTTTTGGGAAGGGTCAGGACAAAAATCACCATACATCCGCGCACTTACCCAGGCTTATACCAATGTTATAGAAAAAAGTCACACACAAGAGCAATCTCTTAGCCCTAGCCCCGCAGAACCAGCAGAACCACCACCACAAAGCCAAAAGCCGGACATTGAACAGGCACTTGCTTCCCCAACTAGCACTTATTTGCAGCAGGTTGGGGTAATGGATGGGATTATCGAGCGGATGAAGGCAAATACAGTCCAAAACCTTCAGGACTGGCATACAGCTGCTCAAAAGCTCGGTAAATCAGAAAAGTATTTGTCACGAATTCAGGAGGTAACTAACTTATATATTAAGGAAAATATTAGTCTTGAAAATTCTTTAAAAGCAATGGAAAAAGATGTTAAAGAACTAGAAAAAGTTAACGAAATGACCAGTATTGCCCAACGTATAGTTAAAACGATTGGACAAGAAGATATCAATGGCATCATGTCAGTACAAACTGAAAATTACCAGATTGCCACTAAAGCCCAAGACCAAACTTACTTAGTCAAAGATAAAAAAGAAAATATTTTATTGTACGTCAAAGAAGGAAAAACTCAAGTCAATAATATTAATGAAGAAACATTACAAAGCTTTCGATTCATGAACTTCAAAATCGATAATGCACTTAAAAATGTCAAAAAAGAGTTAGAAGAAAGGTAATTTTGATATGAAACAATTAACTGAAATTTCAGCAGAAGGAATGACTTCCGCAATGACGGCTAGCACCCTCAGAGAATTCATGATACAGCTTGACATTACTCCTGAAAAGTTTGAGAATGTAGCCAAAAATTATCCTGGTACTGAAGAAGAAATTTTCAAAGTCTCGCAAAACCTTGGTCTAGAAATGAATAAAGTCAGCGAAGTAGCACAAGAGGAAGCAAGAGTAACCTCAGTTGAAATTGAACCAATTACTTTTGTTAACCAAACTGATCAAGAGTTATTTTCAGAAATAGAGGTAACCCAAGACATAAATACTGAGTCAGAACTACCAGCCATCCCTACAAATAAAAATGACGATAGTAGTGGAAATCCAGCAGAGGAGACTCTAGAAGATAGAGAAAAAGTGCTTGCCACTCAGTCCCAAATTCAACAGTTTGTTATTCCTGTAATTGTAGACCGTATAAATACATATGGAAAGCCAGATAAAGAAACGCAAAGTGTTGTCTATAAAAGTGAGGAGTACGCTGCAAGTCTCAAGTTAGATAAAGACTCACAGACCCTCAGCCTCGATAGAAATTCTCCTGAGTCAGAGGAAAACCAAGAGGCGCTCTTAGCATCCAAGGACAATGGCTCAGAAGAATACTCTATCACTGTCAATAACCTCACTAAAGACGAGTTTGAGCGGTTCAAAGCCCTGTTTGATGAGCAGCAAACACGCCGCGAACAAAGCCAACAGCAAGCTCAAACCAAACAATCAGATCCAGAGATTGGTTAGGTTAAATTAAACCAGTCCAGACTCCATAAAAGAAAGCTATAAACACAAAAATTAGCTTTTTATTAAAACTAAGAGGAGTCTTAGGACAAACAACTGTTGCGACAGAGAAATAATAGAAAGAATCAGCAAAATCAAAAAAACTCGTCGGGTTAATAGGTAAATTACCTAACCCGACGAAACATAGTAACCCCGTCATAGACCAAACACAAATTTTTTCAGTTGAATCTACAAACTTATTTACCTTCATAAAAACCTGTTTTTAGCTCCATATATTCACATAAAAACTATTAAATCAAAATTACAAGTAAAATTACAGATCCATTAAGTACATAAAGATAAACTTTATACAAGCTATAAAAAACCTAGCAGTTTTTTAAACTTATATAAATATAAAATATCAGTTAAGAAAGCAAATTTGTTTGCAAAAAGTGTAAAAAACAGAAGCGTCTAAAAAAGAATGATGTTATAAGTGTTATTACCAGGGGAAGCGCATCTACATTTAAGTATGAAATCTGCTATGTAGTACGTATGACCGCGAGCAGAAACAACCAGCCCTACATCTTGTAAGTGCCTGGGCAAGCATTCATTGTCTCGTCTTGGGACAAGTGAAAGTTGCTGATAAATCCAACGAAATTACGGCTATTCCAGCCCTCCTGGAATTAATTGAACTGACTGGGTGCATCATTACAATTGATGCAATGGAGACGCAAACTGTCATTGCAGCTCAGATTTATAATGCTAGGGCAGATTACATCCTAGCCCTCACCATACGGATAAGTACAAGCCTAGTTTAAACAAGCATAAGTACAAAGGTTTGAGGAGCCGAGGTTACCTATGACGAACAGGTCGAAAAGGGTCATCATTGCATTGAAAAGCGGCAAAAGGGGTGCGTCCCAGTTTCTTAACAACCACCCCTGCATAACCAAGAAGATTGGGCAGGACTCCAAAGCGTTGTTATGGTGGTACGGTGAGTCCAATACTGTAGGCGGGAACCCCGCCGTAGGCGACTATTTGATGATGACTCTAAAACCGCGTATCAATAGCATTTGAGATGCGCTTACCCTAATGTTATTACGGTTGTAAAAAAGACCTAAATATGAAACTAATTAAAGCCGTGGTCATTGAATACGAAGACGTATCTAGAATTGGCGCAGCAACGCTATTATCTGGAACTAAAAAAATTCAGATATGTGGACTTGCAAAACATGGAGAAGAAGGAATAGAAATTATCCACAAAGAAAAACCAGATGTCGTAATTTTAAATATCGATTTACCCGACATTGATGGTACAGAGCTTATCAGTATAATTAAGCATGAATATGAATCCACCAAAATAGTGGTTATGACTGCTAATGTAAACAAAGACATTATCAGTGCGGCAATTAGCAATGGTGCAGACTGCTACTACTGTAAGAGTTGCGCGAAAGAGGAAAAGGGTGAACGATTCATTGAGGCGGTACTTGCTGCATATTGTGGCGAATCATGGATTGATTCGACTGTTAACCACATCCTAGTTGAAAATTTCAGAACGAAAGATTCATATGAGTTGTTGAACAAATTCTCTGATAAGGAAATAACAATCCTCAAGCTAATCGCCCAAGGGTTAAAAAACGACCAAGTTGCCAACAAAATGTACTTATCCGAAGGTACAGTACGGTCTTACTTACACGCCATATTCACCAAGCTTGGAGTAAAAGATAAATTAAATGCTGTGCGTGAAGGAATCCACCTGAAAATATTGGACTTTGCAGACATGCAAACTGATCGGAAGGTTAATAAAAAAGCTCACACAAAAGTCAGCACCCAAGTTAAAAGTAGCAGAAGAACACAGAAGGCAGACAAGGAAAGCGGCGAAGGGCAGAAAGGATGGGTTGCTTAGAAAACTATTTTACTGCGATAACACAACCGCCTGAAAATTTCTTCTGCTGGCGACAAGTCTCAATAATCACGGCATTTTTTAGGTAAATGTCACGTACTATCTTACCTTCATTTGACTTTGCCCAATCCAAAAGCTTCTGATCTTCAGATTCTAAAGCAGCGGGTTTTTGTGCTACAGCATGAGTTGAAGCACTACCAGCAACTGTCTTACAAGTGAAGACACCAATTCCAGTTCCTAGTGCCAGTACAAAACCTAATACTCCCGCAACTTGCGCCAATCGCCAATTACTTACACCGGACACCTGCACTAGTTGCAGTAAATCTCCACCAGCGTTCTGCTTAGTAGTTTTAACCAACTCCTTGGCTGCATCTGCGATCGCACTCTTTTGTTGATGCACAGCGACCTTGGAGGCATTATTAAGCTTGTCATCAACCATGTTAGTCCAACCGATCACAAGCGAGTCAAGTCTACCTGGTAGCTGCTGCAACGCAAACTGAGTTGTACCCAATTCTGCGTACAGGTTAAACAAAGGGTCATCAGGTCGAATGCCCAGCTTTAGTATCCAATCAATGACTTCTGCTTTTTTCTCCTCAGTATAAGTAGCAACAACTTTTTCAACTACTTTTGCTATATCAGTCATAGGTCAATTAAATAATCAGTTAAGAAACTAGCTTTTAGTTGGGCAATTGAAGAAGGCTGCTATGTGCAATCGGTGGGGGCAGTGATTCAGCTATGCTTCTATGTTCTCACGCTTGAAAACGTGGCATTGAAACTTGGACGCCGTGAAGAAATGCGCATTCATTGATCGGACATCTTTTTTCTTTTGGTAGAGCTTTATTACCCACCTCGCATATGATTCTCTTTTTTCCACCTTCTGACGAATGCCTTTCTTTGTAACCAGTTTAGGCAACGCGCAAGATCGGGAAGGCATCCAAATTCTTGGTCTAATCCATAAAATAAAACAGCAAGCCTCTGCCTCCATCTCCCACTACCGAGCATCGTCCGGGCTGGTCAAATACTTACCATTTCTGTGGTTCAGCCTCTTTAGCTAAATCAAGGCTGGAATTTGTATGCATATTTGCACCTAGAGGCATTAATTCCGCGCGATTTGCGACTAACCCTAAATAATTAGAAGCAATGCCATTAGAAACAATATAACTATGAAAATTCTCCATCCAATTAAATACTAAGGAACGCTGAATAGTATTAAGAGGAGAGTTAGATTCAACTGCTTGAGCATAAGGTAGACCTGTATCCTCAAGCAACTGGTAATTGTAAGAAACTGCAAACATAAACGCTTCAAACTGCAAACAAGCCAATTTTGAAA
>CAXTSI010000340.1:0-10457 GCA_964246695.1 uncultured bacterium
AGGGAGATGAGGGAGATGAGGGAGATGAGGGAGATGAGGGAGATGAGGGAGACAAATTAACCTCCTCATCCTCCCGATCTTTCCCACTCCCTCATACCACATAAATGTAAACTTCATCACCGTTCGGGAAAGACTTATCCGTTGATCTGGGGGTAAAGTCATATTTGGGATCTGTGACTCACGCATTCCAGTTGACTACACTGCTGCTATTAAGTCCCCTAGAAGACGAACAAGAAACTTGAATTGGTTTACGTATTTTCGTGAAGCTGGCAACCAATGATGCATGCGTTATGTCTGAATTGCTGAGAAGACAAATTTGAACAATTAGTCAACAGTCAATCAATTTCCTCACTGTGGACTTTTGACTATGGACTGTTGACTCCACGATGTGGCTTGACCTGTTTTTGACATACTACTCACATAAATTAAAATACAAATGGCGAACAACGAAGAATCACGCGGTTTTAAATCCCTGTTAGATTGGTTTGCAAATCGACAGAAATCTGGGTCAATCACCCAAGAACGCCAAGAACGTGAAATTGCAGATGGGTTGTGGAACAAGTGTCCTAAGTGTGGTGTCTTGACGTATACCAAAGACCTGAGAGCTAATCAAATGGTTTGTGTGGAGTGCGGACATCATAATCGAGTAGATAGTGATGAGCGCATCCGTCAATTGACAGATCTTAATACCTGGAAACCGATGGATGAGCATTTGCGCCCCAGCGATCCCTTACAATTTCGCGATCGCAAACCCTATATAGACCGCCTGCGGGAACTACAGGAAAAAATTGGTTTAGTAGAGGCTGTCCAAACCGGTTTGGGTCAAATCAACAATTTACCCTTTGCTCTTGGCGTTATGGACTTTCGGTTCATCGGTGCTAGCATGGGTTCTGTTGTGGGAGAAAAACTCACTCGCTTGATTGAGCAAGCCACTCAGCGGCGGTATCCTCTAGTGATCGTCTGTACTTCTGGTGGGGCAAGGATGCAAGAGGGAATGCTCTCGTTGATGCAGATGGCAAAAGTATCAGCAGCTCTGCAATATCATCGCCAAGCAAGACTATTATACATTCCAGTTTTGACCAATCCCACGACAGGAGGCGTTACTGCTAGTTTCGCCATGTTGGGCGATATCATCTTGGCAGAACCAAAAGCAACCATTGGTTTTGCAGGTCGTCGAGTGATTGAGCAAACCCTCCGAGAAAAACTACCAGAGGATTTTCAAACTGCTGAAGATTTGCTGAAGCACGGCTTTATTGATGATATTGTACCTCGTACTCAATTAAAGCAAACCCTAACGCAGTTAATTGCCTTACACCAGCCACCTGCACCAACTACACCCCATAATATGATGATGTGGGACACAAGAACCTTGAGTTCCACTGTTGCTGAGTCATAAAAGTGAGAAATGTTAGTAGTTAGTAGTTAGTAGTTAGTAGTTAGTGGTTAGTGGTTAGTGGTTAGTAGTACTTTTTAACAACCAACAACTAACAACCAACAACTAACAACTAACAACCAACAACTAACAACTAACAACTAACAACCAACAACTAACCACTAACTCTTAACTTCTTCTTGTTTACGAGATTGCCATAATGTTTGTATTGTCTGGAAGAAAGATTCTCTTCCTGGTTCCTGTATAAAAATAAGTGGGATAAGTGCTGCCAATCGGAACACACTAGAGAGAACAAACAATCCCGCTATACCGCCTATGGCAGCATTTTGTGCTATAAAGCCACCGAGAATTGATCCCAAAGCACCGCTAACCCCACCACTGGCAGCTACTAGCGAGAAATAGATGGCTTGATTTTGAATTGGTGCTACCCCTATTTGCAAATTGTTGTTGCACAAGTCAAGTGCTGCCCAAGTTCCACCAATGAACACGTGTATTAGCGGCAACCACAGCCAGATGTCAATAGCATCGTTACCAATCTTCAGCCATAGTAGCGGTGTGGCGATGACTAGCACCCCAACCAAAGTTAGGATTTGACGATTCCCGAACCTGTCTGCCAACTTACCCCAGACAATCAGCATGAGCAAATTTGCTCCTGCTTGAATGCTGGCGTAGAGTGACACTAAGCTGACATCCAGATCCAGCCGATCTAACATATAGAGGCTGAAAAAGGGAACGCTGAGGTTCATGGCAAGCATCCAGACACCGAAATACGAGAGAAACAGTAAAAAATTAGAGTTTTTCAAGATGCGAGGTCCAATACCCAAAGACCGATCCGCAGTTGATTGCTGTAGTTGATTGCTGGATACAGGTTGGGGAAGTGAAGAGGTAGGCACAAGGGCTGCAGATTCCTGTATCTCTAATTGTTGTGCTTCTTCCACTTTCAGGGTTAATACCTCAGCGGGCACTGCTGGAGTGCTAGCTATTGCTCTCAGCGGTTGACTTTCTGGTTGAGTATCACCTTTAAGTGAGAAATTGACAACAGAAGCGTTTTGCACTTGTGGATTTATATCCACTTTGAAGTACTGACACACCATGCTAGCAACCCCGCACAGGACTCCTACAAACACAATCACTCCATAACCTTGTAGAGTTCCACCCGGCCAAGTCGATACAGCAAAACCTGCTAAAGGTATACAGAGCAAATTTGTCAAACTAGCTACACTGTTGCGAACTCCAAAATAACGCCCTCGCAGCCGCCGAGGGACTATTATTGCCAGCCAACTCATCCATGATGCGTATCCTATTGCGTTCAATAGATTGCTTGACAAGAGAATTATCAGCGTCAATATCAGCAACTGATGATTATTAACCAGTCCCAATGATGCGCCTGCAATGGCAATGGCTAGAATCACCCAAACTATTCGAGAAATGCCGTATGTCCAACAAGAATACCAGAAGCGACTAGTCGAGCGATCTGACAAAACAGCACCAAGGGGCTGAATTAGATTTACCAGCATTGGGATAGAAGACAGTATCCCAAAAACTGCTGGACTTGCCCCGATCTCTACTAGGAAATTACTCATTAAAATCCCGACAGTAGTAATCGAGAAAACTGTCGTGAAGAAAGCATCCACTGTTGATGCTTTTAGGCTGGTGCGAATAGCATCCTTAGAGAATCGAAGGCTGGATTTTGAAGTAGGAAGTACTGTCTCCGAAGTAGTAGTTTCGGGTGTTTCCGGAGCAAGAGGAGCAGCCGTTCCAAGCTCGACAGAATTCATGGCTTATTTTTAAAGGTGAAGTGTGGTAGTATAAGTCCAGTGGCTGAGGAATTTAGGTACCCTCAAGCTGTGCTGGGAATTCTTAATTATTCTAACTCGCATTTCTTAACAAAAGTTTAAGCTAAAAAAATATCACTCTTCAGTTATAGATCGTGTAAGTTGGGTGTAAGGGCATTTCATCCAATTGTGAATAGAACACGCATATTTAAATTTTTGGGACTGGTAGGAGCGATCGCCATCTGCATAATTGCTTTTCAGAACCTACTCTTTCCCACTGCTTTCACAGCACAAACCCCAATCACAATCAAACTCAGTGGTTGGGGATCTAGTCCTGCTGAACAAAAACTTTTGCAACAGGTACTCAAAGACTTTGAGGTACAGCATCGAGGGATAAAAGTCAAGTATGAGGTCATAGCCGACCAATACATGGATGTCATTAAGACCCGCTTGATTGGGGAAGCTGCTCCCGATGTCTTCTATTTGGATGCACTGGAAGCTCCTTTCCTTATGAGTCAGAATGTCTTGGAACCACTGGATGCTTACATCACACCCAAATTTGACCGAACTGACTTTGAGGAAACCCTACTTCACAGCTTCAAGTACAAAAACCATATTTATGGTCTTCCCAAAGACTATTCCACCCTTGCCCTATTTTATAACAAAAAAGCCTTTAGGTCCGCAGGTTTGACCAGTCCTCCAACTACCTGGGATGAACTACGTACCTACTCACGGAAGCTGACAGTGGATCGTAACCAAGATGGAAGAATAGACCAATATGGCTTTGGCGAAATCCCGGAGTTAGCGCGTCAAGCTTACAAAATCAAAGCCTTTGATGGACAACTCGTTGACCAAAATGGTTACGCAACGTTTGCCAATCAGTCAGCGTTGCAAGGATTGCAGTTGGTGGTAGACCAGTATCAAAAAGACCGCTCATCGGCACAAAAATCTGATGTTGGAACCAACTCGGGCAGTGAAATGTTTGGTCAAGATCGGGTTGCAATGGTTATTGAAGGCAACTGGGCGATTCCCTACCTGAGAGAAACTTTTCCCCAACTCGAATTTGCTATTGCCGAAGTACCTAGGATTAATAATAAAAAAGGCACAATGGTCTTTACCGTCGCCTACGTGATGAACAAGCAGACACACCACAAAGCCGAAGCCTGGGAACTCATTTCTTATCTAACGGGTAAAGCAGGTATGTCCAAGTGGACCAGCACAGGGTTTGCTTTGCCAACTCGTAAGTCTGTTGCCCAGAAGTTGGGCTATAATCAAGACCAGTTGCTGTCTGCATTTTTGGCAGGGGTTGATTATGCCATGCCTTGGCAAACAGGCAAGTACCCAGCAGCGATTATGAACAACTTTGACAACCAATTTATCAGCGCTCTGCTAGGACAGCAACCACTACAGCCAGCAATGCTTCAGGCGCAGTCAGAGGCTAATAAGCAGATCAAGGCGATGCAGTAGACAACGGATGGGAGAAATTATCAGGCGGCAAAGGCAGAAAAACAGCTAAAATACTCGTGTTAATTGCCCAGAGCTTGTTTAGAACAAGCGTAACATTCAACTTGAGATAGATTTTATGAAGCGCTAGCAGCGAAAAAAATGACTTCAAAAATTGCAGCTGTGTTTGATGGTCAAGTGTTCCGTCCGACTGAACCGATTGAGTTACCAGCAAATACTCATGTGCAGCTCACGATTGAAACACTACCGCCTGATGAACAGGAAACTGTATCCTTTTTACAAACTGCACGTTCGCTCAACCTAAAGGGACCGTCTGACTGGTCTGCCAACGTTGACAAGTATTTGTACGGTCAGGATACTCAGAATGAAGAATGAGGTTTTCCTTGATACTTCGTATGCGCTTGCCTTGTCTGTGAGAAATGATAATTTACATCAACGAGCCATTCATCTGGCAGAGCTACTAGAAGCAGCAGTCACTAGTAGATTGTGTTTCTTTTATCGTTATGCAAGAGCGTGGAATGACTCAAGCGCTAACAGGGGATGAACATTTTCAACAAGCAGGCTTTAGAGCATTACTAAGAGAAGATTTGCCAAGTGCGCTGTTCTAGAAACAGCCAGAAGATAAAATTTTTGAAAGCTAGATAGGGCAACAGCCAAGGTGAATAAGGCAAGGCATAGAGGTAAGCTATGACGCTGCCCTATCAGCCTCGGCCAGAAATCTAGTTGACCGCCATCTGTTTGAGTTTGCCTTTTACTAACAAACTTACTGCTAAAGCTCCCAACGCCATGACTCCTAGTGCAGAACTTGATTCGGGAACCTTTCTTGTGGGGTCAATCCGAAAGACTTGCCCTTGTTTTGGGCGATCGCCTTTACTAGAGACATAAACAGCACCATCAGGACCAACTGTCAAGGCTGTAGCCGATTCTAGTCCCAGACCACTCAACAGAGTTGTCCGAGTACCATCAGGGGCAATTTGAATTAAAGAACCATCTGTAACACCCTTCCACAGGGGTTCATTGCCATATTGTAAAGTATACAAATTACCAACACTATCGAAAGCTAAGCCAGAGAGTTGTGTAAAACCATCAGCGTAGACTGTTGTGTCACCATCTGGTGTGACTCGAAAGATACGTGCTTTACCAACTGGAAAAGGATACCCGGTTAATTCGCTGACATACAAATCTCCATCAGGACCAAATGCCGCACCTGTAGGTACTGATTGAATTTCAAATCCTCCCGATATGGCATCAAGTGACGGCTGTTCTGGAGGTAGTTGTTGTCCTGGTGCAGGAGTTGGGAAGATCGGATTAGTGATTTTTTGCTGGGGAAGTACAGTAAAAGTCTTCAAATTACTGCCATCAAGTCCCACGCTCAAAATATCGTTTGCTGCTGCATCTACAATATAAGCAGTATTACCTTTAATTGTAAAAGCATAGGGATTGCTAGCTACTTCACCACTACTATCAAGCGTAGCAACCCCATCAGGATTATTAGCAAGTTCATATTTCGGCAAATTAGCAATACTTGTCAACGAACCACTTTTAAAGTCAACCTTATAGAGGTTTCCCCAATTAGGAGAACTTTCTGGAAAATCGCGGATAGTAGTATTACCACCATACCCAATCAGAAGATAAGCATTTCCTGCTGAATCAAATTGTATATCTTGAGGACCTTCACCTGTATCACCAACAGGTTGTAATGCTACGGACGGTAATCCCGTGAGTACACGCTCTTGCTTACCGTCCTTAACTCTTGTCACAGCACCACTTGTACCTGCACAAGAAAGAAGACCTTCCAAACTAGGTCCAGGAATGCATCGCCCATCTCCCCCGACACCTGCTTCTGTAATATAAAGACCACCGTCAGGACCAAAACTCAGACCCCTGACATTATTAAGACCGTCAGCAACTACACTAAACGACGTAGCTTCTGCTGCTTTATTTTGAGAAACAAATGCAAGACAAAAAGTGAGAGCAGCAAAGCTAAGAACTGATTTAGAAGGTAAAGATAAAGGCATGCTAAGAAATCCTACATTTTTTCAAACAGCTTATACAATGTAGACAACCAATTGCAATGAATATTTTTTTGATATGTTTGAGATTTCTTTCAATTTTGTTTTTTATAATTAAAGCCTTTACAAGCAAACAAATTGAGGTAATTAGATAGGCATAATAAAACATAGCTATAGCAGTCTTATTTGATTTGTGGACATGGGGGACAAGGAAGAGGTGTTCACGAATCATTTAGGATTGCTATATACGTAGTTAGTGTAGGGTGGGCAATGCTAGCCCTGTCAAGGTGTAAGTAAAAAAACGAGGATCTCTTCGTGTCCTTCGTGTCTTCGCGGTTCAAAAAAAATTTTAAACCACGAAGACACGTTCGCGATCTTCGTAGCGTTAGCGACGAAGGAGCGTCA
Source organism: uncultured bacterium (assembly GCA_964246695.1). Taxonomy (GTDB): domain Bacteria; phylum Cyanobacteriota; class Cyanobacteriia; order Cyanobacteriales; family Nostocaceae; genus Stigonema. Next base: position 7,050 of record CAXTSI010000340.1, read on the forward strand.
GCGTCTCCCCTTGGGAGAAGGTAAAATCCCGAAGATTGAACAAAATTTTCGCGCGTTTTTGAGCCACCTTGACAGGGCTAAGTGGGCAATGCCCACCCTACGTGTATTTCAAAAATCAAATACTAGTCCTATATATTAATTTTTGTTAAGAGACTGAAAGCCAACTAACAACTAACAACTAACAGTCCTAGCAGATAGTTGTGTTTATTTACGCCGACTTACTTAGTGAAGTGATTAGGTTAAAGTTTTATGATGTAGAGTGTATGGAAGGCTTCAACATGAAGCCAGCAGTGATGGGGGCAGTCCGGGTTAAGATAAAACTAACTAATGCAATTGATGAAGCGATGGTAAGCAGGGGAGTGCTTGCACCCAATCTACTCCGACAGTGTGAAACTGAGGCACTAGTAGATACAGGGGCACTAACTTTAGTGTTACCGATGCAGATAGTTGAACAGCTTGGCTTGCGAATTCGAGGTCAGCAAGTAGCCCGCTATGCAAATGGACTGGAGGAGACAGTCGGAGTCACGGAAGCAGTCCTGATCGAGTGTCAGGGACGGCAAACTGTAGACGAAGGATTGGTGGTGGGAGATGAAGTCATGCTTGGTCAGGTCATTTTGGAGAAACTAGATTTGTTGGTGGATTGCAAGAATCAGCTATTAGTCCCAAATCCTGCCAATCCTGACTATCCAGTAGCTGTCATTAAGTAATAGGCGATCGTTCCTCTACGCAGCCCCAATGAAAAAATTTCACCACCAAGCATGAAAATAATCTTTCCCCACTCCTGTAAGGGCGGGGTAACCCCGCCCCTACCGACAGACTATATAAATAATCATGCACCACTTATCGCTACAACTGGGTGGATGCTAGATTAAGCGGAGGTGCAGTTGTGTTTGAAGTCAGAAGGCGACAGAGAAACCCTAGGTGGAACATCACAGAAAACTTGGCTGGGTATATCTTTATGTCACCAACCATTCTGGTTACGGGGACTTTTGTTGTGCTACCCATTCTCTGGGCTATTTTTCTGTCCCTGCAAAAAGTACAACTTTTGGGCGGTATTGAGTACAAGTTTGTCGGCTTGCGCAACTTTGCGCGACTGATTGAAGATGAACGGGTTTGGATTGCTCTGAAAAATACAGCAGAATATGTGGTAATTGTGGTGCCGTCGCAAACTGTCTTGGCTTTAATTTTAGCAGTAACTCTAAATTCTGGGATTCGCGGTAAAAACTGGTGGCGCATCCTTTACTTTTTGCCGACTGTCACCTCTTCAGCCGTCCTGACGCTGATCTTCATGTGGATTTACAACACTAATGGGCTACTTAATAATTTTCTCGCTTTTGTGGGATTGCCTACCTATAACTGGTTAGGAGATCCAGCAGTGGCGCTGAACGGCATCATGCTGATGAACATTTGGTCAACTGCACCTTTTTACATGGTGATCTATCTGGCGGCGTTGCAGGATATCTCCCAAACACTCTACGAAGCAGCAGCGTTAGATGGTGCTAATGATTGGCAGCAGTTTATCCACATTACTATTCCCATGCTCAAACCAGTCACTTTCTTTGTAGTAACAATAGGTGTGATTGGTACTTTTCAACTGTTTGACCAGTCCTATATTTTCTCTAACGGCAACGGTGGACCAAACAACGCTACTTTGACTGTAGTTCTACTGATATACCAAGCCGTGTTTCGCAACTTGCAAATGGGTTATGGGGCGGCGATCGCCTTTTTACTAGCTGCGGCGATCGTTATTATCACTTTCATTCAGCGGCGATTCTTCGGAAGCGAAACAATTTAACCTGAATTTGCTTGCATGAACCTATTTATTTCAGTTAATTTTAAATTAACAATGGAGTCATAAAATGTTACTAGAACTCAAGCGATTAGTTGTACCACCAGGACAGCGAGTGCTACTAGAAGATGTTAGTTGGCAAGAATTTGAAGCCATTTTGTCAGAATTAGGAGAACATCGTGCCGCTAGAGTGGCTTATGACAATGGAATTCTAGAAATTATGACACCATTACCTGAACACGAGCGCAATAAAGAAACCATTAGCGATTTAGTTAAAGCACTTTTTGAAGAACTAGACATTGAATTTTTACCTTTAGGTTCTACAACTTTTAAAAATAAATTAATGAGCAAAGGCATAGAACCTGACAACTGTTTCTATATCCAAAATGAGGCAGCAGTCCGAGGAAAAGACAGACTAGACTTAACAGTAGACCCACCCCCGGATTTAGCGTTAGAAATTGATGTAACTTCCCGCACTCACCCTAATATATATGAAGCGTTGAAAGTACCTGAACTATGGCGATTTGAAAAAGGTAAATTACAAATTAATGTTTTGCAAGAAGGCAAATACGTTGAGTTGACATTTAGCCCAACCTTCCCTAATTTTCCCCTTAGTCAAGTTATTCCTGAATATCTCATACAATGCAAAACTGTGGGGAGAAATAAGACTATGAGAGCTTTTCGATCTTGGGTAAGAGAGCAAAAATGAAACGTCTTTTCTCAAATTGTCAGGTGCTGGTGTATGTTGTCCTGACATTATATGCGATCGTCACCCTTATACCTTTTTTGTGGGCACTTTCGGCGTCATTTAAACCCCTATCTGAAATTGTCAGCAGCACACCTAATTTCTTACCAAAGAATTTTACTCTTGACAACTACAAACAAATCTTCCTGCAAGAACCGCTGTTTTTACGTTGGCTGTTCAATAGCGTAGTCATTGCCACTAGCGTCACTATTTTAAACTTGCTGTTCAACTCAATGGCGGGTTATGCTCTGGCGAGACTGCGGTTTGCTGGTAAGCACTTTTGGTTTTTCCTGATTTTAGCAGTGTTAGCAGTTCCAGCGCAAGTGACACTGATTCCCACATTTTTGATTTTGAAAGCGATCGGCTGGCTGAATTCCTATCAAGGGATGATCGTCCCCAGCATGGTTAATGCTACATTTATATTTATGATGCGGCAGTTTTTTATCAATTTTCCTAGGGAACTAGAGGAAGCAGCGCAACTAGATGGATTAGATACCTTTGGTATTTTCCGGCATATTGTCCTGCCTTTGGCAAAACCAGCCTTAGCAGCACAGGCAATTTTTGTGTTTATGGGCAGTTGGAATAATTTCTTGCTACCCGTAGTTATCCTGTTTGACCCAGAAATGTTTACCCTCCCCTTGGGACTGAACACTTTCAAAGGTCAATACATTAGCTATTGGAACTATATTATGGCAGCTTCTATGGTATTCACCCTGCCAGCTTTAGCTATTTACGCTTTTTTCAATAGGTATTTTATTCAAGGCGTTACCTTTACAGGCGGGAAAGGTTAGGGAATGGGGAATGGGGAAAGATGAGGGAGTACAAGAATTAAAAATTAAAAATTAAAAATTAAAAATTTTTAATTGCCTTGTCC
>CAXTSI010000341.1:0-10419 GCA_964246695.1 uncultured bacterium
AGATAAAAAGGGGGCAATGGAGGATTACAACCAAGCCCTGCGGATTAATCCCAACCTTGCTAATCCGTACAATCACCGGGGTAAGGTCCGCTATGAATTGGGAGATAAGAAGGAGGCAATGGAGGATTACAACCAAGCCCTGCGGATTAATCCCAACTATGCTCAAGCCTACAGTAACCGGGGTCTTGCCCGCAATGATTTGGGAGATAAAAAGGGAGCACTAGAGGACTTACAGAAAGCAGCTGACCTCTTTCAGCAACAAAAAAACACAGAGTCGTACCAAAAAACGATAGATCTCATCAACAAGCTAGGACTTACGCATTGACAAACCAGGCAAAAAGTGCATTTAGTGAAAGCAAGGAGATTTTCAGGTGTAGACGCTGAGCAGCTTGTCGTCAGACATCGCTAATTCGCAAGAAAGGTAAACAGCATTGGTTACCTAAAGCTTTTATCAATAAGGCTTTTGAGCGAGGCGGTAAAATTTCTTTTCTCACATCTTGCACCTGGGTGAAAAACCGGGTTTCTTGAGAATGACTAATGGTCAAACCCTTAATCTTTGGTTGAGAAACCCGGTTTTTTAGGTCTTGTTGAGAATGGTGCAAGATATCAGTTTTCTTACTTCTTTATTACTTAGGCGGGCTTCCATAGCTGAAGCCCGCACAAATAAACATTGTGCATTGAGTTGCATCTATGTCATCTCCTCGTTGAGCAAGGAGTATTACAGCGTTATGTCTGTAGGGTGAACAGCCGTAATTTCAGGGTAACGGGCAAAGTCGCTGGTGTTGAACGTAAGAATGTGGGTTACGCCATTAACATACATGGAAGCCGCAATTCGTGCATCATGCACCTTGACTCCCGACACCCTATAGTCTACAACTAAACGCCGCCATTCAGTATGAACTGCTGCACTATCAGGCTTGAAATTGAAGTAACGCTCTATCACTTGCGCCCTTAAGTTTGTCTCCTCAATTGATAAGCCAAAACCGCTTCGTGCCGTTGTGGGGCGTGTGCATACGTTCCAAAATTCCCCTAGAATTTGTGACGTGTAACAGACTTCTTCTTGCCTTTGCTGCAAGGAGTATATGACATCACGAACAAGAATGTGATTTGGATCTGAAGGAGAGATAAACCGTAATAGGATGTTTGTATCTGCCATAAAAAGCATCAGTCATGATTCCCATAGATGCTTTCACGAGTAAATGCTTCTGGCGGTAAAACTGGTATTTGTTCTGCTCTTTGAGCTAATAAATTCATGTCCGCTTCCCATTGTTTAGGGTCAAAAGGACGCTTTGTATCAAGTGCAAATGTATGTTTCTGTCTGTGTGATGTGCCGAAGATATCCCTTTCAATCAAATCACGGACGTATGCAGATCTGTCGCCGCCTTTCTCACGAACTCGTTCATCAATCAGCGTTAGCAGAGGTTCGGGAATTCCAGTCACCTCAATTATGTTATTGTCCATGTTATTTTTCACTTCCTTACTTCAACTGTAAACTACTCACTGCTTAGGTAATTAATCAATTATAGCGGTTCTCAGTTGTATCCCATACACTATTGCCCCTCTCCCAAGTTTGGGAGAGGGGTGCCTTTATCGGGCGGGGTTGCAGCAGTATGTGACTCAAACGAGAATCGCTATATTGGGTCTTCAGTACTTGTTATGCTAAATTACTCCCGAACCTCCTAAATAATACCTAATTTAATGAACCGCCAAGACAAGGTAGTGCTGTAGCCGGGTTTACCGGCGCAACTGTAGATGCCTTGGACGCCCAGAAAGAAGTAAAGAAGACAGGTAATCTTACAGCGATTCGGGAGTAGTTGGCGATCGCAGTGATACCAGCACAGGTAAATAAAATTGCGCAGCAGGTTACATGGTAAATTTTTTCAGCGAAAATGATTTTACGTCATACCAAAATCATTGTAGAGACGTAGCAGTGTGTATGACCAAAATAATTAAAAATTAAAAGTTAAAAATTAAAAATTTAAGATTAAGAAATAAACAATTTTGAATTAATAAATTTAGGTTTCATGCACCATTATCATTTATGGAGAAGGAATTTGATTTTTTATGAGACACGTAGTGCGTTCGCGCAGCGTCGCCCCTTGGGAACCTAGAAAAAGGCGTCCTTTTTTTAGGTTCCCCAGACCAAGGCATCTTTACGTTCGATACTTCCCCCGAAAAATGCCGCACTTGTAGCGCGAATGGCGCTTCGCGATTTATTTATGGGGTTCTTAATTTTTAATTTTTAATTTTTAATTTGAGCGAAGCGATTGACGGAATTGGGTCGTTTTAGACGGACGAGCGATCGCGTTGGTGCAGCAGCCGATTTGGGGTATCGCTCTTCACATTGTAAGGGCGCGGAGACCGCGCCCCTACGGGAAAAATTCGGATGCAGACTTTTACTATTTATGTGAATGGGTAAGTCCTATAATTTTTAATTTTTAATTTTTAATTTTGCGAAGCAGAAATCTCAAATGATTTAATCATTCTCTCTGCTGTTTGCACAAACTCATCATAATTATCTATTGCTGCGGTATACGTAATTACGTATGCCTTATCACCTTTTAAAGTCCAAACCTGGAGATTTTTTAAACTCTTGCCCCCATTTTTCCCAGTATAAACTAATTGATTCGCTGCTTTATTTGCCAAAGTCGTTGAACCTTTATCAATAATCTTAGCCTCAGATAGACGATTGTTGATTTCGCTGATGAATAAATCAGTAGATTGGTCTAATGTACCTGAATAGTTTTCTAAAACCTTGATAGTCAAATTTTCTTGTAATTTATTTCCCTGCTTTTGTTTAAGTGGCAAGAATGTAACCACTTCGCCAGTAACAGGGTTTTCTAGGTTTTGTATAGACCAAGTTTCAGGATAGTTTATCTTTATCCCATAACTAGGATTTTTATAGTTTAATAAATTATCTTTTGGGATAATTGAAGAAATTAAAATGACAATGGTAACTGCTGCTGCTATTCCGACTCCAATCAAAGCTTTCCAAGGTAGTGATTTCGGTGATAGCTTTTTGACAGCTTGCAACGCTTCTGTTGCTGATGGATAGCGCTGACGGAAGTCATAGAGTACCATTTTGTCTAAAATATCTGCTAACTTAGGGCTGACTTTGACGCGATCGCGCCAAATAATTTCTCCTGTCTGTGTGTGTGTCGGCAGTCCTCCACCGCATCGAGGATCGGGATTTATCCCGGTCATTGCTTGAATACAAATAATTCCCAATGCATAGACATCACTGCTGAATTTTGGTTCACCCTTTGCTTGTTCACTTGGCATATAACCGGGAGTACCAATGGCAATAGTAAAAGTTGTTTGTCCCTGAGGATTAACTTGCAAGCCTTTAACTTCTTTGACCGCCCCAAAGTCAATTAGCACAATTTTACCATCTTTTTGTCGTCGCCGGATATTAGAAGGCTTGATATCCCGATGGATAGCGTTGTGCTGATGGACAAATGCTAAAACTTCCAAAGTTTCATTTAACAGTTTAATGACAAAAGCCTCACTCAGCTGCTTACCGAAAGGCAGTTCTTGGGTTAAATCGTGACCTTCAATCAACTCCTGAACTAAATAAAACTCTTGATTTTCCTCAAAGTAAGCCAACAATTGCGGGATTTGGTCATGGGTTCCTAACGTTTCCAGGATCTCTGCTTCCTGAACGAACAAACGTTTTGCTACCTGTAAAGTGTATGGATCGGTAGCCACAGGTTTAAGCTGCTTCACAACGCACTGAGGATTTCGTGGTCGTTGTGTATCAACAGCTACGAAAGTCGTACCAAACCCACCTTGTCCCAACTGAGTGATAATTTGGTAACGTCCACCTAGCAGCATTCTATTTACCCTATTTCCTAGAATTACTCACCCAGTTACATTTTGCGTTTACTTTATCACATATTTGATTTTTGAAAATGTTTTCGGCAAGTTTTAGTACAAGATTTGCGATCGCCTAGTCCCTTATGGAGTAGACTCAGGCGCACACGCCAGCAGTTTGGGCTAAAACGGCGATCGTATAAAGGCTCCCGCTAAATCTTACAGCTTAATGGTTGTTAGTTTCATATCAAAATAGGGCGGGCAGGATGCCCACCCCACAATCTTAGTTGCTTTTCTTGTGGGGTGGGCGTCTCGCCCGCCCTATCTTTATAGTATATTTGCAAGTTTGGGACTGATCTGTGACCGAAGTGCGATCGGGTCGCGACGTATGGACGAATTATTAACTTATAATTCATTCAGAAAAACCCAATCGCTGCTTAATCTCTTTCCAGGTTGAACCCAGCGTTGGATTTTGGCGGTACTGCTCCAAACGTCTGTATTTTGCTTGGTCTGGGTCAAAATCAGGAGATGCTGGTTGGGTTTTTTCCAAACCAGTTTTGTAAAGCTTTGATTTTTGTTTGTCTTTTGGGTATCTGTGCTTGTGACTCTGTTTCTGTAACCGTTGAACTGGTAACTGTTTGATCTACCAGTAAAACAATCACTTCCACATCTCCGGATGGCATCTTAACTGATTCAGTAATCACTAAGTTACCTGCTGTATTAACGTTACCCACCCTACTAACTTAATTACTAGCAATAGCCTTGAGTCCACTTGAGTGGACTTAATACTGTTAGCCCTGCAATTGGTTGCAGGGCGGGTTATCGGACAAACCGAAGATTTACGATTAAGCGCTAAAGTACTTAGCTACTGGGTGATAAGTAACAATCGCCGTCGTAGACTGTTCCGGATAAAGCTGCTCACTTTCATCCATATGTAAGTTAATGCGATCGCTCCCCAACAAATCCAGCAACTTATACTGATCCTGCATATTCGGACAAGCCGGATACCCAAAACTGTACCGCGAACCACGATAACGCTGTGCCAAAATATCCCGAATATTATCCGGTTCCTCAGCCGCAAAGCCCAACTCCCGACGAATGCGAGCATGCGTCCACTCAGAAATCGCTTCCGCCACCTGCACCGCCAAACCGTGGAAATACAGATAATCTTTGTATCGATTATCAGCAAACAACTTTTGAGCAAACTCCGTAGCAACATGCCCCACAGTCACCGCCTGCATCGGGAACACATCAATAATCCCCGACTCCTTCGGCGCAAAGAAATCAGCAATACACAGCCGCCTCAACGACCTTTGCCTCGGAAACTCAAAAGTAGCTATCTCCTTGGCGTCTTGGCGGTTCGTTTCATAAACATACAACGAATTCCCCTCAGCCTGACAAGGAAAATACCCATAAACTGCCTGTGGATGCAGCAAATTCTCCTCAATAACCCGCTGCTTCCACTCAGCCAAAATCGGATACACCTTCTCATCCAAGAAAGCCTGATACTCCTCCTTAGATTGCTCCTTCGGCTTACGGAACTGCCACTGTCCTGCAATCAAAGCCTGTAAATCCAAATACCAGAACACTTCCTCGATCGGAATCTCACCCCTCTCAAACAACTTCGTTCCCCAAAAAGGTGGAGTCGGACGTTCAATATCCACAGCCACAGCTTCCGAACGGCGGGTATCAACTTCTATGGGGAGTGGGGCAGCAACGGATAACATAACGGATGTAGCGGATACTTGATCTGTAAGTCCCACAGTCAAATTATCCGTTACATCCGTTACCTCATCCGTTGCCAAGAAGCCCCGTAAATCATCCCACTGGCTAGCAGCCTTCGCTGGCATTAATTTATCCATGAAGTGCAAGTCAGAAAACGCATCCTTGCCATAAACCACCTTACCTTTATAGGTATTTTGGCAATCTTCATAGACAAACTTCGGAGTCAGCGCCGCACCGCCTAAAATCACAGGAACAGTAATACCCTTTTCATTGAAAATCTCCAAGTTCTCTTTCATAAAAGCGGTAGACTTGACCAGCAAACCACTCATGGCAATACAATCAACTTTGTGCTGTTCGTAAGCCTGAATAATGTTTTCCACTGGCTGCTTAATTCCTAAGTTAACCACCTTGTAGCCGTTGTTGGACAAGATGATATCCACCAGATTTTTACCAATATCGTGAACATCACCTTTAACTGTGGCTATGACCACCTTTCCCTTGGCATTGTTCCCTGACTCTGACTTTTCCATGAACGGTTCTAGATAAGCCACCGCTGTTTTCATGGTTTCCGCTGATTGTAATACGAAGGGTAGCTGCATTTGCCCAGAACCGAACAATTCACCCACCACTTTCATGCCATCCAGCAGAAAGGTGTTGATAATATGCAGCGGAGGATATGTTTCCAGCGCTTTTGTCAGTTGTTCCTCTAAACCAATGCGTTCGCCATCGATAATGTGGCGCTTGAGGCGTTCTTCCACGGGTAGACTTTCGTCACCTGTGCGATCGCGCTTTGTTGTCACCCCTTCAAACAGTGTGGTCAGTTCTGTTAAGGGATCGTAAACGCACACATCTCCCTCAAATTTGCGTTCATCATAAATCAACTGGCGACAGACTTCTTGATGTCGTTCCTCAATCCGTGCCAATGGTAAAATCTTACTAGCACTAACAATTGCCGCATCCATCCCAGCTTTCATCGCTTCGTGTAAAAACATCGAGTTCAGCACTATCCGCGATGCTGGGTTTAAACCAAAGGAAATGTTGGAAACACCCAAAATAACATGACAACCTGGCAATTCTTGGCGAATGCGACGGATGGATTCAATTGTACCTTTGCCGTTTTCTCGGTCTTCTTCAATACCAGTGGAAACAGGCAAAGCCAGGGTATCAAAAAAGATTTCATACGGGGCGATGCCGTATTCTACAGCTTGACGATAGGCGCGTTGGGCGATCGCAAACTTTTTCTCAGCAGTCCGCGCCATCCCATCTTCATCAATTGTGCCAATGACGACACCTGCGCCGTACTTCTTCGCTAATTCCAACACCTTCAAAAAACGCGGTTCTCCGTCTTCGTAATTGGTAGAATTCAGCAGGCACTTACCACCAGCAACTTTTAAACCCGCCTCCATCTTTTCCCATTCGGTAGAGTCAAGCATCAGAGGAAGTGTAACATTATTTACTAAACGTGAAACCAATTCGTGCATATCCCGCACACCGTCACGCCCTACATAATCCACGTTCACATCCAGGATGTGTGCGCCTTCCTTGACTTGCGCCTTCGCCATTGATACCAATCCATCCCAATCTTCCGCATTCAGCAAATCGCGGCATTTCTTAGAACCACTGGCGTTCAGACGTTCACCTACAATTAGGAAAGAGTTGTCTTGATCGTAAGGCTGAGTACTATAAATTGACGCTGCTGCTGGTTCGACCTCCGGTTGTCTAACTTTTGGCTTCAGTTCTTTGGCAATTTCTGCTAATTGTTGAATGTGTTCTGGACCTGTCCCACAGCAACCCCCAATCACTTGGACACCCAAATCTTCAACAAAGTGCATTAACGCCATCCGTAATTCCATCGGTGTCAGGCGGTAATGTGCTTGACCACCGACGTTTTCTGGTAAACCCGCGTTGGGAATACAGGAAACTACGAAATGAGAATGCTCGGAAAGATACTTGATATGTGGTTTCATTAAGTCTGGACCTGTAGCACAGTTCAGACCGAGAATGTCAATTGGGTAAGATTCCAAGATTGTGAGTACAGCGCTGATTTCTGTCCCTACCAGCATCGTCCCCATAGGTTCCATTGTTACTGATACCATCAGCGGACGCCGTTCACCTTTCTTGGCAAAGACTTCTTCAATACCATTCAGCGCCGCTTTAATTTGCAGTACATCCTGGCAAGTCTCGACAATGAATAAATCCACACCACCATCAAACAGCGCTTCTGCTTGTTCAGCAAAAGTAGCTTTCATGGTGTCAAAGTCAATATGTCCCAAGGTAGGTAATTTAGTAGTTGGTCCGATTGAACCAGCGACAAACCGGGGTTTTTCTGGGGTGGAAAATTCAGCAGCAACGCGTTTTGCCAGTTCTGCTGCTGTTTTGTTAAGATAGTACGCCTTGTCTGCTAAATCGTATTCTGCCAAGACAATTGACATCGCGCCAAAGGTATCAGTCTCAATCACATCTGCACCAGCTGCGAGAAAGTCCCGGTGAACCTTCGCTACCGCTTCTGGGTTAGTGTGTACGAGGTATTCGTTGCAACCTTCGTACTGAGGACCACCGAAGTCTTCTGCGGTCAGGTTTTGCCTTTGCAGGTTGGTTCCCATCGCACCGTCAAAGACGATAACTGGGCGATCGGGACTGTGCAAGCGTTCTAGGAAGGTTTGAGTCATATTCTCCAATCAGAATTTGAGTTAGTCGTATAACGATCGACTTAATTTACTATTGTCCGAAATTTCTTGAGTTTCTGGAGGATTGAATTGTAAAAGGGATATTTAAAGATTATGTGAACCAGAAAATTTGTCGCCTTCGTAGGGGCGCGGTTTCCGCGCCCTTACAATGTGGCTGTGTCAGTAAGAGGTAATATGCTTTGTCTTGTAGCAAGCTTGAGTTGAGGAATGGACTATGGACGTACAAAATGTACTAAATTACACTAACATACTAAGTAATAGGAAGTAGGAGCTTACCCCACACTCTTATTATATTACTTGTAGGGTGGGCATCCTGACCGTCCGGTAAGACAAAGAGTATCTTATGTTTATTTACACCTACTTACTTAGTCAAATAATTATTATTTTTGGCGTATTGATACAATGAGTCAAAACTTGGAGGCGATCGCATGTCAACCTCACCCTGTTGCTCCTAATGGCTTTAATCCAAGTGCCGTCCTGCCATATGGTTGTAACATTCAGCATATTCATCTGGCGATGAATGACTTTATTGAATTTCTCGGGTTCATTAATCAGCAGTTGTACACCAAGAGATTAGAACGCCTTGAGTCTATGCTAATGCCAGCCAACTTCAGCAGTTTAGTGGGCGAGTTTATAATTACAACCATTCCCAAATACTGTTCCAGCCTTGTTAAAAATCAATATCATAATGGACATCCTGACCTGATTCCTAGTGGCTACTTCCCAAACGATGCTATTCAGTATGCAAGTGAAGGAATTGAAGTTAAAGCCTCTCGCTATCTGAGGGGATGGCAAGGTCACAATCCTGAAGAAACGTGGTTGATGGTGTTTGTGTTTGATAGCAACCGCCCTAGTGATGCTGCAAAAGGCATTCAACCAAAACCTTTTCGTTTCCTTCTAGTTGCCGGGGCGAGTCTGACGAAGGACGATTGGTCTTTATCAGGTCGTTCCGCAAATAGTCGTCGCACAATTACTGCCAGTGTTACTACTTCTGGTTACCAAAAAATGATCGCAAATTGGATTTATCAAGCCCCTAGTTTACCATAGCGTCAACTGCTGGTGTTCAATATACTCACTAGACATTTTGATGTCTTTTTTTTCAGTAGGTGTTTTTAGGTCAAATTGCGTATTCAATGCTGCCAACTTGGGAATAGCCGTGCGGCTCATCTCGTAATACTCAGTATGCCGCTCAATACCAATACAACAAATACCATACGCTTCCGCTGCTGCTACTGTGGAACCTGAACCCATAAAGGTATCTGCAATAATACCCTCACCGAGAGGAAGAGCTGCATAAACTAATTGGCGTAAAAAAGACTGGGGTTTGATGCTTGGGTGGTGGGCTATGTTGCGTTCTTGCTGAGGCGTCCGTTCGCTGAAAATTACATCATTAAATGGATTGCCATCTGGGTTTCTTCTTAATCCTCCTGTTTGAAATTTTCGCAGGCAATCGCTGACTTTCATTCCTGATGGTATCGGATGACGGAAAATGCCCCACGGTTCATAACATCCTCTGGGCAGCGAAGAGACATTCGGAAACTCAACTTCAGCATTTTTTGGGCGATCGCCACCGCGAAGCGTTCTCACAAGCCGAATTAATTCGCCACGAAACTCTAAACCACCCTCAACTAAAGCAGTAAACATTAACTGGGATAGATATGCGTTACTTGCAATAAAAACATGACCACCCGGACGCAGTACACGCATTGTTAACTTAGCCCACTCTATAAAAAAAGACTTCAACACTGCTCTTTCTTTCTCAGTAAGTGCGGTAAATCGTGGCAGGGGTGAACGTTGATGCCCATCAAATGCAGGAGGAATTCTCCAAATGCCTCCGTTCCCGTTTTCTCTTTTAGCAATTTGCTCTAAATCATACTCTTTGACACCATAAGGCGGATCTGTAACAACTGCATGAATGCTATTTTCCGGCATTCGCAAGAGCCACTCCAAACAGTCTGCCTGTACAATTACAGATCCACCAATTTGCTCTGATGGGTAGTTGAATGCCCACGGGTTCATAAATTACTTTCTACAATAATTTGAGTTAAGTTTTAGATGTTTGCTTCATCTATTTTCCAGAATATCCTCTAATTTGATGTAATCAAAGGCGATCGCCAAAACGGGATCGCCCAATCTTGCAAGGGATTTCCAAGTAAAAAAATATCCAACTATTTCTTGTGGGGGAGCCAGCGCT
>CAXTSI010000342.1:0-10414 GCA_964246695.1 uncultured bacterium
CCACTAACCACTAACCACTAACCACTAACCACTAACCACTAACCACTAACCACTCTTTTACCATACCTTCCAAGGAGCTTTGCCATTATTCCATAGCTCCTCTAGATAGTTCTTATCTCTTAAGGTGTCCATTGGTTGCCAAAAACCTTCATGTTTGTAAGCACAAAGCTGTTCCATTTCCGCAAGCTTTTCTAAAGGTTGCTGCTCCCAAACAGTCGTATCGTCAGCAATCAAGTTGATAACATCAGGTTCTAAAACAAAATAACCACCATTAATCCAAGCACCATCCCCTTCTGGTTTTTCCCGAAAGCTGGAGATTTTGGTTTGTTCGTGTCCTAAGATAATTGCCCCAAAACGTCCTGGTGGTTGGACTGCTGTTAGGGTAGCAAAATTCTTTTGTTCTTGATGAAAGTTAATAAGTTTTGTAATATTCACATTGCTCACACCATCACCGTAGGTGAAGCAAAAAGTTTCATTACCAACATGCTCCCTAACTCGCTTTAAGCGTCCACCTGTCATGGTGTTTTCACCCGTATCTACTAGGGTGACACGCCAAGGTTCGGCATTACCAGCATGCACATTCATCTGATTGAAACGCATATCAAAGGTAACGTCTGACATGTGTAAGAAGTAGTTAGCAAAATACTCCTTAATAACGTATCCTTTGTAACCGCAACAGATGATAAAATCATTTATACCATGGGTAGAGTAAATCTTCATGATATGCCACAGAATTGGCTTACCGCCAATCTCTACCATTGGCTTTGGTCTGACGCTAGTTTCTTCACTGATGCGCGTACCAAGCCCACCAGCCAAAATCACTGCTTTCATTGGATTATCTCTTAACTTTCCGGCAGATGAATATTTAACTTGCTTCTGACTTTAGATAGAGAAAAATTTGTTTGTTAATTTTCTCAGTCTTAATGTAATACGATTCAGTAGTTGTTTCCCTACGATCAACCGATGTAGAAACGTTGCATGCAAAGTCTCTACACGGATAAAATCTCCACCAACAATTCTTCAATGAACCGTATTAAGTCTTAATTTAACTGTAATCTCCCTCTACAGTATGAAGACAAGGTAAATAAACTTGCTTTCCTTGTAAAAAAATGGAAAAGTTACTTGACTACTTACCGTAAGTACAAGAAGTTTTTAAATATAAAATCAAGGAATGACTATTTTGATAAAATTCTAAAAAAGTATCTGCTACTTGTCTTGTCATTAAATTTACTTGTTTTTAGTTTCCTTTTGCCGTTGCACCAGTGTTTTGGAAGAAACTATCACATTTATTTTCTAAGACAACGCAAATGCTACTGAGGGCTTGCTGGTAACTTTCCATATCATTTTGTGCCAGCGCAATTTTGGCAGATGCCTGCAAATCTTCTACTGCTCTCGTATAGTGTAGTTTAGATTCTCTACCACCATATTGTGCTAGTTCATAACGAACAATACCTCGCTTAAGATAAGCTTTTGCGAATTGAGAATTAATATTTAATGCTAGGTTAAAGTCTAAGATTGCTTGCTTGTATTCTTGCTCGAAATTGCTGCTATATTGTGCGATTTGATAGCGCACAAGACCCCGCTGAAAGTAAGCTTCTGCCCTTGACGGCTCTAGATTTATCGCACTATCAAAGTCCTCAACCGCTTTTTTGTAGTCTTGCTGAGAATCACCACTGTACTTGGCAATTTGGGAGCGGACAACACCTCGTCTTATATAAGCTTCAACTTCATTCTTGTTGAGGCGCAAAGCATTATTAAAGTCCGAAATTGCTAATTTGTAATCTTTATCAGGATCGCTGCTATATTCGGCAAGGATAAAACGGACATTGCCCCGGTTAACATAAGCTTTTATTTCATTCGGACTGAGGCGCACTGCTTGGTTATAGTCTGCAACTGCCGCTTCATACTCTTTTAAGTTATAGTGGGCATTACCTCGGTTTATATAAGCTTTAGCGTACTGAGGTTCTTTTTGGATAGCTTTAGTAAACTTATCAATTGCTTGATCGTAGTCTCGCACTTTGTAAGAAGCATGACCCTGCTTGTAGTAATCCTCGAAAGTAAAATTATTATCTTTTTTTTGCTGACTCGTCAAGAACGCTTGTTGAGCGTAAGAGTTTTGGGCAATAAAGGGGCGACTTGTAAATTTAATCATTAAGTCTAAATACCCCAAGAAACCAAAACCAAGCAAGCAAAAAATAACCGGATAAAAGTTCTGCTTTTTAGAAGACTTATAATGAGAGAAGTTGTAGGATGCTGTTGGTAACTTTTGATTAAGGCGATTAATGCGGTTTAATGAAACTACTGCCTGTGGGCGCTGCGCTTGGATACGGCGCTTTTTCGGTTTAGAATGAGGTTGTAAATGTTCTTTAGCTGCTACTGCTTCGAGTGATGGAAAGGGGTCGCGTCCGCCTAATTGCAATTTCCGTTCACACCAAGGACAACTGCGTAGGTGGTTACTGTAACGGTGCTGGGAGTTTGAAGTGCAGCTGATGAGGGAATTTTCGGTTTCAGCCAGCGCTGAAAGCCAATTTTGGGCAGTTGGGCGAAGCTGTGGGTTATTGTGACCATCCTCAAAACAACGCACGAACAGTTCCTGTAAGCTGGGGTGGAGTATTTCCCAAGGTGGTGAAATCGGGGTAGGAATGTAAGGTACGCGCCGTCTTTGACTGTAAGTAAAATGACCCTGCGCAATGCGTCCTTCGTAGGTCGGTGGCTCACCAGAACCTTGAAAAATGCCGGAAAATGGGTGTGCGCCTTCCATCAATAATTGAAATATCAGCACCGCCAACCCAAACAAATCATGAGCAACAACTCGATCGCACTGAGAAAAAGTTTTATTCTGTAGTTCTGGTGGGGTAAACTCTGCTTTGCCTACAGGACAGCGGTAAACAACGTTGTTGTTCGGATCGCTGACTTGGAACGAGTCGGTATCTACCACTGTTACCAGTGCTGTGTCGCTGACAAGGATATTCGATTCATTCACATCTCCAAGGCAATATCCACTGGCGTGCAAAGCGGCAAAAGCCGCAGCCAGATTGCGGGCACTGCGCAGCAGGTACTGATAATTGAATAAAGGACAGTATTGGCGGCGAGTTCTGGGATTATAAAAGTCAATCGAAGGACGCATCCCCCGAATGCGGGGCATTAAAAAGCCAACCACGCTACCGCTGCCATCCGAGGAACGCAATAACTCAGTTGGCCAAGCAATGGAAATATGCCCCAAATTAGCTGTGGGGTTTTCTGGCGGGTGGGTCAGCATGACCTCTAGTTTGCGTGCCTGCTCTAAACTCGGCTGGTGATAAATTTTTGCCACTAAATTAATATCAGTTGGCACTGTATAAATACACGCCTCACCTCCACGCCCCAAACTCATGGTGAGGTTAATACTTGTAGTTTTTTGGTTGGGAAGAAAACGTAGTACCTGCATGGTAGAATAAGTGCTAAAGAAAGAATAATAGTGGCATAACTGTCACCAGCATTACCTACGAGCTGCGTAGTGCAGCTATAATCAGAGTTAAATCATCGTCAGTGCGTTGCGTAATCCTTTCAGAGCGCAAGAATTTTACCAATTGCTCTTTTGCCACTGCCTTATCTTCGACATTACCAACAAAGTCAAAAAGTGGCAGAAAGAAAGGTTTGTGAGGTACACCGAAAGCCATATTCATCGCCAACATTTGTAGTCCATCGGTAAGCAGACCGACATTGACTATTGGTTGCCGCAATAACATCACCTGTGCCGTTTGGATAGCATCTGATGATGTCAAAAATGTGGTTTCATTGATGAATTCGCCATGATCGGGTTTGGTAATTGCTGTCAGGTTGCCGCTTACATCTTTCGCCACTGCCACACCATCACCTACCTGTGCTACACCAACAATTTCTGGTGAGGCGATCGCAATAATTAAAGTACTTGCTAAATCAGCAGGTCTTTTCTCACAAGCAACTGCTTCTGACTCCACTGCTGCTTTTGCGGCTAGCATTGCCTCTACCAAAAGACTGCGCACCAAATTATCATCATCCAAGGAGCTGCGGGCAATTTTTTTCTGACATATATTTTCGATAGCTATTTCCACAGCAACCATCGCCCCGACTTTCCCCCAGCTTGCTGAACCTGCACCATCTGCTACAGCCAAAACCAAAACATTATCAGGTAATGGCTGCCAATAGTGAGCATCCTGACACAGCTGCTTGTTTTTTACATGGCTTGTACCCGGTACTGATGCGGCTACTACCTGCCACTGAGATATCTTTTCTGAAGTGTTCATAGATCCTCAAGCTGTGTAAGTATTAAGCCATTAAACAGACCCCCAGCCGATCGGCGGTAGCGCCACCTGTTCGTCTACCTTGGAATTAGACACAGTTGACATACTAGCTGACAGCCAGACAAACATCTCAACAAAGTTGAGTCCATTGAGTTTTAGGGGAGTCCTTACAGCTAGTTGACCTAAGCGCGTCATATTCGCGTTTTCCACACCTACCGGAAAAAAAGCAACACGCTTACTTGCTTCATCTCCTTGCAGACGCCTCGCTGCTTGCTCTAATACATCCTCAAACTCTCCTTGTGGCTCTCCATCAGTGATCATAAATACCCAAGGGCGATAGTAAGCAATGCCGTTGGTACGATACTGAGCTTTGCGGTCTTGAATCACGTCCAATGCTTTATGAATTCCAGCACCCATAGTAGTTAGCCCTTGCGCTGTTAGTATTGGCGGAATAAATTGATCGGCAGTCACAAAGTCTTGTACTATGTTGATCTGACTATCAAATGTAATTATTGCTACCTCAACTCTCCGGGAAGCAAGGGAGTTTTTATTTAATTCATCCTTAAAAGCCAACAAGCCCTGATTTAAAGCATCAATGGGCATTCCTTGCATCGAGCCCGATGTGTCAAGCAAGAGTACACAAGGACAACGTGGCTCTGGATTTTCGGCGAACTCTACTACTTCATCAAGTTTTAACGTATCAGCCATAACTTCTTGTGTTATGTTTAAGGACAAAGCTTTATTTTCCTTTATCTCTATTGTTGAAATCGAAAGCGCGAAACTGCACCCCTTCCTTCGTTGGTCTAACTAGTCTACTATCTATTAAACAGATCGTTACTGCTAAAATCCTTACAAATTCTGAGAAATTTTTCGGAAAACACATTTACGTAAAATCTGCTACTTTAATAACTCAGTAATATATAGACTAGTGCGTTTAACAAAAATTATACATTCTATCTATAGAGTAATATGAATACGCAAGCTTGCTGAGCCAGAATTTTAAAGATTTTGTATAGAAAACTCTTGATTTATCAGCAACAAATCAAGGAGGATTGATTTTACCTGCATT
This sequence comes from uncultured bacterium, assembly GCA_964246695.1. Taxonomy (GTDB): domain Bacteria; phylum Cyanobacteriota; class Cyanobacteriia; order Cyanobacteriales; family Nostocaceae; genus Stigonema. The sequence continues at coordinate 5,332 of CAXTSI010000342.1, forward strand.
TTAACTGAGCGTGTGTCCTAGATTACCTGAAAATTTCCCAAAACTTTTAAAATCTCCAAAAAATATTTCAAGATTATCTTGTGAAAAATGTAACTATAAGTTATAATACAATATTTACATACTTTAATAAACATAGATTGGGCATGAACGCTCAATGTTATTGGCGTTACCAATACCAAGAGAATAGACAGCACGATATAGGCTTTCCCGCTACGAGGGAACTGGTTCGCTATCGAAGAAAGAGAATCTAGGAAACCCTCGTGCCGACGGCGTGAGCGATCTTCTCACTCGGGGAGATGAGTCGTACTCGCAACGCTTACGTTCGCGTTCGCGAACGACCCTCGCGTCCGAACTGACGGCTGAATGCTGACGACTTTGGAGCCAGACGAGAGCGCGAAACGGAGGGCTTGTACCAAAAAAATTTGTTAATCTAAAGTCGGCAATCCAAAATCCAAAATTTATCGGTCAATTCAATTGAAAAGTGCTGTCTGCCAAAAAATTTGTTTTTAGATAAAAATATAGGATCAGTGGGATACCTCATTGATCGACATTCTCATCTCCTAAAAAATATGTATTTAAAGAAATGAATAATTTCGGCACATTCACAAAACTGCGTCCCCTAAGTTTGTTAAGACACTTATCCAGCTGTACTGAAAGTACTTGTCTGCAAGTATCAAGCAACTCAGTGTCTTGGTTGTTCTATTTAGAGCAGGGGAAAATAGCCTATGCCACCCATTCAATTGAACCTTTTGATCGACTAGAGCGTCATTTGCGCCGCCTCAGTCATCAAATTTCTACCTTAACTAGTGAAACTCGTGTTCAATTGCGTTTGATGTTTGAATCTGATTCACAAACTCAATCATCAGAATTTCTCCCCCAGCAACTACCGCCTGAATATCAAGCTATTTGCTGGCTAATAAGTCAACGACATCTGCAATCTACACAAGCAGCCTTACTAATCCAAGAATTAGTTAAAGAAGTCATTGAATCATTTTTGTTAATCAAACAAGGAAGATATGAATTTAGAGATACTCCCCAGAAAATGCCGAGGATTTGCAAGCTAGATGTAGGAAAAATCATAGAAATTGTCAGCGAACGATTACAAGTTTGGCAGTCTTTTACTCCGCAAATTTCTTCTCCCTACCAACGTCCGTATCTGTGGATTCAAAATGGAACAAAGCCAAAAGGTTTACCAGAAATACAACAAAATTTAACTTACTGGATGAAGGGTTTTAGCCTGCGTCATCTAGCAGTGATTATGAATCAAGATGAAGTACAACTGGCTCGAAATTTATATCCTTACATCCTCAATAAAGTCATTTTATTGCACCAACCAGATCCACCCTTCGATCAATTACCAAAGACCTTTGAAGAATTATCACTCCTCCAGAATCATAAAGTAGTTGACACAGTAGCAACACAAAGTAGCACGACAAATATAGCGATTGCTCAGCGATCGCCACAGGTCCATGTTCCTCCTCAAGAAATTCCGGAATTAATCAACTCAAATAATCCACCAAACCCTGAGCCGCCTTTATCATCTCCTACTACTACAACTCCTGGTATCCACAAAATCGTTTCTGTGGATGATAGTCCCACAGTTTTAAAAGAAATCAGCCGTTTCTTAGAAGATGAAAATTTTTCCGTAGTCACAATTAACGATCCGCTGAAAGCAGTTATGTCGATTATTCGGCATAAACCAGACTTGATTTTACTAGATTTGAACATGCAAGGAATTGATGGTTATGAGTTATGTCGAATCATTAGAAATAATTCAATGTTTAAAAATACACCTATTATTATGGTTACAGGAAACAAGGGACTTTTAGACAAAGTAAGAGCTAGATTAGTAGGAGCATCAGGATATTTAACTAAACCGTTCACTCGTACAGATTTACTTAAAATAGTGTTTATGCATATAACTTGATTGCTAATTGGTAATTGGTTATTATATGATGTATTATAGCAATCCTATTTTAATTTTGAACACCCGAGGTCTTAGAAACCCGGTTTCTTAAAGAAACCGGGTTTCTCTGCGTTTACGAATCATTTAGGATTGCTATATTGATTGATTATTATTACTTAGGTAAATAACAAATGACTAAAAATTAGTTTTAGAATAAAGTGTGCATTATCATTTAAATTTAGATTTGGTACAAGTAAACACATTCTATGCGTATTTCTCTGAAATGGTTACAGGAACTAGTCGATCTGAAACTTAGCCCAGAAGAACTAGCAGAAACACTAACAATGGCTGGGTTTGAGGTAGAAGATATCGAAGACCGCCGCACTTGGGCTGCAGGGGTGGTTGTGGGACTCGTGCACTCGCGCCAACCTCACCCGAATGCTGATAAATTGAGTGTTTGCCAAGTCGATATCGGCGCTGACGAAACCTTAAATATCGTCTGTGGTGCTGACAATGTCCGGGCAGATATCTATGTGCCAGTAGCAACCATAGGTACTTACTTACCCAACATTGATTTAAAAATAAATAGATCCAAACTGCGAGGCGTCCTATCTGAGGGCATGATTTGTTCTTTAAAGGAACTCGGTTTACCCAGCGATGTCGAAGGAATTCATATTTTTACCCAGGAGAATCTGCAACTGGGTAGCGACGTGCGCCCACTGTTGGGTTTAGAAGATGTGATATTAGACGTGACTGCAACCGCCAACCGTGCTGATGCTTTGAGTATGGTAGGTGTAGCGCGGGAAGTAGCAGCCTTGACAAGCGCAAAGCTAACAATTCCTGAACCGGGCGAAGTCTCAATCCCCAAACAAGAGCATAAATTAGCTTTAAAAGTCGATCCACAAGCTTGTCCAGCATACATTGGCACGGTGATTTCCGATCTGAAAATTGCCCCATCACCGGAGTGGCTGCAACAGCGCTTGCGTGCTGCAGGGGTGCGACCGATAAATAATGTCGTTGACGTTACTAACTATGTTTTATTGGAATGGGGACAGCCGCTGCACGCCTTCGATCGCGATCGCCTACTATCAGTTGGCGGTGTAGAAACCGCAGATGCAACGTCTCTACAAATCGGTGTTCGTTTTGCCAACTCTGGAGAATCACTCTTAACTCTAGATGGACAAACTCGCACTTTATCAACCCAAAACTTGTTAATCACTGCTAACAACAAACCCGTTGCACTGGCTGGAGTGATGGGTGGGGAAGAAACCGAAGTTCATGAAGGTACTCAAAATTTGGTTTTAGAAGCCGCGCTGTTTGATGGAGTGGCAATTCGCCGGAGTTCCCGCAGCGTCGGATTAAGAAGCGAGGCGTCTAGCAGATACGAACGAGGCGTGAACCGCGCCGAGTTGGAAGTAGCCTGTCGTCGCGCCTTGTCGCTGATCGTCGAACTTGCTTTTGGCACAATAGTCACTCAAGAAATTGCTGACACGCGCCCCGATCCTGCCAATTGGACGCATTCAATTGAACTGCGTTTAGACCGAGTTAATCAGGTGCTGGGACCAGTTGATTTAACCGAGGAAACAGGAGAACTACAAGGCGCAGATGTTGAGCGTACCTTAACAGCGCTAGGATGTCAAGTCAATCCATCAGGAGACAGTACTTGGACAGTTTCTGTTCCACCTTATCGTTACCGTGACTTAGAGCGAGAAATTGATTTAATTGAAGAAATAGCTCGTCTCTACGGCTATGACAAATTTTGTGATACTCTGCCAGAAAAAGCAGAAGCAGGCTATCTGCCTTTAGATCGTGAACTCATTCGCAAGTTACGAGCAACACTACGGGCAGAAGGATTGACAGAACTCATGCACTACTCTTTGGTGAAGCCAGGGGAAAGTAGACAAGTCGTGCTGACAAATCCTTTGTTTGTAGAATATTCGGCACTGCGAACTGATTTAATATCCGGCTTGATAGATGCCTTTCAGTATAATTTAGAGCAGGGAAATGGTGCGCTCAACGGTTTTGAAATTGGGCAAATTTTCTGGCAAGAAGAAGATGGTTTGCAAGAAACAGAAGCAATTGCCGGGATAATGGGAGGCGATCGCACCGTCGGCAAGTGGACAAGAAGCGGTCGCGACCAACCCATGACTTTGTTTGAAGCCAAAGGTATTTTAGAAAGTGTATTTCAGCAACTGAACTTGCAGATAGAATATCAACCTGATTGCCGCGATCGGCGCTTGCATCCAGGACGCACCGCCTCCTTATGGGTTCAGGGGAATAGACTTGGTATCTTTGGGCAATTGCATCCCCAACTGCGTCGAGAAAGAGGCTTACCAGATTCAGTATACGTGTTCCAAATGGAACTAGATGTGCTTTTGGATTCTCTGGATCAAGATGAGATCCTCATACCAAAATTCAAACCCTATTCTATCTATCCAGCAGCCGATCGGGACATTGCCTTTTTCGCATCCGTGAAAGTAACAGTTGTCGAAATTCAAAAAGTCATTACCAAAGCTGGTAAAGATTTGCTGGAGTCAGTGGAATTGTTTGATGAATATCGCGGTGAAAATGTGCCTTCAGGACAGCGGAGTTTAGCATTTCGCTTAATCTATCGAGCAAGCGATCGCACCCTCACTGATGCTGAAGTTGAACCAGTGCATCAAAAAATCCGCGAAGCACTGGTAGAAAAATTTGGCGTTACTCTCAGGAGTTAATTGCTAATTGCTAATTGCTAATTGCTAATTGCTAATTGTCAAGATTTTTTTACTATTAGCTATTAGCCATTAGCTATTAGCTATTAGCTATAAACCTAAAATTCCAACTCAGTATTGGAAAAATCTCGCCATGCCTAAATACGTAATGTGGGGAACTTACTGCGAAGACGTTTTAGAAAAACGCGCCCCTTACCGTCAAGCCCATTTAGATGGACTTGCTAAACAGAAAGAATCTGGTGTGTTGATTACCATTGGTCCTACCAAGGATGTCACTAAAGTTTTTGGCATTTACGAAGCCGAAGACGAAGCCACTGTACGCCAGTTGGTTGAAGCCGACCCCTACTGGCAAAATGGCATTTGGACGGAATACTTTGTCAAAGAGTGGATTCAGGCTTTTTAACCATTAAGAGGGAACAGGGAACAGGGAACAGGGAACAGGGAACAGGGAACAGGGAACAGGGAA
>CAXTSI010000343.1:0-10409 GCA_964246695.1 uncultured bacterium
TTCCTACTTTATTATCCTTTCAGTATTTTCTCACAAATCATTTAGGATTGCTATATGAAACCAAAATATTTCAGACCTTCAAGTATTCCACCTGCACAAAAATCTCTTGCCAGGTAATGGTAGTCAGCGGGATTTTCATTGTGCCATTGCAGTAACTCTGGACGAGCATTGCCGACAATAACTCCCCTCTCTACCCCAACGGCAAATAAAGCAATATCATTGCCAGAATCGCCACAAACAACCGTGTTCTCTGCTACAAATTTCCACTTTTGGCGAAGAAACTGTACTGCTTGACCTTTATCGCTGCTACGGGGTACAATGTCAAGGTCTATACCGCTACTGTAGATTAACTTTACATTTAAATCAGATTTTTGCAAATCTGACTCAAGTTCGGGTAAAACTTTGGCTGCGGCTGTTTGTGGGAGGAAAAAACTCACTTTGAAGGAACGCTGTTCTGTATCTGGTTGCGGAACCAACTCAGAAAAATGAGTAGTTGTAGCCAGTACAAGGTCACGATTCCACCCGGGTGAAAGTTCTTCTGACCAAGCTGAGTCGGGAGTAGTACTACCATTAATGTAAATTTCCGTTCCCACAGATAAGATCAGGGCGTCTGGTTCTAAAAGATTTTTTTCTTTTTTCAGCTCTTGATACAGAACTGGCGAACGCCCTGTGGCATAAACAATCTTAGTGCCATATTCTTGGCGGTGTCTCTGTAGGTGAGCATACAATTCTGTTAGCGCATTGTCATCGCCCACGAGGGTGTTATCTAAATCAGTTACGAAGAGAAATTTAGTCATAGCAGCCTAGGAGTGTCAGCTTCACACCAAAAAGTGTATGCCGTTTTGGCACTAATCTTATCTACTTTGGCAAATTGAACGTTTGTACTACAAAAGTGTGAGTAAACTTAAAAAATGTCTATGCGCTAATTTTAATCTAACGAAAAAAAATTAAAAAAGCGCGACTCCCTTAAGGTTCAACCAAGTCTGTGCAAAACAGGAGAGTTTTGGAGTGGCTTCCATTCTTAGGTTTTTACGTCGCTATCTCGCCAAACTCAATCCTCACTATAGCTTCAGAACCCGTTGGGGATTGACGATTGGCAGTATTGCTTTTGTGTTGTCAATATTAGCAAGTCTGATTTTCAGTCAGACAGCTAGCGTTCACGTTAAATATTATGTTGGTCAGTCGCTGGCACAACTAGCGTACCAAATGACTGACAAGCTAGACTGGAGACTGTTTGAGCGTTATGGCGATCTTCAAATTATCAGCACACTTGATGCCATGCGCAATCCTAATTATTCTGGATTACAGCAGCTTGCTCTGTTGGAAAAGCTGCAAAGCAATTACATCCGGCACTTGCAGCAGCAGATATTTACTTGGAACATCATTTTGGGGGTATTGTTTGCTGTTTTGGGTTGGCTTGTGGCTGTGGCAATGACTAATCCGATAGTAGCGATCGCAGTAGCCGCCGACCGCATTTGCCAAGGCAATAAACAAGCTAAAATTCCCGTACTGCGAGGCAAAGATGAAATTGCCAGCTTATCCAAGTCCCTCACTCAGCTAGTCTCTACTTTAACTCAGCAGGAAAATGACCTCAAAGCTAGTAACGCCCAGTTGCAGTTAGAACTAACGAACAGCCTAGTGGCACAGGAAATGCTACGCCAAAGCCAAGAGACGTTTCGTCAACTCATTGCCCAACATATCACCGAGTGCAAGCAGGTAGAAGAAACACGTTTAGCTTTGGAAAAAGAAAGAGAAATTAGTGAACTCAAATCTCGATTTATTGCCATTGCCTCCCACGAGTTTCGCACACCATTGACTAGCATTCTCTTGTGTTGTGAATTTTTAAGAAATCATCACCACAAATTAGCTGAGGAAACCAAACAACGACATTTCCAGCAAATTAAATCCAGCGTTAAACATCTCAATCAGGTGTTAGAGGATGTTCTGATCGTAGGTAGAGTCCAATCGGGAAAACTACAGTTCAACCCTGCCCCCCTCCCTTTGGTAAACTTTTGCTTCGATGTGGTCGAACAGCTACAGTTTAGCGCTGGCGAACGGTATAATCTCAACTTTGTGAGTCAATGTTCCTACAATGTAACTACAAAAAAATTGCCCTTAATGGATGAAAAATTACTGCGGCACATCCTCACAAATTTACTTTCAAACGCTATTAAGTATTCGCCTCAAGGGGGCAACATTCAATTTAACCTGATTTGTGACGATGATAGCGTTATTTTCAGAATTCAAGATCAAGGTATTGGCATTCCAAAAGAAGAACAGGCAGAGCTATTTACCTCATTTTTCAGATGTAGTAACATAGGCAAACTTCCTGGAACCGGACTAGGGTTAACTATTGTTAAAAATGCAGTTGAATTGCATGGAGGTCAAATAACAGTAGAAAGTGAAGTAGATATAGGTACAACTTTTACCGTAATACTGCCACTGAATCATACATTTGTCCGAGAAAAAATCCCAGAGAAAAACGGAGTGAGTAGCCCAGAGTAACGTGATATTTGTGAGCGCGATCGCCTCAAGGGTAGGCACTTTTGAGGTGATCCTGTAGCAATATGGCGACTTACTTATCATCCTGCGTCAGAATAGGATAAGTTACTGGGGGCGGACATGGAAACGATGAAATTGCGAGCGCATATTGGGGCAAATGGTATATTGCAAATCCAGACGCCTACTGATTTTAAAGATACCTCTGTTGAGGTGGTGGTGGTTGTGCAGCCAGTACTTCGACTTGTTGCACCATCCGAGGAAACAGAACCGCAATATAACGCTTGGGGAAAGCCCACGACTAAAAAATCGATTCAAGAAGCAATCACCGGAATGCGACAACTGCGGCGAGAAGTCTCGTTAAATAAAACGTCAATCCACGAAATGATTGAAGAGGGGCTTCGGTTTTAAATGCAGTTTGTTTTAGATTGTTCTGTAGCAATTAGCTGGTGTTTAGTTGATGAAAACAACCCCACTGCTGATGCTATACTGGCGATCGTGTCAGATTCTGAGGCATTTGTACCGGGTATTTGGTCGCTGGAGGTTGCTAATACCCTACTGGTAGCTGAACGTCGTAACCGCATGACCCAGGAACAATCTGAGCTAGCCATTGCCTTGTTACAGTCATTGTTAATTAAAGTTGATACGGATACAGATGCAAACGCACTCTCGTCAACCTTGGTGCTAGGACGACAGGAAGGTATAGCTGCTAGGACCAGCCCTTTCAAGGTGGCTTAAAAATCTAGGCAATTATGCCTATTTTTTGGCATTTAACCTTCTCCCAAGGGGAGACGCTGCGCGAACGTGTTCTTCGTGCCTTCGCGGTTTAAAAATATTTTTGAACCACGAAGACGCGAAGAACACGAAGAAAAACTTCATTTTTATGCTTCACCTTGAAAGGGCTAGTCCTATCGGTGTTGCAAAAGTCCATAAATCGCTACCATATAAGTACATCACGTACGTACACTCAAGATGAACAACTCTTACAGCATTCGCAGTACCAAAATTGGTAACAGTGCAGGGTTTCGGCTGACTGCGGAGTTTTACCGGGAGCATCCTCAGTTTGCCAATGCAGATGGCTGGATAGAAGTATTGTCCCCGGAAACAGCAATTGTGCGAATTTCTCCTCAATCGGGTGATGCTGAAGAAGCAGAAGACTCGCTGATGATGCGGCTGTTTCTTGACTTTGCCACGACAGAAGCACTAAAAAATAATACATTGCAACCTTATACAACTGAAATGTCTGAGGCTGCTCGTAAACTGATTGAGGGTGTGGAATTAGAGGACGAGTCGGTAGAAGATGGCTAAGTTTGTCAGTAATGCCTGGGATAACTCCAAACTTCTACCCCTCCTTCAAAGTTTCAATCAACAAATCTACCTGCTGCTGTCGGTGTTGCAAAAAACTTTCGCACTCCCGCAAATACTCAACAGCAGTAGCAAATTGGTCAAAAACCTCTTCCAACTCCAACTTACCCGCTTCAATTTGAGCGATGATTTCTTCTACCTCAGCAACCTTCGCCTCATAATTCCATCCTTTCTCAAGCGTCACATCACCTGAATTAGAACCAGAAGCACTCATCCGTTTAATCATAAAAATTCTTGGCGTCTTGGCGGTTCATTAATAACTTCCACTTTAACCTCTCCCTGACCCAACTGTACCCACAACTCCTGCCCCACTACTAACTCCTCAGATGAACGAGCGATCGCACCATTTTCCTGTCTGACCACCGCATAACCCCAAAGTAACGGTTCTGTTTGTGAGCGCGATCGCCTCAAGGATAGGCACTTTTGAGGTGATACTGTTCCCAACCAGTCGGCAACCAAACTTCAGATCCAGACTGAATTTCAAAACAAATAGGTACTAACTAGCTTATCAGTACCTATTTAATAAGTATCGTACCTATTTCTTCCGCCAACGCGCATCCGGACCTCGCCCTAAACATTCTAACCGCCCATCTGTACGACTTGAGCGTAAAATGCGGCGAATCAGGTCAATTCCCACCGTGGGACATCGTTCCTGTAAATCCGGGAAGCGAAAAATCTCCTGGCATATTGCTAATAGCATCTAACACCATAGCTGTTTTAGCACCCTTGACCGAGGTTACTAACCCAACTCGCTGCTCAAACTCCCGGTACGCCGACAGCACCACCACACCTAAAAAATACTCCCACCAGGGCAACAAGCTATGCTGTCCTTCGTGCCAGTTTTGCGAAGACTGGTAAAGCGTCATATCACCTGAATTAGAACTAGAAGCACTCATACGTTTAATCATAAAAACTCTCTGCTTCCTCCGCGTCTGGTGCGGGTCGTTAATCTTAATCTTTTACTTCTATAACTTCCACTTTAACCTCTCCCTCACTCAACTGTACCCACAACTCCTGCCCCACTGCTAACTCCTCAACCGAACGAGCGATCGCACCATTTTCCTGTCTGACCACCGCATAACCTCGCTGCAACACAGCTTTAGGATCAAGAGTTGCCAACTTTTGCCGCAATACCTCCACATGCTGCGTTGCTTGCTGCAATTGCCTCGTTGTTGCTTGCACTACCCTCTGACGCTTCCAACTAAGCGCTTGCATCTCTTGCTGCACAAGCCTTTCTAACCGCAAACGCCGCAAACGGTTTTGCATTTGTTGCAGCTGGTTTTGTGCCGTTTTCCACTCGTCATACACCGCATCATGCAAAGCAGCAACACGCTGCCGATGCTCAGTATACAATTCTGTAAGCGCCGGCACAACCAGTTCAGCAGCAGCAGTGGGAGTATGCACCGAAGCATCTGCAACTAAATCTACCAAAGACTCATCCCTTTGATGACCAATACCAGCGATCACAGGAATAGAACAATTAGCCACTGCTCGCACTACCCGTTCATGATTAAAGCAAGCCAATTCCTCAACAGCACCTCCTCCTCGTGATAAAATTAGTACTTCCGCACGTCCATCTCGTTCCACCCGCCCAATAGCCTTGACAATAGACTCTGGCGCTTGGTCACCCTGCACCGTGGCGGGAGAAAATAAAACGTGTATACCAGGATACCTTTGTTTGAGTGTCTTTTGAATATCACCCCAAGCTGCAGCGGTGGATGAAGTGACAACGGCAATAGTTTGGGGATGGGTTGGGAGCGATCGCTTTCTTTGTACATCAAACAACCCCTCTGCTGCTAGGCGGTTTCGCAGTTGTTGGTAACGCAGCGCCTGTAAACCAGCACCACCAGGCAAAGCCTGCCAAACTGACAACTGATATTCTCCCCTTTGAGGATAAACCCGAATACTGCCCAAGATGATTAACTGCGTGCCGATAGTTGGAGTTTGCACTAACTTTGCTAATTGGCTACTCCACGCCACACACTTAATTCCTGCCACTCCATCTGGATCTTGTAGTGTAAAAAATAACCCACTGCGATGATTGTGAGCGCTAGAAACTTCGCCAGTCACCCAAACTTGCCGCAGTTGCTCATCTTGCTCTAAGAGAAAGCGGATGTAGTCAGTTAATCCAGCGACGGAAAGTGCTGTATCGGGAATGAAAGAGACAGGAAAATCAGACGTCATTTACACACGTTAAAAACTAAAGCCTACCAAACGTATGCTGAGAGCATAAGCGATTCCATCCGGAGGGTGTGCGCTCGTCAGCAAGCAAATTTTGTATTTAATGTACAAAATTAATAAATTGTACAATTTATATATCTATACTACTCTATACAAACTGGCAATTCAAAAAAGTATATTGAGATTAGGAGCATTGTTGATGAAATCTCTAGAATTTCGAGCCAGGGTCCTGGCTAGTTACGGTGCTAGTACTACAGAAATTTCAGAACTGCTTGCTAACATCCAAAATGTGTTAGACAAGACTCGTCAACAGCTTGTCCCACATGAATGAAACCGTTTATATTGAAACCAGCTTTTTTGGCTACCTGACAGCTAGATCAACCAAAAATCTGATTCTGGCTGCAAACATTGAGGTAACACGAGACTGGTGGGCAAATTATCGCGGGGCTTTAGACCTCTACATCTCGCAGCTTGTTTTGGATGAAGCAGCTACCAACGATTTGTACGCCTTATGAACTGATGGGAGGGTAAAGAATGCTGACAAACGAAATTCTGGAAGAAATTTATCAGTTTCGGGAAGCCCACGCTGAATCATTCAATTACAATGTGGCAGCTATGTTTGCAGACTGGCGCACCAGACAAGCTCAAAGTGGTAAGCGTTCAGTAACTCTACCTCCAAAAAAGAGGTCTAACAAATCGCTGCACCCGACTGTATAAAGAACGGCATAGCATGGCATTCATCTGCGCTTCGCAGAGAATGAACAAGCAGAGCTAGCAGACGCGAACTTGGCTGAGGGCGAGCCTAAGGTGAATCTGTGGTTATGGATTGGGGTACTGGTGGGAGCAACAATATTTGTTGCGAACCGCTAACCTTGCCTGCCTCGTGCGATCGCCACTAGGGAAGTAGAAACCATACAGTATGGTTTCTACATTCTGTTTTGCATTAACTGATATCTTGCACCAGCATCAAAAACCGGGTTTCTTGCAAATATTCAAGGCTGAGACCCTTTATTTGTGGTTGAGAAACCCGGTTTTTTAGGTCTTATTGAGAATGGTGCAAGATCTGATTTAAGCTATTTGTCTAGCCATAAGGGTGGCAAATAGCCCTTCAAGTTGCGCCAGTTGGTCGAAAGTTCCTTGTTGCACTACCCTACCTGCCTCAATGACGTAGATGCGATCGGCATTGCGAATTGTACTGAGGCGGTGAGCAATGACTATCCTTGTCACCCGCAACCGATCCAAACTTTCACTGACAATTGCCTGAGTGCGGTTATCCAAAGCACTGGTAGCTTCATCAAAAATTAATATTTTCGGTTTCAACACCAAAGAACGGGCAATTAACAAGCGCTGGCGCTGTCCTCCAGATAGGTTGGTGCCACCTTCGGAAATTACGGTGTGCATCCCCATTGGCATGCCTTCGATATCTTCGGCAAACCCAGCCATACGTGCTGCTTCCCAAGCTTCATCCATTGTCACCAAAGCACCGCTACAGATATTCTCAAATATCGATGCACTGTTAATCCGACCGTTTTGCAGTACCACACCCAGTTGACGACGCACTGCTGATATATCTAGTCCGGACAAATCTTGACCGTCATAGTAAACTGTTCCCACTTCCGGCGTGTCAAATCCCAACAGCAAGCGGATGGTAGTAGATTTGCCGCTACCGCTTGGTCCGACAAAAGCGATGAATTCACCTGGTTCTGCCTTAATACACACATCATCCAGATTCCAAGGACCATCTGCTCGATAGCGGAAGGATACGTGTTCTAACTCTATTTTGCCAGTTAGCTTGCCTGGATCGGCTTTATGTAAATCGATCTCAGGTTCAGCTTGAAGTATTGGTTTGGCACGTTCCCATAAAACTACTATTTCTAAAAGCTTAATCAGGGTATTACTTAAGTTAGTAATACCAGTGATAAAAGTTCCAAATGCTGCATTGAAAGCTAGGAAACTTCCTGCAGTTAACTTTTCCATATCTTTCGGTGCGTCAGGTTGCATTGCATCTGCCATTAATTTACCTGCTAAGGCAAAAATGATCATGGAAGATACTAGGGGGACAATGACATTAAATACTGCTACTAAATCTTCAATCAACTGGGTACTCAACATGAGTTTCAGTTGTTGGCTATATTTTTTTGCCCAGTGAGCAAAAGCACGATTTTCTGCACCTGCGATTCTCAGTTTAGAAACGCCACCAATGAGTTGTACCATCAAGCCAGAGATTTCGCCCTGTTTATCTTCCAGAGGACGCATATTGCGACTGGTAAATATACTGGAGATAATGGTAACTAGCATCACCACTAATCCTACACCTACAGCTACTAGAGCTAATTTGGAACTGTATAAAAATAATAAACCCAAATTTAGTAACGAAAAAAAGCTGGTAAAGAGAGTTAGCAAAGTACTGCTACTCAGTTGATGACGCATCTTTGAAATCGCTGAAACTCTCGATTGCAAATCCCCTACAGAATAGGCACGAAAAAACGACATTGGTAGGCTGAGTAACCTATCCCACACAGCAGCTTGTGTGTCAGCGTCGGAAGCACTTTCTAACCTTAATGATGCAAAACTTTGTGTGAGTTGAAATATAGCTGTGCCAAAACTAGCAGCCAGCAAACCTAAACCTATTTGCAGTAAAAATCCTCTGTCTGCATCGGGGATAGCTTTATCTATGAGAATACCCGTAGCTTGAGGAGTTAGCATGCCTAGCATACTACCTGCAACTCCTGCTAAAAACAACACCAAGATATCTTTGCCGCGACCTGTCACGGCAAATTTAATTAAATCTATCGCTGTCATGTTTTTGTCAGGTAAAGACCGATAAAACATATAGGCGACTGGCTCTACTTCGTTTTTTTTGAGAAACTCCGATGCAGGAGTTCGTTTGCGAGTTGCAGGGTCGAATATCTCGTATTTAGTACCACCTATGGGTAGGAGTGCTACAGGGCGTCGATCGTTACTAACGTAGGCAAGTAAGGGACCAGAATCTTGTAGCCACCAATTAGGAGTGAGAATGACACGACGCATCCGAACGCGGGAAGATCGGGCGATCGCCTCGATAGGTTCTTTCACACGGTTCAAGTCAGTTGACTTTGCGGGAGGTCGAATCTTAATTCCTAAAGCCCTTCCCACAGCACCAGCAGCCATCAGTAGGTGTGTATCTTCCTCAAAAAAAGTTGTAGCTTTACGTTTGAGGATCGAGGCAAGTTCAGAGACTGCCCCAGTGGTTACCTGACGATTGAGTTGTTCTCTGGCTTGAAATTGAGTGAGTCCTTCCTCGTATTCCTGTTGTTCTAGTTGATGAAGATAACCCAGAAAATCACCGTGCAAATGCAGCAGCTTTTCTGACAGCGTCTCCCAGTTATATACAACTGAAGTATCTAAAATGGTTGAGGGATTGACAACACCTGGAAAGATGGAAAATTTTTCGATCCAGCTTTGAGCCAGGGCGATAAATTCTTTACCTACAGGCTTCGCTACCAACTGACTATGATTGTTAATCTCCCACTCTTCAAAAGTAGCTTGCGTAATTTTACGTAAGGATGTTTCTTCTAGCGGAACTGCTAATATTCCGTATAATTTGGGATGGTTGCTTTCATCGGTTGATGTAACTATCGAGTTAACAGTAGCAGGATTTAAAGCAAACAATGTCTCTCCAGCACTAACACTGAACAGATAACGGCGTTCACTCACAGGCATGCCATCTTGGATGACAACTGCAAACAGCCCCACCACTCCCGATTCAATCATCCAAGCTAAGTCAGGATTATCCAAGAGTAAAGGTTGATTTGCTTTGAGGACAAAATTAGGCTTGAGTTCTTGAGCTTTTTTATTCATTTTCAGGAAGTTGGATTTATGAAGACAGCATTAGTTAGTTTTGACGCAGTAGATTTGTTACCATGCTTGAGCGATCGCGAACTTAATCGTGACGCAGTAGAGTTGTTATCACGCCTGAGTGGACGCAAACTGAGTCAAGCAGATATTTCTCCTGGCGTGAATTTTTTAGCCGCATTAGTCACCATGACTTTAGGCGTGATGTATGCTGACGGTATCGTGACAGAATCGGAAAGAACGCTATTAGAAAAAACCATTGAGCAATTAGTTCCTACAAAAGGTGATGTACCTGTGTTAATCCAACTAATAATCAATGGCATCCGAGAAAACCCCATATATCAAAATCCGTCAGAGTGGTTGAAGCTGACAACGCCGCTTTCCTCTGCAGAAAGAACCTTACTCATGAGCTTTGCTTACGAAATGTCAGCTGTCGATGGGGAAATAGCTCTTAGTGAGAGTGAGTATTTGAAAGCGTAACCGTTCACAGGCTTGGCAAACGTTACCGTAGAAAATAGGTACAAATTGAT
>CAXTSI010000344.1:0-10383 GCA_964246695.1 uncultured bacterium
ACTCCCCACTCCCCACTCCCCAACATCGCAAGTGAATATGACACAAGACCCACTAAGTTGTTGTTGATAACGTTGAATTTCTGTGTGCCAAATTTTTCCTGGTGGTAGCTTTATCAATAAAGTGGCTGCAATCTGTTGCTCAATTAGCAAGTCAATCTGTGCTCTCACCAATGACAGCAGAGTAGCAGGACTAAGGGGCAATGGTTGGAGAGGCGCTTTTACACCCAAAGCCAGATGATAAACGGACAGATCCTGAGCCAGAAAAACATTCATGAGTAAAGCACAACCAGAAAAATTGAGAAAGAGGAAGTTAAAAATAATACTGCTTAGATTTTCACCCTTAAATGTTCCTTTTTTACAAAATTGTTGCTAATTGCTAATCGCTAATTGCTAATTGCTAATTGTTTTTCCGATTAGCTATTAGCCATTAGCCATTAGCCTTTCCTGTAAAGCGTCTCGTGCCTGTTCTCGGTCGTCAAAGTGGATCTTTTCAGTGCCAAGAATTTGGTAGTCTTCGTGACCTTTGCCAGCAAGTAACACGCCATCTCCGGGTTGTGCGCGGCAGATAGCAGTACGAATGGCGGTAGCGCGATCGCATATCACTATCGGCTCCACCGTTTCTGGAATTCCCGCCAAAATATCTTGTAAAATCCGTTCTGGGTCTTCAGTGCGGGGATTATCAGATGTCACTACAGCTAGATCGGCTAATTGGGCAGCGATTTTACCCATTTTCGGACGCTTGGTGCGATCGCGGTCGCCTCCGCACCCAAACACACAAATCATCTTACCTGGGATAAATGGACGTGCTGCTTTGAGCAAATTCTCCAAACTATCCGGCGTGTGGGCATAATCCACAATAACGCTGATATCTTGCTCTGGAGAAAGGATCACCTTTTCCATGCGACCGGGAACTCCCGAAAAACCAGATACTACAGATGCTACTAACTGCAAATCTAACCCCAAGTGTAAAACTACTCCTACAGCTGCCAGTAGATTTTCTAAATTATACTGACCAACTAGCGGTGAGCGAAATGCCACATCACCCTTTGGAGTATGTAGCATACCGCTAACACCATTAGGCTCGTAGCTTAGGTCACTCATCCACAAATTAGCTGTGTAATCATTAACACTATAACTCCAAACCCGATCTGGATCTAAGGCTGCGATTAATCGCTTCCCGTAGGGATCGTCAGCGTTAATTATTGCCCGACCCTTCAGATAATTAGGACTGAAAAGCAGGGCTTTAGCAGCAAAGTAATCTTCCATATCACGGTGGAAGTCTAAATGGTCTTGAGTGAGATTGCTAAACACCCCTACCTCAAACTCACAACCCATGACTCGACCCTGCGCCAAAGCATGAGAACTCACCTCCATCACCCCAAACTCATTACCAGCATCCACAGCCGCCGCTAACTGGTGTTGCAGTTCCACTGCAAACGGCGTAGTATGGATAGCAGTTTGCACAAAACCCTGCCAACGAGTGTAGAGAGTGCCCATTAAAGCCGTAGATAGATTTGCTTGATGCAGCAAATATTCAATCAGGTGAGAAGTTGTCGTTTTGCCATTAGTGCCAGTGACACCCACCAGTTTGAGTTTTTGCCCTGGATAACCGTAAAAAGCCGCAGCTAATTGGGCACAGGCTTTAGTCATGTCCGCAGCAGTAATGATACAAGGAAGATCTGAACCATGAGTTGGTTCAGCATTTTTCTGTGCTGCTTGCTTCGAGATAATCGCAGCCATAGCACCGGATGCGATCGCACTCTGACAAAAATCTCCACCATCAACCCGCGTTCCAGGCATCCCAATAAACAAATCCCCCGCACCGCAAGCATGAGAATTCGTCTTCAAACCCTTTACTTCTACATCCATTGCTGGATGTTCAGGCAAATGCCCCACACCATCTACATCTGCTAGTAATTCCCGCAGTTTCATGTAGTAAACCTCTTGACACACTTTAAGAGCGATTATTTTGCATCATTATCTTTGATTTTACAAACACTTATAAATACTTCCGGAGCATTTGCTCCAACTGTTGCACAGTAGCACGAGGAGAAGGACGAGGTATAGCTTCCTCTTTCTCCTCGGCGTCCTTGGCGTCTTCGCGGTTCACTAAAAAAAGCACCGGCACCTCATACTGATAAGCTTGAAACCAATCTTCACGAGTCATAATATCCCGAACTTCTAACTGTAGAGACACAAAATTGCCCGTCTCTACAATCTGTTCTAACTTCTCCTGCAAACCCTCACACAAATGACAACCAGGCTTGCTGTATAAGATTAAATGCTGCATATACGAACACCAACAATTTCGCCTACACCTTACAGCATCTTCGTCAGGTAACCCACAATATAACCGTAGGGGCGGGGTACCCCCGCCCTGACAATGTGGCGCGGGTTGAATTGAAAACTGCTGTAAATCCATAACGTACATTAACGCAATAACGTATATTCTAGGAGATAAATCGTCTATTAATTTTCAAACCAAGGAGCGACAGATGACTCAGCTTGAATGGTTGATTGATGAGGCTACAATCCCAGATGCTGCCGTTCTTAAGCAGATAGAACGTGAACTTAGCCCCACCCTAGGAACTCGCAGCCTGGAATCAGTCAGTCAACCACAGGCGATCAATCTTGCTGTACGGTTGCAAGATATTATGATCTGGGATACAAAAAAATGGTTTGGTGATGCCGAAATGCGGCTAGATGCATTGGTGGTTCACGGTTACGCTACAGAAGGTGAACCAGCCAGCATTTATATGCCGCAGACGTTTCGTTTTCCTGGGATTAAAAGCCGCGATCGCCTACCCACCGGTGAGAATGGCTTACTGATATTCTATGGCAAGGCTCTTCACTTCTTGGATATTTTTATCACAGTATCGCGCGATCGTAAGGACTCAGACGATTTGGCGACATTACTGAACCAGGAGTTGCACTCAAAAGACATTCAAGGGGCAATGGGTATGGTGCTTGGGCTGGCTACTGTTGCTGCACCGCAGGTTTCCACCGTTACTACAGCCCTTTCAGCTGCGTCAACGCTGGGCAATTTCGCCTACCAAGTACTTAGTAAAGTGACTGGCGATACCATAGGGCTTTACCGTACATCCTGGCTACAGTACCGAGATAGCTTTGGAATTGGGCGTCATCCTCAAGAAGGTGCTCATCATGTAAGGGATATTTCCTTCTGGTACGAAATCATTCGAGAAGAAACTGAATATAAGTAAAAAATCTCATGAAACTTACTGGTTCGCAACACAAACAATTAACAGAAGCTTTGATTGATGCGTTTCCCTCTCAGCAAAGACTTACTGAAGTAGTAAAATTCAGGTTTGAAAAAAATCTCAATGCAATAGCAATGGGTGATGATTTACAAGCGATCGTCTTCAGATTAATTCAAGCCGCAGAAGCTGAGGGATGGGTTGATAAACTGATTGCAGGTGTTCGTGAGTCAAATCCTGGAAACCCGGCATTGTTTGTCTTTGCCCAGGAGATCAATCTTGCTACTCTGATGCCACCACAACTATTAGCAAAGGGCGCTTTAGAGAAAATTATTAAGAAAAAGAATAGTTTTCTTAATGTGAATGAGTGGCGAGAAAAGTTGGGTCAAATTGAGGCGCAAGTATGCCGTATAGAAATTACCACGAATAATCCTAATGCAGTTGGTACGGGTTTTCTGATTGCCCCAAATGTGGTGATTACCAATTACCATGTCATCGACTCTGTAGATTTAGGAGAAGCAAATCCTAGCAATGTTATTCTGCGTTTTGACTACAAACAGTTAGCGGATGGTAAAATTATCAACAAAGGTACAGAGTATCGTTTGGTAGAGGACGACTGGCTGATTGATAAAAGCCCTTACGTCGAAAATCAGTCGCCCACACCTGACGAACTAGACTATGCATTGCTTCGGGTAGATGGAGGTCCTGGAGAGAAACAAATTGGAGAAAAGCCTGACCCAAATTCTCCACTGCGAGGCTGGATCAAGTTACCAACAGAGCCATATTATGAATTTTTGCCTGATACTTCACTATTAATAGTGCAACATCCCAATGCCCAGCCATTAAAATTGGCATTTGACACGGATGCTATTATTGGCATCAACGAGAATGGCACAATCGTTAAATATAAAACCAATACTGAGCCTGGTTCCTCTGGTTCGCCATGTTTCGACATTAACTGGAATTTAGTAGCACTGCATCGTAGCGGCGATCCCACATACAATGCTGGAACACCCTTTAGTGCTATCTGTTCACGTTTAGAGAAGCAAGGTTTATTGAAGGATTTAAGCAGTGGTGAACCAGTATACTGAAGATTTTAGAGAATTTCGACAAGCAATGTTGAGTGCTTACATTTGCCCGATAACCGCCCTGAGAATATATATCCTTCGTCGTCTTACTCCCTTTCCGACTAAAGAATATTTAATTTAATGAACCGCCTTCTCTGCGAGACGCTACGCGAACGCGCAGCGTCTCCGCCAGGAGAAGACGCCAAGGACGCCAAGAAAGAAGTTGTAGGGTGCGTTAGGTGGAACACCGTAACGCACCACTATCCGGTGCGTTACCCGATCGCGCTTCGCACCCTACAGGATAATTTATTTTTTGGAGTTCCCTAAGTAAAAGGAGTAGTTTCCGGAAGTAAGCAAAACAAAAGTGTAGGTTATCAAATAGAGTTAATAGCCGTGAATTTCAATTTTGCTATGGAGTAGCCATCAATGAATCCTGGTAACATCCTTAGTTATATCCTTGATGGTTCTATGCTTCAAGAGATAGAGGAAGCTTTACTAAATGCTTTCCCAGATAAAGTAAAATTGGCAAGGATGCTGTTATATAAATTCAGCGTCAACCTCGACAATATTGCTCTTGGTGATAATTATACTGAAATTGTCTTTAAGGTAGTAGAATTTTTTAAAAGTAAAAATAAGTTAGCCGAATTAATTGATAAGGCTCGTGAAGCAAATGATGGCAATTATAAATTGCAAGAAGTCGCTAATAAAATTAATGCTTTGACTAGCTTATTTGAGATACTTATTCCATTAGAAAATAAATTTATTAATCAAATAAAGCAGGCTTATCTTGCCTGTTGTCCGGATAATTGGCATGAAAATTTGGAGGAGGAAATCCCTGGTACTCTCCAAGAAATTTTAGCTAAACTTCAGGATATGCCTCAAGGAAATGCTTCGCAAATTCCTATTATACAGTTTGTAGCTCGTTTATTAGAAAACTCAGAAATCTCTGAGCTAACTGCTAAGAATTTAAAGAAATTGGGTAAACAGAACGCGAATAATTTTTCTCAATTATTGACTCAGATGAACAATGAGCAGGTAAGCAGAAAAGAACAACAGGAAATTATACCAACTTACCTCATTGTCTTAATAAAGCCAAGTATACAATACCACAAGCGTTATTCTGTTGCGGGTTGGTTTATTCGTGATGGCAGAAATGATAAATTTGATTTTCGTATGGGTACAGGATATACACCTTTAGAGATTCCAAATCTGGAAAAAGATACTTTTAATTTAAAAGAGGTTCCCATTGCACTAGAGTATTTTTTCAAACAAATCAATAATAATTATATGACAGACTGCTCGGCTCCACCTACTATTGTATTCTTTTTACCATTTAAGTTGCTCAGTGAACCTGTTGAACGTTGGGAGATTAAAAGCTTACCAATAGGAACTCAGTATCAAGTGGTAATTCGTTCTTGTGGGCGGATTAAGGATTATGGTTTTAGGAGCGTTTGGATTCAGAAATGGCAAGCTTTACAGCAGCAAATTAACAATTTTGATTGTCATAATATCATATCTGGAGATTGTGATTGGAAAACTTTATTTGTTAAATTGAGCAAATCCGACACCCTTGCTTTAAAATTGGCGCAGCCACCATCGCCAGAAATTATGAATGTTCTCGATCAAACAGCAACACCAGTAGCAATTTGGATCAGAAAAAGTTTAATAAATATTAATTGTCAAGAGCAACTTGATACCCTCGTTAAAGGTGGAATTGCTGCATTACCTAATATTGTAAGAGAAAAACGTGTAGATGCTTTTCCTATTGATGATATAGAACAACATATTGGACATCATCTTTCCCTATTATGGGAAGATCCTTATCTATTACCAACTCATATTGATTATGTAACACCATGACATCTTGGAAAATTTTTCAAGGAACTCCTGAAAAACCCCACAATGGAATTGAACGTCTTCCTGAACCTCCTAATTGGCGTAGATTTGACAAAGAACGAAGGGGTGTAACTTATCAGGCGAGGGGAGAGGAAATAGAGTTAGTAAATGCAGCTTTATATTTACGTCGTCCCTTGTTGGTGACGGGAAAACCGGGAACAGGGAAAACTTCTTTAGCTTATGCGGTGGCTAAAGAATTACAACTGGGATTCGTGTTACGTTGGAACATTACGACTCGGTCTACTTTACAGCAAGGACTCTACAGTTATGATGCTATTGGTAGATTACAAGATGCTCAAGGCAGTGGCAAGGATAATTTAGGCGAGATTGGCACGTATATTCAATTGGGTTCCTTGGGAACGGCGTTACTTCCTTCACAACTTCCCAAGGTATTATTAATTGATGAAATAGACAAAAGCGATATTGATTTGCCTAATGATTTATTAAATATCTTTGAAGAAGGGCAATTTGAAATTCCTGAATTAGCAAGGATAGCTGAGAAATTTCCGGAGATTTTTGTGCAAACCTATGATAACCAGACTACAAAAATTGTAGCAGGAAAAGTGCAGTGTCAAGCGTTTCCCTTTGTAATCCTTACAAGTAATGGTGAACGAGAATTTCCAGCAGCTTTCTTGCGGCGCTGTTTAAGATTAGATTTGCGAGAACCAACTCGTAAGGAGTTAGAAGCGATTGTAAAAGTGCATTTAGGGGATATTATTGAACAAGCAGAAGAAATCATTGATAAGTTTCTAAAACGCCGAGATCAGGGAGACTTGGCGACAGATCAATTGCTCAACGCTATTTATATGTTAACTCGCACAGCGAATATGCCTGACTCTCCGATGCTTGACTCTCAAGATGATCGGCAAAAAGAAAAGTTAATCGAACGGTTGTTGCAATATCTGAGTAGTACAGAGGGGATATGATTGGACGGGCGATCGCTATTCTACAACAAGCAGGATTTGACCTAACTTAGGCGAAAATTAGAAACCCGGTAACTTCTGCGAAACCGGGTTTCTGACACCTCAACTATCGTTAACCGAGCAGTATTGGTACAGAGGGGATATGATTGGAAGGGCGATCGCTATTCTACAACAAGCAGGATTTGACCTAACTGCCGACGAGTTAGCAGAAATTATTTGGTTGGCGGTTCAGATAGAATCTGAGGAACCACAGCAGCGATCGCCGCAACCAACTATATCCAAACAAGCGCCACCCAGAACAGACCAACCCCAAACCCAAACTCAAGAACTCCCATTACCATCCTTTCCGCAAGTCCCAGAACCTAGTGCTGAAGTTTATCTTCCCTCCTCTGTACCAAGTCCCGCAAAAGCTACAGAAATTCCAAAAGCAATTCCGATCAAAATACCTGCGGCGGTAGCACTGAGAAATTCCTTGGCTTTAGGGCGATCGCTTCGTCCTTTAATGCGGAAAGTTCCATCTCCTACAGAAAATATCCTAGATGAGGAAGCAACCGTTTGCCGCATTGCAGAAGAGAAAATTTGGATACCAGTTCTCAAACCTGCTCCCCAAAGATGGTTAGAATTAGCGTTGGTAATAGAACAAAGTAGTTCGACCGCTATTTGGAAACAGACAATTACTGAACTCCAACGACTCTTAAAACATCACGGTGCATTTCGGGATGTGCGAACTTGGGAATTAAAGGTCACGGAAACAAAGGTACAGTTATTCCCTCAAAATAGTACAGGTGCTTATACCAGTCCCCATAATCCCAACGTACTGATTGACCCCAAAGGTCAGCGTTTAATTTTACTGGTAAGTGATTGTATTTCTCCAGCTTGGCGAAAGAAGTTTATTCATCCAGTCCTAGAGTTGTGGGGACGTCATGGTTTAATCACCATCCTTCAGTTACTCCCTGAACGACTTTGGGAACGAACAGCCTTAGCTTCACAAATTCCTGTCCAACTGCATTCCCTTAACCCCGGAGTTTTCAATTCTCAGTTGATTATAGAAACTTGGGACAAAGATACAACTGATGAAATTGAGAACTTTGTCCAAGAAGCTGACTTTTCACGCCATGTGGAAAAACCAACGCAAAACCTAACCCCCCAACCTTCTTCCCTTAAAGGTTCGGGTGAGAATTCAAAGCCTCTCTCCTTGCAGGAGAGAGGTTTGGAGAGAGGTTTTCCAGATCCCATGAAAAGTGAGGTCCAAGAAGACGGACACAAAATCCAAAATTCCATATCTGTTCTTGTTGTTACCCTAGAACCCCACTCTCTGCTTACTTGGTCACGGGTTATAGCCGGTCATGGGAATATTGGAACAGTAGGGTTTAAATTTTTCTCTCGTGTCGATCGCATTAAACCCACTCAAACAGAACTTACGCAAAGTCCCTCTTTTGAAGGGGGATCTACAACTCAACAACTTACAGAACACAAAGAATCCCAACTGACTCCATCAGCACTAGTCAGTCGATTCCGCGCCACTGCTTCTCCCCTTGCTCGTCGGTTAGCTGGATTAATGGCAGCTGCACCTGTTAGTTTACCAGTAGTGCAACTGATTCAGCAAACTCTCCTCCCACAATCAGGACAGATTCATGTGGCTGAGGTGTTTATGAGTGGACTGCTACTGATTCCCCAAGAAGACAACCCTAACTATATTGAATACGAGTTTATTGATGGGATAAGGGAATTGCTTCTGGATTCCGTACCAGTTAGTAAAACAACTGCGGTTCTTGAGAAAGTCTCTGAGTTTATCGCTAAACGAGTCGGTTTATCAGTACGGGATTTTGAAGCGCGTTTGCTTAGATATGAGAGTAAGGATTCTTTAGAAGCAAATATTCGTCCCTTTGCACGGCTAAAAGCTCAAGTTTTACGGCGATTGGGAGGGGATTATGCTCGCATTGCTGAAAAATTAGAAGTAGCAAATAAAAAAGCAGAGGGAATCCAATCTCTAAAATTAGACCGTCCTGAAGGTTCAACAAAAGAAGCCAAAACAAAATTCTTTGAATTCGACGTGATAACGGTAAATGCCCAAGGACAAGAAATTAAACGAGAAAAACGTCAGGCTTCATACTACACTGAAGACTTAGGAGATGGTATAACCCTAGATATGGTGGCTATCCCTAGTGGCAAATTTATGATGGGTTCGCCAGAAGGAGAAGGATATGAAAGCGAAAAACCGCAGCATGAGGTAACCGTTCAACCTTTCTTTATGGGCAAATACTTAGTCACCCAGGCACAATGGCGAGTAGTAGCTGCACTACTAAAAGTTAATCGTGATTTAAATCCTGACCCATCAAGATTTAAAGGTGATAACCGTCCTGTAGAATCTGTCTCGTGGTCCGATGCCGTCGAATTCTGTGCTAGACTTTATAGAAAAACAGGGCGAGAATATCGACTACCTAGCGAAGCGGAGTGGGAATATGCTTGTCGGGCTGGAACCACAACACCTTTTCACTTTGGTGAGACAATTACAGATAAGTTAGCAAATTATTATGCCAGCAATACTTTTGCCAACGAACCAAAAGGAGAGGTGCGAGGAGAAACCACACCAGTAGGAACTTTCCCCCCCAATTCCTTTGGGTTATACGATATGCATGGTAATATATGGGAATGGTGTGCGGATGCTTGGCATGAAAATTACCAGGGAGCGCCAACAGACGGAAGTGCATGGCTCAGTGATAATGATAATCAAAAAAATGCTCCGAGTATAGTTTCAAGGCTAAGTAACCTATGGAAAAATATTAGTGGGCAAAGAGAGAACTATTTTGAGAATGATAATCAAAATAATATAAAACGCCTGGTGCGCGGTGGTTCGTGGCACTACAATCCTGATCTCTGCCGTTCTGCCTTCCGCTTCAGGAACTCCCCGGACAACGACAACAACTACCTCGGTTTTCGGGTAGTGTGCGGTCCCGCGCAGAGGATTCTTAGCCCTTGACACTTTTGCCCTTTTACCCTTTACCCTTCTTTTATTTACCCTTTGCAAGCGGAGCGGAGCGGAGCGATTAAAATTTTTTTGCGGTAAATGTACGTTGATAAAATCTTGGCTTGACTCTATTATTATATCACCTTAATAAGATACCACATAAAATTTTACATAGTTAGATTATTTAGAATAATTTTATCATCTTTTATCAAAAATAGGACGCTCGCATTCACAGAAATAGTCTTGTGTGCGGTAGTTTCGGTAGGGCGGCGGAGCAACCCCTACGGGGAATTCAAAAGTCAAAATTCAAAAGT
>CAXTSI010000345.1:0-10367 GCA_964246695.1 uncultured bacterium
CCCTCTTGGCGGGGTGAGGGTTCATATAATAACCGCTACACGGACATGATATAACAGATTTGGTGGTGGCTGCTGTCGCCGGACGACAGCAGCACAGAGAGTGGGGTTGGTTACACACAGATAGACTTGGCATGATTTGGCTACCTACCCCACAATTCTTTAACGCCCTACGGACATATTGTCACTTCAATTAAAAAACTTGAGTGAAGTCTTGCTAGGGGAGGTCGTTCTAACTTGTGCTTATGTTCGTGCTACTTGGGTTTTGATTATGCTTTGACTGACATAACTCAAACTCCTTGTAAGACTAAAAAACGCTTTGTCCGGTTACATTGCCTGCCGGATTGTAGTGACAAACTAGGACATCGTTGCCATTGCCACGCGATCAACCACACCCAACTTCTGACCTTCTTTGAAGCGAAGGGATGTTCTAGCAAGAGAGGTTCTCGCCTGGGGTAACACCCAACACTCCTGCAAACTGCTGGTAGAGTTGTATTCTATGCTGAGCCTGTGGAGTCTGCTGCCCTTTGCCACATTCGATGCCGCCATTGATAATGTTAATGGTCATGCCGAAGCCGGACGTGCTGATAGCATTATGGCATGATGTTTTGGGTGGTTGGGGAGTCATCCAGAACCACAGGGCAGTCATGAAGGAAATGGCGCTATTCGTTGAGACTAGTTCAGGATGGTTGAGCAGATCCTCTCCGATGGCTTTTGAGCACGCACCGTAGTTATAGTTCCACGACAATTGGATCGGCCCGCGACCATGATAGTTTTTGCCCGCCGCGCATGGATAAATAGTGTTCGTCGCATCGCAGTAAATGCTTTGCGGGTTCTGCTCTTCAACGTAGTGTAGACCCCCCGTCTCGTGGGAAATGTTGGCAAGGTATGCAGCTGCCTCCCGTTTACGTTGTTCCAACGAACCCTCGTTGCAGAACTGCGGGTACTTCTGAACTGCCGTCATCAGACTTTCATAAGTGTAAAAATTATTACGGTCGGGAAACATAGTCTCGAAAGTCTGACGAGACACTATACTTGCAAAACCATCGCCTGTACTTCCACCTGTGCTTCCATTACCAGACTGAGGAATGCATATTTCCTGACCTACTTGTAAATTATGAACATCTTCTTCCGTAAATGGAGTGCCATCTGGTTTCAGGATTTCATGCCAACGGTCACCATTATTCAACTGTTGTTGGGCAATGTTAAAAAGCGTATCTCCCATTTTGATGATGTATGAACTACCTATTTTACAACTCATGATTTTCCCTTTTAAAAATTAGAAGTTTGATCGTCTTATTGCCGAGTGTTGAGTGCCTGTTGAGATGCGGTGATTATGGCTCTCGATCGGAGACTCGCTCAATCCTTTATTGGCAGCCTTTAGAATCACTCTAGCTAGAAGCGATCCACAGGTTCGTAAACGTTGAGTTCGAGTATGCGCCACCAATACCGTTGATCTGGTCATTATCGACGCCCTGGATAACCTCGCCCCAGATTGCAAAATCCGAGAAGCAGCAATGCTTCGGTTCTTGTTTGCCCTTAGTGTCACCGAAGCACCGATCTACGCCATTAACGTCCTACGGACAAAGCGTCACATCAAAGCTTTTTTGCGTTGGACAATTATGCAATCCTGCTTGATCGTCGTAAGCGTAGCTATAAGCAGTAGGGCAGGTTCTGTGTACAGTCTGGACAAAGTTTGTTTGTGTGACAATTCCTTTGCGACACCCTTCGACATCATTATTTGGACAACAGAGATTGACACCTGGTGCCTCGGTTTCAGGCTTTCCTAAACCATCAGGAGCGGGATAGTTCCATTTTTTACACGGCGATAGGCATTGTACGGCTTTACCATCCTTGATGACTCTCAAATCCCCTAAACCTTGTGTTTCATTTTGAGGACACTCAGCAAGAGAAAGATTACATTTGGTCGTTATACATGAACCAGACTCGTCTCCTCTAGGTTTAATCTCAATCGGAAGGCTGTATCCGTCTACCAAGCTTATATTATACCAAGTTGGTTCCGTGGAATTCAGATTTGCAAAGTTAATCTCAACTTTGGTGTCGGCAGGCGGCTGACAACCTGAAGGAGGACACGGTGGTATTGCTTCTCCCGCAGCGCAGTTCATGCCATTAGAGTTACAACCAACTTTTGGCCAGAATCTTCCAGCCCAACCATTATTGGGTATGGAGTAATCATGTGATTGACCCTTGGATAGTTGAACAGTACTATCTGATAGAGGAGGTATATTGGCGTTAGGTATTGTTACCATCGACACGGGAAAGTCACATTGGTTGGTAACTGACAATCGAGTTGTAGCGCTCGCACTAGAGGGGTTGAGAAACAGGAACAAGAATAAGAATAATACCATCACTAGCGTGGTTCTTGCACAATGTACTGCCTTTATTGCAATGGTAGAAACGCTATTTAAGGCAAACAGTATATGGTGTGCTGGAAATTTTGACATTGTCCGACTCCTACTTTCAGATTGTTCATGATAGTTCGAGAATTTGTTAGACATGCTTCTGTGTATAACCACCAGAGTCATTGAGATACCAAAGACCGTAGTGTCCCTCAGCACCGTTCGGTCCTTGCCAAGGTTGATCTTGCTTGTTCTGGTTGCTTTTCCAAGGTTCGTCAATTGCCTCAAACAAGTAAGTAATTACACCTTGCTGTGATGCCCACTTATCGATCGCCTCAAAGTATGCTTTGAGGTTATTCACGTTGTTATCCGTATTGTTGAAGCTGATTCCCTGTGAAGGCCACCCAGTCTCGCCAATCATCACCTGGCATTGTGGGTTGATTTTAGCAACTGCTGATTTGATCGTATTGAAAGCTTGACTTACCCCATTCACACCGTCTTGGGGAGTTCCATTGCGGGGTTGTAGCGTTTGGAGGCGTTCCTGTCCAGCGACCGACATAAGGTTGAAAGGCGACACCGAGAAATTGAGACATAATAGTACCTTCAATTATTTACAAAGGTGTACCAAAATCCTGGGTCCAGTAGTGTTTGAACTGAGCCGCATCGTTGAAGGCATACCCAATGCCAATTTCGCGATAATTGTTCCGGAGAATATTTTTGCGATGTCCGTCATTGGGAGGCGTTTCATTCATCCAACTTGACATTGCATCTTCAGGCTTGGATTGTCCGGCGGCAACGTTTTCTCCTGCAAACGAGAAACGATAACCCGCTCGTTGCATACGATCGAAGGGCGATGAGCCATCCGAACCATTGTGCGCCATGAAGTTGTGGTCTGCCATATCTTGGCTGTGTCCCCGAGCTGCTGCCGTTAACTGAGAATTGAGTGTAAGTGGGGCTAAACCCGCTCTACTCCGCTCTTGGTTGACTAGTTCCAGCACCCGGCTAACAAAATTATTATTAGGTTCTGGGACAACGACGCTTGAGTCTTTGGGAGGGATGACCAGAACCATGCCAACTTCAATATGGGTTGGATCGGCTCCGATGACGGCTTTGTTTGCCTCGTAAATCTTTCGCCAAGATGCTTCACTGCCATCCCCGTAGAATTTTTGGGCGATCGTGGAGAGAAAATCACCCGGTTGAACTGTATAGGTTTGACCCGATACGAATGATGCGAATGTCATAGACATGATAGTTTTCCTTGTGTTGAATAATTGGTTAAGAGGGGATCGATGATTTTGCCGCCTTTCTTAGACTGCTTTCCGCGTCAAATCCTCACTTTGCCCGTGAACGCTATTTTCACTCTCGCTATGTGGCATTAGGGAATGGTAAGTATCATCCCAACTTGAAGCTGATTTGGGTCAGGTCCAATCACGGCTTTATTTGCATCGTAGATTTTTCTCCACGATTGTTCACTGCCATCTCCGTAAAATTTTTGGGCGATCTTAGATAGAGAGTCACCTGCAACTACAGTATACGTTTGACCTACCCCATTATCTAAAACTGCCTTAACGGACTTTACACCTAAATTGATAGCTTCGCTGATGGCATCAACAAAGATATCAATCTTGTTACCTAGAATTGCTGTACCCGTATCTAGCGCTGCGGCTTGAACCTGCCTTCCATCCCAAAGTATCAAGGTAAAGTTTGTTTTTAGGGCAATAACATTTGGGTCTACAGCACACTGTAGACGTCCTTTGCCGCTAAGTGCTTCAAGTAATGTAGATCCAAAGATGCCTGTTGCGGGTGGATGCCCAAGTGTTTCTTCCCTGCTGTAAAATGTAGCTTTTAGATCCAATTGCGTAGACATGATTTTCTGATGAGTGGACTTTGGACAACGGCTCAATCGGTGTTTCAGAAGTTGTGGGAAAAATATCAGCAACTGAGGAGTGATATTTTTAGCAGGCTAAAGCTGCTCGTATTTATCCACAGTCTTTTCAATCTTATTTTTCTCAAGTTCTCCCTGAAATCTTTATAGATAGGATTTACGCATTGACAAACAGATGATTGTGTAATGTGAGTCCTACCTGTTTACAAAACGGAAGTTAAGCTTGGAGAGCCAATCAAGCTATATTCTTAATAGATGTAAGCACGCACAACTTATGCACTTTTCTTTTAGACAACCGACCTATCTCAACTGACCTTCTTTGAAGCGAAGCAATTTAATCGTAAGTAATTAGCCGGACTTGATATAAATTCTTCTCTTCATAAAATTGATAGCCCATTTTAACAAAGTGAACAAGCATAACTACGCGAGTTGAGACTCAAGGCTTCCTTATATACTTAAGGCGCAAAAATAAGAGTTTTCCGGAGTCAAAAGCCGAACTTACGCTTCTGTATTACTTATTGGAATGAGTGAAATCAGAATATGCACTCCAAGAGATGATTAGGAATAGTTCACTTTCATAAAAATGCTTGAAAACCTCGTACAGCCAGCAATTTGTGAATTTCTACCGCCCCAACAATTGCAAAGCTGCATAAATTAACTTAGGTCTCCTATCGGGGAAATTAGCCACAACTGCGATCGCCTCCAAGAAGAGTGTTGGTAGTGGGTGGACTGCGGGTGATAGACGGCAATCTTAGTATTAGACGAACAGAAAATGTGGTTTACTCAAAAAAGAGTGCAACAGCTTTGCAAGTGCTAGGGGGTGTCGCTTGTTCAGGATAAATGCTCTTCTGTGCAGGTTCTTCTTGAGGTTAGGGATTGCTCCGGTGATACGGTCGGCATTGCGTATTGTACTGAATCGATGAGCTTAATTGGTGCCAATCTGGCGATCGCTCACCCCTATGTCAACGCTCTTAGCTTGGCTTTCTTTCAAACTTACCTGCTGAATCGACAGGAATACCGTCTCTATCTGAGCGCATCTTATGCCAAGTTTATAAGTCAAGCACCATTGCTGTGTATGGCATCCAGGATTTAAAGGTCATTGCCCTGAAAGCAGTGTCCGGTCTTGGTTAGCTAGAAGCGACTTTATGACGACGACTTAGCATGACACTGGCGGCGATCGCGCCCATGACCAAATAATTACTAATTCGTAATTCGTAATTCGTAATTAAAGAGGGTACAAAGAACACGCTCATTAATGATTACGCGTGGTCTACAATCAGTGGCGGGGGACAAGCGAACACTGATTGCCAGATCGAATTACGAATTATCAATTACGAATTATTTTGACTGGCTGCAATTGGATACATTGTTTATCGTGGTTTTACTGCCATTACTTTCATATACCCTAGTTATATATTTTACACCGTGACCATTTCAGATTTTGCATTAGGGGACACTGGCTCGAAATGCAACACCATAATCTGATTTGGGCGCAAACCAATTGATTCGTAAGTGCGCCCATTGCGATCGCTAAACTCTACTTCAAAGGCTTCCCCACTGGCTAAGACTTCAACCACCGTGCCAACCTGTCCACGCGATAGATTGTATTCGGGAAGATCGCTCGTCAAAGCCACTACATCAAGCAATTTGACTGTATTTGTCGTCATCTCGTTTCATCTCCAGATGCTACAGAGGGTAGCAAGTTGTTAATCTTGGAATATCGGAACCATGCTCAACGATCCAACCACTCCGAATAGTTGCACTTCTATTTTTCCATTCTAGGAAAAAATCTAGGGTGTAGCGCTGTCCAAACTCATCCTGTCGCCTCAGTTGAGTCTCATGAGTCTTGACAACTTCTAGAAGAATCTGGCGCAACTCCTCAGCATTGTCTGCCGTCATGCCAAGTATTGATGAAAAGAATCGAGCTTTATGTTTTCCCTCATCATGCCCTGGATTTAGGCAGTAATCACGTAGTTTACGGATGTCAACAACTGCTTTTTCGGCGTTTGGGATCAGTTTAGCTGAATTGGAGTCTTTCATATTCTCAACGAACTGCCACAATTTCAGTGCAGCAGAAGTATTGATATCCAGTATCACTAACAGCAGACTTGTAAACTATATCATCGCCAATGGCGATCGCAACCGCCGATTACAGGGAGAAGACCTACTATTGACCACATTGACCAGAAGCGGGAACCGCGCCCCTACGTGCTGGAAAAATCCGGACGCAGACTTTTACTATTTCTGTTAATGCGTAAGTCCTAGGACACCGATTCAGTAATCCTGGAAGAACCTCTCCCCCAACCCCGGACCTACGAGGGGAGGGGAGTGTTTCTCCCCCGAACCTTGTAGGTCCGGGGGCTGGGGGGTTAGGTTTTTGATTACTGAATCGATGCTCTAGGCATATTCAAGGAATTTTTCTTTGCTTTTAGTCCAAGTTACTGCAAGTTTTGTCAAAGTAGACGTAAAGTGATGAAAAGTAAAGATAAAATGGGCTTAGAGCAACCAAAAACTTCCAATGAATGTGCGGCTAGGGTGATGGAGACAGTTCCGTTAGTCATGCGGGCAATCAGATTTGATATGCGTGTTAAAGGGTCTACTACGCTGTCCGTCCCGCAATTCCGGACACTAGCGTTTCTCGATCGCAATCCTGGTGCTTCACTATCTGAACTAGCAGAACATTTGGGAGTCACTCGTGCTACAGCATCAGCGACAATAGAACGGCTTGTACAGCGCAACTTTGTCCACCGTAACAATGACCCTCAAGAGCGACGGCGTGTTGTTCTGAAGCTCACTGAAGCAGGTGAGCATCACCTTCTGCAAGCACGTGAGCAAACTCGTACTCACATTGCTGAGATCCTCAATCACCTTACAGAAAAACAGATTCTACAGGTTGAGGAAGGATTGTCTCTGTTAAAGCAAGTGTTCGATCCAATTCGTAATTCGTAATTACTACTCCCGAACCGTCCGTACTCCGTAGGAGAACCCGTTCCCGGAGTTCCGACTGGAGTTGGGTAGATTACCTATTTAATAAACCGCGTACTGCGAAGCAGAAGCCGTTCGCGTAAGCGTTGCGATCTTCGACGAAGGAGCGTCAGCGTCTCCCCTTGGGAGAAGGCTAGACGCAAAGGACACGAAGAAAGAAGAGAAAGAAGATCGGTAATCTTACACCGGAAAGGGAGTAAGGCGCATTACGAATTACTAATTACCCTTCGGGTGACGCTCCTTCGTCGAAGATCGCGCTCCGCCGGAGTATCGGCTAACGCAACGCTTACGCTAACGCAGACGCCTACGGAGGGAAACCCTCCTGCAGCGCTGTCTCACGAATTACGAATTATTTAGGGTTTGATAGCGACCAAGAGCTGCTAATGGAAAGTACTGTTGATAGAGGTGATACTTCAGATAAAAATGACCGGGAAAGCCAGTACCTGTAAATTCTGCCTCGTTCCAAGTACCATCGGAGTGCTGAGTTGCTAACAGGTAGTTAACTCCTCGTTTGATCGCTTGCTCCGCCAATTTGCCGGTTACTTTACCAGCAGCTATTAAACCTAGTATTGCCCAAGCCGTTTGAGATGCAGTACTATGTCCTTTTCCTTTGAGGGCTGGGTTATCATAGCTTTGGCAAGTCTCGCCCCAACCACCATCTGGGTTTTGACATCCGACTAACCAAGCTGCTGCCCGTTCTATACATTGTGTATTCTCCGGAGCAATCAAGGACAGGGCTGAAATAACTCCACTGGTTCCATAAATGTAATTTACTCCCCAACGACCAAACCAGCAACCTTCAGTTTCTTGCTCACTGATGAGATATGCGATCGCTCGCTCAAGGTAAGTCGGATCAATTGACTCTTTACAGCTACCTAGCATTTCTAATACCCGAGCAGTGACATCAGCCGTGTTGGGGTCAATCATGGCTTTGAGGTCTGCATAGGGCATCAGGTTCAGCCAGTCCTGATTATTGTCCAGATCAAAGGCAGCCCAACCGCCTGGTTGACACTGCATAGAAGCAATCCAGTTTACAGCACGAGCGATCGCCCCCTGCTTCAGTTTTTCGTCATTGAGTTTCACAGCCTCCAAAGCCATGACCACGACAGCAGAGTCGTCTACATCTGGATAAAAGCGATTTTCAAACTCAAATGCCCAAGCCCCTGGTTTAGAGTCTCGATTTTTGACCGCCCAATCACCGTAGTCCAGAATTTGCTTGCTCAACAACCATTCTCCCGCCCGAACTAAAGTTGGATGATCCGGTGCCAAGCCCGAATCTACGAGCGATCGCATTGCCCAAGCAGTATCCCATACAGGAGAAACACAAGGCTGCACTCTGTAGGTATCCTCTGTTTCAATCGCAAAGCGATCAACTGCTTTTAGTCCTCGTACCACATTGGGGTCAGACTGCTGATAATCAAGACACCGCAAAGCCAGCAGTGAATTCAACATAGCCGGAATAATACCACCCCAGTCACCTGTTGCTTCTTGCCGTTCTAAAATCCATCGCTCTGCAGCTTTAATACCTTCAGCGCGAAAAGGAACTACATTCAGCTTTTCTGCTAACTTGAAGGCATTGTCAAGGTAAATAAATAAGTCTGTCCAATCGTTGTTACGCGGTAATTCAAACGCGGCTTGATCCGCACCTTCAACATACAGCTCGTTTAAGGTAATGCCTGGTTTGACCTGAAAAACAGGTTTGCGGTCAAAGACAATTAGCAGTGGCACAGTGCTTGACCTTGCCCAGCTTGACATTTCGTAGATGTTAACTGGAAACGTTGAGGGCAAAAACATCACCCAAGGCGGTAGTGAAGGAATGCCACGCCAATTGTAGCATCCAATCAGCGCTAGGTGGAGCTTGGTAAAAATCCTAGTCCGACTGATACCGCCCCGTGCGAGGATAAACGAACGCCCCTCGATCAAAGCCGGATCGGTTTCTGGTACACCTAACAGCTTGAGCGCCATGTATGCCTCAACGGAGGTACTCAGATCTCCACCATCGCCGTAAAAAAGTTCCCAGCCTCCATGCGATCGTTGTTGAGAACGCAGGTAAGCTTCAACTTTGTGTAAGGGTCTTTCGCGGTCTGTTCCCCAAATCTTATGGAGGAGGACAACCTCAGCAGTTATAGTGACATTGGATTCTAATTCCGCCCACCAGTAGCCTGCTGGATTTTGCATCGAAAGAAGATAGTTCTGGCTAGCTGCGATTGCCTTTGCAACATTTAATGTTGAGCTTCTGTCTTGAGTTTGCATGAAATAATACTCAATCTCAAAAATATTTTGGATGCGGCAAGGAGCTAAGAAAGTACTTTATCATACCTTGAAACATTGTTTAAAACGATGTCACTAAAAATTGGTAAATAAAATGGACAAAATTGAATTGGGTTTAATGCTACTCTCATTGGCGATTTGGATCGGATTAATCAGTTGGCGAGGGCAGTTTTGGCGGACAGACCAGCAACTAGAAGCAGCAGAAACAAACCTCAAAGATTTGCCTGCAGTTTGTGCTGTGATTCCTGCTCGCAATGAAGCTGAGTTGTTACCAATTACCTTGCGATCGCTTCTAGTCCAAGATTATCCTGGCTCTTTTACCGTGTTTTTGGTAGACGATCACAGTACAGATGGTACCGCTCAGGTTGCTCAAGAAACAGCCCAAGCGTTGGCACTACACCAACAGCTGCAAATCATTGCTGCCAAACCACTACCTGCCGGTTGGACTGGTAAACTTTGGGCAATGGAGCAAGGCATTCAGGCAGTAGAGACATTGCATGCAACGTCTTTACATCCACCAGAATATGTTTTGCTCACAGACGCAGATATTGAGCATAATGTTGCCAATATTCGCCAATTAGTTACCAAAGCTTTGCTTGAAGACTTAGACCTTGTTTCTGTGATGGTGCGACTCAGGTGTGAAAGCAAGTGGGAACAACTGTTGATCCCAGCTTTCGTCTTTTTCTTCCAAAAACTCTACCCCTTCCGCTGGGTTAACGATCCCAACAAGCCAACTGCTGCTGCTGCTGGCGGCTGTATTCTAATTCGTCTTGAAGCTTTAAGGAGGATCGGCGGTATTCAAGTTGTTCGCAATGCGTTAATTGACGACTGTGCCTTAGCTGGTGCGGTGAAGAGAGTAGGGGGAGTGG
>CAXTSI010000346.1:0-10340 GCA_964246695.1 uncultured bacterium
AGTTGTTAGTTGTTAGTTGTTAGTTGTTAGTTGTTAGTTGTTAGTTGTTAGTTGCTTTTTTACCATTAGCTATTAGCTATTAGCTATGAGCAGTCTTGTCCTAAAGGACACGCTACGCCAAGACAAGAATTTCCCGCTATCCAACACGGAATGCTATCGCATTTTACACTTGTTTGCGACTCTTCAGCGGCAGCGCTACCAAAAGAACTCCCAGAAAAATCAGTACAACTCCAACGACTCTCAGCTTCGTGATCGACTCATGAAAAAAGTAGTGCGATCCCAAAAGTATCCCAACATAATTTAAGCTGGTGAGGGGATAGGCAATACTTAGTTTGACAGAGCGCAGGGCAAATATCCAATTTACTATTCCTAAACTATAAATAGTCAGAGCGATGAATAATTGTTGAAAAAATGACCATGTAAACAATCCCTGACCTGTTCCACTCATAGTATGTTTCAACAACAATTGTCCAACAATGCCAAACCCGATACTGACAAACAAAGCTGTATATGAAATTAATTTCAGTCGGTGACTTAACGATTCAGAGTTCATCAGTTCCCAGAAAAAATCAGTAAATATATAGTCTGACTATCAGAATCCTATTTGATTTTTGAAATATATGTAGGTAGGGCGTCGCCCAGAACCAGGATGTGGTAAGCTCTAGCCCTGCCTACTTAAAATTTTTCATGAATGATTTAGCTATCCCGCCGTAAGCCTCCCACTGAATCCGGCGAGGACGGATCAGTGCGGCATTTTTCGGGGGAAACTTCCCCCGAAAAGATGCCTTGGCGAGATATAAGGCGCGGCGGTGAGGAATTGACATCTTCAGGTGTTTGTTCGCGTACTGCTTGGCTTAAAGACTCAATGACTGCAAGTTGTGCGCTTTGAGTAAGTTCGGGAAACATCGGTAAAGATAAAACTTGTTGGCTCAATTTTTCACTGATTGGTAGTGTCCCCAAAGCATAACCTAAGTTAGCATGTACATGCTGTAAGTGCAGCGGAATTGGGTAGTACACCATCGTGCCCACCCCAAGGGACTTCAGGATTTTTTGCACCCGATCTCTTTGTCCGTCTAAAACCCGGATTGTAAACTGATTCCAGACTGACTTGCTTTGTGGTACTTGTGTGGGTAAAACAATGCCACCGACATCAGTCAGTTGATGGATGTAATCATCAGCGATCACCGCGCGGGCAGCATTCCATTGTTCAAGATATGGCAGTTTAACTAACAGAACTGCTGCTTGCAAAGTGTCTAAGCGGCTGTTGAGTCCGAGTTCTGAGTGCTGATACTTAACTTTGCCACCATGTCGGCGTAAATACTCCACACGTTCTGCCAGATCTTGATCGTTAGTAGCAATTGCGCCACCATCTCCAAAACAACCTAAATTTTTTGTGGGGAAAAAGCTAAAACATCCAACTGAACCAATTGTGCCAATCTTTTGTCCGCACCACATAGATCCGGTGGCTTGCGCACAATCTTCAATTACTTTCAAATTAAAGTCACGCGCAATTGCCATAATTGCGGTCATGTCAGTGGGACGCCCGTACAAATGCACTGGCATAATCGCCTTAGTGCGTTCCGTAATTTTAGCCGCAATTAAGTTGGGATCTAGATTGTAGGTATTTAAATCCACATCGACGAACACAGGAGTTGCACCCACCATGCCAATCGCTTCGGTGGTAGCAATAAAAGAGAAAGGTGTGGTAATTACCTCATCCCCCGGACCAATTTTTAAAGCTCTCAAAGCTAAATGTAATGCATCAGTGCCGGAATTACAACTGATGACTTGGTTGCAACCTAAATATTGAGCAAACTGTGCTTCAAATTCCTGAACTTGAGGACCCATAATATAGCGTCCACCAGCCATGACAGCACAGACATTTTTTTCAATTTCAGATGCGATCGCTTGATATTGAATCGTGGCATCAAAAGGTGGAATGTTCACACTCGTCATTCAATTCTAATAATTTTCGAGTCGCTACAATATTCATACTGTCGTGAACACGCTTGACAAACAGTTTTGCGTTCAAATTTTTCTAGCCGGAAACCACACTCACACATCCAACCTTGAAGCGTGGCGGGATTCCCATAATAGAGTGCGTAATCAGGAACATCTTTGGTGACCGTCGCACCCGCACCGATAAATGCATAACGCCCGATGGTATGACCACAAACAATTGTGGCATTTGCACCAATTGTAGCTCCCTGAGATACGAGAGTTACTAAATAATCATCTATTGTATTGCGAGCAAAAGCCGAACGCGGGGTTTTAATATTTGTGAATACACAGGACGGACCACAAAAAACATCATCTTCTAACACCACCCCGGCATAGATCGAGACGTTATTTTGGATTTTCACATTCCGCCCGATTTTTACCCCAGCCGCCACAAATACATTCTGTCCTATTTTACAATTTTCCCCAATGATGACATCAGGCATAATATGGCTAAAGTGCCAGATTTGAGTTCCGGAACCAATAGTACAGGGCTGATCTACATAAGCTGATTCATGTACAAAATACTCGGACTTTTGGTCTTGAGAATTAGTTATGGACAACTGGCGCCTCCTTTAAATAAACAATCTGACCAAGATTCTCAAGGGATACTTGAGCACTATCTAAAACTCTCAAAACATCAATACCATTTTTTAGAGAGGTTCGGGGCGTTTGTCTAGTTTGAACGCATCTGAGAAAATGTTCGCATTCTAACTTGAGTGGTTCTCCAGCATCTATGGTCATCACTGTTTGGGCAGTTTTTTTCAGGACAGTCATACCATCCACCTCTGATGCTGAGTGTGAGTACAATGTCAGTTTGGCATCCACACTCACATCATCAAAAACCAGCGTTCCTGATTCTCCAACTACCACCAGCCGATGTTCTTTAAAAGGATGTAGCCAACTCACAAAAATATGAGCATTGATCCGATCTGAAAAACAGAGATTCACAGTGCAAAAGTCGGAATTCTTACCCAAGTAAGCACTGCCTACCGCTTGTACAGATGTTGGCAGTCTGCCCACAAACCCGAGAATCGAACTGATATCATGAGGAGCAAAACTCCAAAGCACATTTTCTTCGGTTCGGACTTTACCTAAACTTAAGCGATTTGAATAAAGATATCGTAGCTGACCAATTTTTCCGGATGCAACTATGGCGCGAAGTTTGACTAAAGCCGGGTGATACTCCAACAAATGTCCCACCATCAGGATACAACCACTATTGGTAACTTTTTCACTGATTGTGAGTGCATCCGACAGCGTCAAAGCTAACGGCTTCTCCACAAACACATCTTTACCCGCCGCCAGGGTTTGGATCGCCAAACTTGCATGAGTTGCGGCTGGAGTTGCAATGACTACGGCTTGGACATCTGGTATGGACAATACTGATTGGAAATCAGTTACGGTTTCTACACCATATTCTTTTTGGCATTTAGCTTGTGTTTCTAGGCTGGCATCACACACTACTCGCAGAACACCAAGCGAGGCAAAATTTCTCACTAAATTCTTGCCCCAGTACCCACAGCCAACTACTGCCACATATTTATCAAAGTCAGGCATTTTAGTTCCAGAAGAAATTTGTACTTAAGCAGCAATAGTGTTTACCGTTTTTAAGCCTCGAGAAGCTAACACATTCCTGGTATCTATAATTAGAGCGGAATATTCGGCAACTAATTTATAGTCTACATTGTCATGATCTGTGACAATGATTACAGCATCAAATGACTGGATATTTTCTTTGGTCAACGGTAAAGATTTCAAGTTTATGTCTGGATAATGACGATGATTTGAACATGTTGGTGCATAGGGATCGTGATATTCAATATGTACTCCATGTTTTGATAAAGTGTCAATTATTTTTAATGAAGGACTTTCTCGTTGATCGTCCACGTTCTTTTTATAAGCTACTCCTAATATGAGGATGCGCGAGTTTTTTAAAGGTTTACTGTGTTCGTTCAATGAGAAAATTAACTTTTCTATAACATAATTAGGCATGAAAGCATTCACTTCACCTGCCAACTCAATAAATCGCAAAGGTACATCATATTCGCGAGCTTTCCACGTTAAATAGAATGGATCTATTGGTATACAATGTCCCCCCCATCCGGGTCCCGGATAAAATGCTTGAAACCCAAATGGTTTGGTTTTCGCGGCTGCAATCACTTCCCAGATATCTATGCCCATTTTTTGGAAGAGAATTTTTAATTCATTTACCAGGGCAATATTGACGGCGCGGTAAATATTTTCTAAGATTTTTGTGGCTTCTGCTGTTTGAGTTGAAGAAACTGGGATGGTGGTGTTAATAATTTGGTTGTAGAGTGTTTGGACCAGTGACAGACACATGGGCGTGATTCCTCCAACTACTTTTGGTACGTTCACCAAACAATAGTTTTCATTCGCTGGATCTTCCCGTTCTGGTGAGTATGCTAGGGAAAATTCTGAGCCTACTATTAAACCAGTTCTTTCGAGAATTGGTAGCATGACCTCCGATGTTGTCCCTGGATAAGTCGTGCTTTCTAATACCACAAGCTGTCCGATTTTTAAGCTTGTAGCAATTGCATCAGCCGTGTCGATCACATATGTTAAATCTGGCTCTCTGTGGATGTCAAGCGGGGTTGGCACGCAAATAATTATCACATCCACTTCCCTCAGCCGGGTCAGATCTGATGTGACTGATATCAGATCGTTCTTTAAATTCTCTGAGTCAATATGTTTGATATATGAATGACCCTGTTGAATCTGATTAATCTTGTGTTGATCGATATCAAATCCCAGCACTTTATAGCCTTTAGTCGCAAAAGCTACTAATATTGGTAATCCTACATATCCGAGTCCAATAATCCCAATTTTTGCACTTTTGTTCTCGATTTTTTCCGGGAGTTCTTTTAGCATATTTTATTACCCCTCTTCGGGCGACTCTCAACACAGTTATGGAAGCAACTTAAGTTGCAAAGATGTCAGTCAGTTTTGCACAAAATACAGTTTATTGTTTGGTAGAAATCGGGTAACTAAGGGCGTAGGTTCTATAAGGAATTCAACCAACTTTGATAGATTATTTCCAAGATTGCTGCTTCGTGCGTCCGGCTTTAATCATTACTCCAGCTTCAAGCAAATTCTTTGACTGAAGAATACTTTGAACGCACGTTATCTGCAATTCGACCTCCAGCATCAGTAAGTACGAAACCAGTATAGTGGAAGGTTACGTCGGAAGGACTGAGATCAAAAAGACCGTCGAAGCCCATATCCTAAATCTTCAATGAAATATTCAATTATGGTCAAGAAAACTAAGTAGGTTGGGGAGATTAAACAGTATTATGTAATAAAGTTTAAATTCACTTATAAGGCTTGTAGTTGCGATGAGTGTGCGTAACCCTTTGGGGATGCCGTTCGCGCAGCGTCTCCGCGATTGAGAAGGCGCTTACTGCGCAACTACGAACCAATGATGATTTATTTTTTCGACCTACTTATGTCTCTATTTTTTGTTTGAACTTATTGAGAGA
Source organism: uncultured bacterium (assembly GCA_964246695.1). Lineage (GTDB taxonomy): Bacteria > Cyanobacteriota > Cyanobacteriia > Cyanobacteriales > Nostocaceae > Stigonema. The sequence goes on from CAXTSI010000346.1 coordinate 5,499, forward strand.
TAGTTAAAGCAGAATTTTTTTTCTTGAGTTTACTAATTGCCCTACAACAGTACAACTTTTTCAAACAACATTTTACGCTCTTCATAGACTCTTCATCCGAAAAAACTTGTGTTCAAATGAAATTATTTTCAACATAATTTGCCGGAGATTAGGCACGATAAAGACGTCAGCTTTTTTGTTGATTACAAATTTTTTACTGATTTTGATAACTTTACGTATTTTAGCTAACAATTTACTTTTGTTTAAAAAATAAATTGAATTATATTTAGGTAATTTTAAAATATTTTTTTTGGTATAAAATTACGCTATGTGCGGCTGTCAAAAATACGGAAACACAAAGCAAACAGACGGTAAAAAACGGCACACAGAAAAGTCTGACCAGAAAGGAAGACATCACCTTTCCGGAAGGGGGTGGATTAATCCTAGTGGTGGTGTAATTTCAATGCGACCAGCTTTCAAGTCTACTACTGGTGCGATCGCTTTCACAAAAGGAATCAAAACAGTCTTTGGGGATTTTGTATCCCTCTCGCCCTGTCGGTCATGCAGCTGCACTTCTAATAAATCATTACCCGCTGGGATGATATCTATCACTGTGCCTACAAGTTCGCCTGATTCCTGCATGAACACCAACATGCCAATTAAATCTAAGACGTGATATTCATCTTCTCCTAATTTCGGGCGATCGCTTTGGGGCACCATCACCTTACAACCGCGCAACGCCTCCGCCTGGTTGCAATTTTCCACACCAGCTAACTTGATCGCATACAAGTTTTTCCCCTGAATGTAGCGTCCTGCCAGTAATTTTATCGGTTGCGGTTCTGTCTCTCCAGGATGCAACAACCACCGGCGTCCAGGCACCTCAAACCGTTCGGGGAAATCCGTGTCAGGATAAACCCGCAATTCCCCATTTAATCCTTGAGGTGCGACAATCGTACCAACTTCTAGCCACTCATTAGTCATTTGTTGGTTGTTGGTTGTTAGTTGTTAGTTGTTGGTTGTTAGTTGTTAGTTGTTGGTTGTTGGTTGTTAGTTGTTGGTTGTTGGTTGTTGGTTGTTAGTTGTTGGTTGTCAATTGTTACCAGTCTGATCTTACCAATTACCCATTACCAATTACCCATTACCCATTACCTATTACCCATTACCCGAACGCTGATAAACCTGTTGTACCACTTTTGCCAGACGCTGCATTCCAGTCACAATTTCCTCATCGCTGGCTGTGAGGCTAATGCGGACGCACTGCTGCTTGTGTTGCCACTCTTCTTCTAACCCAGGAAAGAAGCTACTACCAGGCACGACAATTACACCTACTTGCTTGAGTTCCTGGTAAAATTCCCAATCAGTGATTGGCAGATCCTGCAACCACAACCAAGCAAAGATTGCGCCCTCACCGCGATGGAGTAACCAAGGTAAATCTTTGGGCATTGCTTCATCTAAGGTGCTTTCTAGAACGCTAAACTTATTCTGGTAAAAAGGACGGATGACAGAGAGAGAAATTTCTGCTAGCGCACCGGAATTGATAGCATAAGCGGCGATCGCCTGTCCATACCGAGAAGAATGGAGACAGGCATTTGTCAAAAAACACTCTAGTACGTTAATCAGCCGTTCATCCCCAATAGCAATCCCAATGCGTTCTCCTGGTAGCCCTGCCTTGGATAAACTTGTACAGTGAAGGATGTTCTCGCCAAATATCAGATCCATATCACAGAAGTTAAGAGCTGGGAATGGCGGTCCGTAGGCAGAATCAATCAACACTGGTACATTATGGGCAGCGGCTAAATTGGCAATTTTTTGCACCTCATCATCGGTGAGGACATTACCAGTGGGGTTACAAGGTCGAGAAAATATGACGCAACCAGTATTTTCTGTAATCGATAACTGGCTAAAGTCAGGACGGTATTTGAATCTGTGAGCAGTTGCATCAATATCTAAGAATGGCTTGTAGGCAACTAACGCCTCTGGTACTAGAGTTATGCCACCATAACCTGTATAATCTGGACTCAATGGCAAAACAATTTTTCTAAGTTCCCCGGTGGTGGTGTAGCCGCCGAAAGCATTAGCAGCGAAGAAGTAAAGGCTTTGACTACCAGGGGTAATCAGGATGTTGCGTTCAGTGAGATTCAATCCATATCGCCGATTAAAATCCGAGGCGATCGCTTGAACTAATGGTGCATAGCCCTGACTTGACCCGTAGCGACAAACTACCTCACCATAATCTGAGCTTGCCAGCAGTTGTGCCGTACAATCTCGCCATAACTGCTCTACCTCTGGCAAAATTAACGGGTTACCAGCACTCAAATTTATAAATTGCTTGCCCGCACCAGCTCGTAACGTTTCGATAATGTCCTTCATAATAGCTCTGACGCCAGTCAGGTTGGACATTTGATCGCCAATTTGAGTCAGGGCAGGGTTCATAGGCTGTGAAAAAACGTCTTTTATCGTGTAATGGACTTGTTGGGTGGTGGCGGCTGGCAGATTGCTTTTGCCACTCGGACTACTGTCACCTCTTACCACTTTAACTAGAGAATGTCACGATCGTACAGCACATTATGAGTAATTTTGTGGAAGAAACCATCCTACCTAATAAGCAGCATCAAGTTGAGATAGCGACCGGACAAAAAACAACCTTCGATGTTATTTGGATAAATTAAGGAAAAACGTTTCTCCTAACCCAATATTGCGAGCAGTCTCTCGCAATATTGTTTAAAGAACTAACCGATAATAAGTATAAATACTCATTAATCGAACACTAGCACTTTAATTCGCAATTTGCTAAGTACTGAATTGCGTAAATCCGTATCGAATTGATTTCTTCGGGTGGGCATTGCCCACCAACTATCAGAATGGTGCGCAATGCCCATCCTACACAAGAAGATAACGCGCTCATATTTATGCAATCGTGTACTAAGATTATTTCATAGCCTCTTTAGTTAAGTAAGGCTGGACAATTAATTAGACAACAAACAAAGGAGATAAAGCTTATGTACTTTTTAAAAAGTAGAGGAAAACTCTATATATGCGTATCATTACAGAAACCAGACTCAAGAAAGCTTGTGAAAAGCACCCCGATGCTGAACCTAGCATACGAGCCTGGAAGAAGCTTGTAAAAGCCCAAGACTGGAATAGTTTTACTGATGTAAAAGCTACTTCCGTTTTTGCACCTGACCAAGTTAAAAACTTCGTTATTTTTGATATTGGAGGGAATAAATATAGGCTAATAACCTGTATTAACTATAAAACAAAAGTTATATATATTCGTCAGTTTCTTACTCATGCAGAATACGATAGAGATAAATGGAAGAATGACGAATGGTTTGATAGCTAGCACTAATTATCAGCTATCAATTAGGTAAAAATAAGATTGGTAAGATACCAATTTTAGTCCTAATAATTAAGCAAGTAATGCCATAATAACGAAATGTTATATCACCACAACAGCTACACAGAATTACTTACATTTTTCCCCCCGCGCCCCATAAAATCTGAAGAAGATTTAGAAAAAACTCAAGCAGTTGTCGATAATCTACTTGATAAAGGGGAACTAACGGAGTCAGAAGAAGACTATATTACCTTGTTAGGAATCTTAATTCATGAATATGAAGAAAAACAGGATTTGGTTCCAGATATTTATGGAGTAGAACTTCTCAAAGTTTTAATGGCGGAATTAAATCTAAAACAAAAGGATTTAGTTACTATTTTTAAAACTGAGTCAATTGTTTCTGATGTAATTAAAGGCAAGCGTAAATTAACGGTTGAACACATTCAAAAGCTTGCAGAGTTTTTCAATCTTTCACCTGCTGTATTCTTCCCAGAAAATCCATTAGAGAGTGATTTTTTAGAAGTAGCTTAGTCTAATAACCAAGCATTTATAGCAGTCCTAAATCATTTGTGAACCCACTAGAAACCCGGTTTCTTGCACTTTTAATTTTCACAAATCAAATAGGATTGCTATATAAGAAAGATAGATAGTATCTGACATTGCACGATGGATTAAAGGGCGATCTTCCCATCATTTGAGAGCATAATTCCCAGAATTACAGCTATTTTCAAGTAAATAGACCACATTGTAGGGGCAAAGGCACTGCCTTTGCCCCTACGGCAATCTACTGGGTAATAAATAGAAAATAGCTGTAAAGAAGATGCCGTGCATGTGGAGTCCCAGTTATTTCGTGGCATCAACTGGACAAGTTAGCACGCTCTGTCGTCGTTAAGCGATACATTGAAGACCAACGTTCAAAGTAGATACTGGCTGGTAGCGAGTGCCTAACAATCAGTTGAGAAGGCATCGAAGTGCAGATTGCGCTCTTACTGGTAGATAGTTATCCGATGCGAGTCCACAAACTCTCGCAACAAAGTAATTGCTTGCCTACTAATGGATTGTCTAATTGGAACAAACCCGTTGTGAAGTGGATGTCATAGTGGAAGGTAACGGGGACACACTGGTGGAGCGGTTGCAGATTAAGTATAGTATTTTGCTTCATCTCAATAATCATAAGCTTTCCTTTTTTTTCACACTTTTGCTCTAAGAGCGCTCTTCTTGCGCTTGGAGGCACACGACTGAGTACCATAGGGTGCTAAACTTATTATTCCCTTAATTATTAATAAAAAACGGCATGCTGGTGATGCCTTGTGTTTATTTGTTGATTGATGAGGACAACGCACTTCTTAGCAGCGAAGCCAGCTAGAATATCTGCCCATGTATTGACAATATTTGGCGATCGCATCAACTCTAGATATGCCCAGACGCGATGCTCCCCTTAAAGTACCCGCCTGCGAAACAAAATCGCTTTTCTTAGAGGGTGTTTATAAATAAAAAATAAAGAGTACCGCAGTCATTCCTCAGCA
>CAXTSI010000347.1:0-10329 GCA_964246695.1 uncultured bacterium
GAACGAGCGCATCTTGGTTTTTTGGCTCAACCTTAATGTGATTAATCTGAGTCACTTTGGTTGCGTTCAAGTCAATATTTGGCATAGGTTTTCCAGACAGCTGCAATTCCACATCTCAAATACATTATAGAGATGTGCTGCCATCATCCAAAAGCACAATTGGCGCAGAAACGCAGTCCCCGTGAGAGCCGGAAACACTCGTGTCGGCGCGCTGCCTTGTCTACGCCTTTAAATTCTAGGAAACGGGAAGCGATGTAAACGACGCATGTCAGCGCCCTGACTACAGCAGACTATCTAATTCTTAAAAACGCCACCCAGTGTTTAACTGAGTGGCATATTGCTTAATAGTTTTAGTTACCTTAACCTAGCTATTCTTTAAGAAATACTCATCCACATTATGAGAGAGAATACGCCCCGCTTAATCTGCCTTGAGTTTTTTTGTAGTTATTTCGCTTGGTAGAGAGAGTATTAAGTAGATGATTGTTATTCTGTATTCACGCTCGCAAAAAGACATTGAAGGAAACAAAATAATGAATATTGTTGCTTGGGTAGTTTTAGGTTTAATTGCAGGCGCGATCGCAAAAGCTATTTACCCTGGTCATCAAGGCGGTGGAGTTCTCGCGACAATTGTATTAGGGATAGTTGGCGCATTCGTAGGTGGTAGTCTTGGAATGTTATTTAGCACTGGCAGTTTAGCACTAGCGGCTCCCACTTTCAGTATTCCCGGAATTGCCGTAGCAGTCTTAGGTGCAATTGTTGCCATCTTCTTATGGAACTTAATGACTCGCAGTAGATCTGTGTAAGAAATTAAGTTGCGGTCAATAATATGAAATTTCTAGAAACTAATTTAAGCATTTTTTCTGGCTGAATTTAATGAAAATAATAGCGCTACCTCTAGTAATGGTAGCGCTATTATTAGCGTTTTTATTAAAGAAAAGAATAAAAGATGCTATTCGGGAACACATCGATAAGCGTGTACGCACTCTTTTTCTATGGAGAGCGATCGCCCTGTTTAATAGTGAACGTTTGACGCCATCAAATTTTTCTAGGAACAGTTGACTTAACTGCCGATCTCTCGTGTAATCTCTCAAACCATGCTTTCAAATGAGGATACTGTTCCTGCCAATCCTCATTTAAGCGCAAATTGTAGTAGCCCACAGAACATAACGCTGCCACATCTGCTGCTGTCCAAGTATCGCCACCTAACAGATATTTAGCAGATTGCAGTTGTTCATCAAAAATTGGTAAAAGCCGATTAATTAATGTTTCATATCTTGTTCGATAATAATTACCATCTAAATCGCCTGTAAAGTCTAGTACCCATAGACGGATAATATTATCACCTAAAGTATCTGCTAGTTCTTCCCACTTACGACACTCAAGCCGTAGAAGGCGATCGCTTGGGTAAAACCTAGGTTCTGGATAGGTTTCGTCTAAATACTCTCCAATCAGTGTAGAGTCCCAAATAGTTGTGCCATCTTCATCGACAAACACAGGTACTTGACCAATAGGAGAAATTTTGAGAAATTCCGGTGGTTTATTGGTCAAATTAATTTCTTTGAGTTCGCAATCTAAGTTTTTTTCTGCTAACAATATTCGGATCTTCCGAGAAAAGTTTGATAGCGGATGATAGTATAAGATTCTCTTCATAGCATTTATTTTGGCTCGAATTTGTGTTTAAGCATCTCTCGATATTTTACACGCACACGGAGTTTGCGATGATTCGACCGACTACACCCGATGACACGACCGCGCTAATCGCCATAGCCGACGCGATCGGCTTCCAGCCGAACGAGCTTGAGGAACTGAGCGAAATGCTGGCCGATTACAACGGTTGCGACAGCGACAGCGATCGTTTCTGGATCACCGACGACGACAATGGGCCGGTTGGAGTCGCCTACTGCGAACCGGAACGGATGACCGATGAGACGTGGAACCTGCAATTCATCGCCATCCGACCCGACCGCCAGGGACAAGGACGTGGTGCGACACTGCTGCGCTACGTTGAACAAACGTTGACGGCGCGCGGTGGGCGCATGCTGCTGGTGGAAACCTCAGGGCTGCCGGACTTCTTCCGCACGCGGGCGTTCTACGCAAAGTGCGGCTACAAGGAGGAGGCGCGCATTCGCGACTTCTACGCGGCGGGCGATGATAAGATCGTATTCCGCAAAATGTTGAACGCAGCCTAGACCAGCTTCAACATTGGGGCTGTGCCTATAGGTGGGGACTGCGCTCAACATTTCTGTTCAACTGCATCCTAAAAAGTGATTTGGCTTGATTTGTACGCTGGTGGTTCAACGTGAATTAAAATCCTTGCAGGGCTGAAGCGTTCTTCTAGTCGCCTTTCTACTTCCTCGGTTATCCGGTGAGCAGTTTCTACGTCTTTGGCATCTACGATTAAATGCATTTCGATAAAGACTTGGCGACCTAGAACGCCGCGAGAAGCTATGTCATGACAGTTAATAACACCAGGGACAGAAAGAGCGAGCGCGTGAATGACTTCTGGTGCGATCGCCATTTCATCCACAAGATGCGGCAAATTCTCTTTTAAAACTGACCAGCCACTCCAAAATACCAACAAAGCTACCGGAAAAGCTAAAACCACGTCTAGCCACTGATATCCCAACCAAACGCCAATCAAACCAGCAATAACAGAGATTGTTACCCAAACATCGCCCATCATATGTTTGGCATCGGTAATCAAAATTTCGCTGCCTACCCTCTTTCCCACAGCACGTTCGTAATACGCTACGAAAATATTAACGCCTAACACAATCAGTAATAACCACAACTCCGGTGCTGATATTTTGACAGGTTGACTGCCTTTAATAATTCGTTCGACTGCTCCTTGGAGAATTTCAAAGCAGGCTATGCCTAAAAATGCGGCAATTCCCAACGCTCCCACCGCTTCAAATTTATGGTGTCCGTAAGGATGCTCGCGATCGGGATCTGGAGAAGAAAACTGACTGGCAATCAATCCTAAAACATTGCTGGCACTATCTGTCACACTATGCAACGCTTCAGCAAGCAGGCTGAGAGAGCCTGTCGCCATCCCGACAACAGCTTTCAACGCCATCACAAATAAGTTCAGCAGTAGGGTGATAATTAAAACCTTTTTGACTGCACCACGGTTATCGTAAGTCATAGAGTATTTTAAATACAAGTTCTATCACTTCTAATGTAGAACTTAATACATTCACCTTATGTTTCAAACCCTTACATAGTAAGGATTTATTATCTCTATAACGAAGACTTATTATGGGAGGTTATTGAGACTATTTATAACTAACAGTAGCTAGAATACTGATTAATGTTGCCTATGCCTTTTCTCAGATGACTATACTTTTTTGCATTAAAAGCCAAGATATTTTTACAGCTAATTTATTACTTTAGAGATATTTATGATGTTGCTGGCGTGTCCAGTAATATCATGTCCGCTTAATTACTTATAATTTCAAGCCCTCACGCCCAAACCCTGTCCCAAGCACGTGTGTAACGAGTGTCCGATCCGGTGATGTGAGGCCTTACAACACCATTAAACCGTAGGGGCGCGGTTTCCGCGCCCTGACAATGTGGCTCACACCAGCACGTCAAAATTCACAGCAAGTACTCGCCAGGAGTCAGAATATCGAGCCAAGACTGACTCATGACGAACCAAATAAAATGATATAAGTATCAAGAAGTTTTGATAAATAGCTCATGTCCGGAACTCATCTCACACTGAACCTAATTGAAGGTTCTGTCTCTTTTAGTTTTTCACCCCAATCCGCACGGGAATTAAAAGCAGCAATAGATCAATTGATGCAAAGCCTAAAAGCTGTCGCTGCTAAAACCACTCCCAGCAGCAGTAAAGTTAATCCCCAGCGACCGATGGAATATCGTTACACTGGGGAGGTGTTTTTAGAAATTTTTTGTAATCCTAATATTTGGCCCACTCCCTTCGCTGCTAAAGTCTTGCTTACTGTTCGTGATGTCAACATTCGCTTGACTACAGAAGCTGAACTTACCCGCATGATTGAAGACGTAAACCAGTATTTAGAGCAAGCTATTTGAACCGCTACGCTTTATAAATTCACACATTGTGGGGTGGGCAGGAAAGCCCGCCCAGACACGTTGATGGGCAGACAAGATGCCTACTCCACAAGCAAATATTTTCTTTACTAAGTCCTAAATAATGGAAAATTGCTTCGAGTATGAGTATTTCGTACACAAAGCTATATTCTTCTCTATAGGAAGATGGGATATTTAAGATTTTGGAAAGGGATTGGCTGATAAAAAGCAGAGATTATCTTTCAAAGTGGGCGCTGAATCTTTTGGTGTCTTCACATATCCAAACCAGAGTCCCAATCCAAAATCTAAAATCAAAGATTGATTAGTCGTTATCCCATTTTTCTCGACCAATCAGGTCGGCAATGCGATCGCGTAACAAAAAATCACACTTTTCTAATTCACATTCAACACAAACCCACTCTCTCGCTGGAATGTATTGGCAAAGGGTATAGATTGGCTGTTGTCGGCTGACCACCCCCTTTTGCACCAGTCGCCTTGCTTCGTCTTGGATGACGTCTAGAGAGTAGTAGTTGATAGAGGGCACCGTATTCACGCTCATTGTTTTTTACTCACAAATTTACATTTAAGTAGTGTTCCCAATACCTTTCAGGAACAAACATGGTCACGAATAGACTTCAAGCTAGGATTTTGTAGTTTGCTATACGGAACTAGTTTCATTTTGACGCTACATCTCCTCAAATTATTTTAAGAAATGTTACAAAAGTCAATAAATCATGACATTTACTCATATTATGTTTCAAAAAAATAAACTAGGGTAGTAGATTTAACCAGCTTGTACTGTTGTGTTCCTCCTTCGATCATTTGTCCCCAAGCTAGAAGGTTATTACCTTCAGCCATATTTGTAAATCAGAAAGCATTCCTTGGACAGATTAATTACGTACCAAATAGTGTGCGTAACGCCCTGTCTTGTGCTGCTGGCATTTGTCCATAGGAAAAAACCGTAGTCACATCTGCCGGAAGCAAATGTATAAAATCTTGCATTGTATAAGGGCTACCGTACACCACTAAAGCTTGGATTTTACCATTTTTTAATAATTTCTTAACCAAATTCTCAGCCGCGTGGTTAAGTCTAGCGCTACCGCGAAATGGATTGCCTCGGATAAATATTTGTAGCAGAGTTAGATGGTTTGCCTGGTTCGTGACGGTAGATTGGGTATGGTAATCAATGATTTGAGTGGTATATCCCATCTGAACAGGTAGGATAATTGCTGGTGCGCGAGCATTTAAAAAATCACACATCAACAAGTCATCAACCATAATTAAGTTACATAAGTTAGTTATTGAATTGTTAAGTTGTGTTGCATTTGTAAACTTTTCTAATGGTAAAGATACAAAACTACGGATGCTCTGACTGTGTTGTAAAATCTCAGTAACGGTGGTAATAGCATCGTTTTGTGCTATGGAAGTGACTGAATCCACGACATTGCCTTGAGTCACCTGGATTTTTTTCTTAGCTTGCCAGATCCGGCGGACCGAGGAGCGAATGCGCTCAAGCGGAATGCGATCGCTTTCTACCGCCCCGCACACTGCCTGAATTGCTTTTTCTGGATCAATGGGCATAAGCAGAATATCAGCACCAGCTTCCACTGCCATTACAGGAGCAACGGCGGCACCGTAGCGGTTGGCAATAGCACCCATAACCAGCGCATCTGTAGTAATCAAGCCATCAAACCCAAGTTTTTGTCGCAACTGAAGAGTTAAAATCTGACGAGACAAAGTTGCTGGTAGTTCTGCATCCCAACACCGAATCAGTAGGTGGGCAGTCATGACTGTATCTACACCCGATGCGATCGCCGCCGCAAACGGTAGTAATTCCACTTCGGAGAGTCGGCTTTCTGAATGGGGAATCACTGGTAAATCCAGATGAGAATCAACAGCAGTGTCACCGTGTCCGGGGAAGTGTTTTGCCGTCGTCAGGACAGGATAAGTTTTCGCACCCTTGATAAAAGCACAAGCAAGTTTGCTCACAGACTCTACAGTTTCGCCAAATGCTCGCACGTTAATCACAGGATTATCGGGATTGTTATTCACATCCACCACTGGGGCGAGTACCCAATTAATGCCAATTGCCACACTCTCACGAGCAGTGATCGCTCCCATTTGTTCTGCGTAGTGCAGACCCAACTTTTGGTCGAGGCGGAAAATAGCGCTCAATGCCATTGGCGGCGGAAACCAAGTAGCTCCCCCAAAACGCTGCCCGACACCTTCTTCGATATCAGCCGCAATGAGCAACGGGATTTTTGCCCAGTTTTGCAACTGTTGTGTTCTAATAGCTAATTCCCCAGCACTAGCCCCTAGTAGAATCACCCCACCAACACCCAAATCTTGCACCCAGTGTTGGAGTGTTGCTGCTGGTGGTTCCCAAGCAGGATATTGTATTTGGTGGTCAAATAGGAAACCAGAGGCGCGGACAACCACCATTTGGGCTACAAGTTCTGCGAGGGACAGTTGATCTATATCAGGCAGCATTTGTAATTCGTAATTTGTAATTCGTAATTAAGACTTTATGGCAAATTGCCTTGTATAGTCTGCAGTTATAGTGCAGATCGTCAACATAATAAAGTATATATGCAACTAAGCGATCCCTGAGGTATGTGTATTACCCCTTATTTAAACAAATACGCTTAAGTCATGTCTGTAAAATACCTAGCTAAATTCCTTAACTTAATTGTTGTTTATACTACCTAAGTAGGAAATTGTTAGTAGTTAGTGGTTATTGGTTAGTTGTGAAGGAATATCAACCAACAACTAACAACTAACAACTAACAATTCCCCATTCACATCAAGTTCCTGGCAAACTCAGCAGTTGTTCAGATAAATGATGGCGATCGCCCAGCACTTCTAGTAAAGGACCATGATCGCCAAACTTGACAATGCTGACCGAGGCAGCAAGGGCATTGATGCGATCGCGATAACGTCCTAAATCAATACCCAAAAGGCTGCACAATATAATCCGGATCGTTGCCTTATGAGAAACTACCAAAACATTACCTGTCGAATACTTTGCTTCAATTTCTGCGATGATGGACATTGCTCGACTGGCAATTTGTACAGAAGTTTCTCCGCCAGTAGGTGGGTTCCAAGCCGGTTCAGCTAACCAGCGGACATAGTCATCTGCATAGTGCTGTTGGACATCTTCGACTGTTTTTCCCTCCCACTCACCATACCTAATTTCCTTTAGCCCATCTCGCAGTTGCATTTCTATCCCTAAAGCATCACATAAGGGCTTTGCTGTAGCGATAGTGCGTTTCATAGGACTGACATAAACTGCCGTCCAAGGTAAAGAATAGTAGGTATCCGCAAACGCCTTTGCCATCTGAGTACCTTCTGGTGTCAAGTCTGGATCTAGGTCACCGCAGTAGCCTCCTGTCCGGCTATAAGTTGTTTCCCCATGCCTAAGAAAATAGAGCTTTAAGCTCATAAAGTTATCCTTTTGATTTAATGTAACTTAGTTGTTAATTGCTAATTGCTAATGGCTAATAGCTAATCGTAGTTAGGCAATTAGCTATTAACAATTAGCAATTAGCAATTAACAACTAAGTAATAACAGTTGGCTTTTCCATGCCAGTAAAGTGATGAATCTGGGCGATCTCATCGCTTAAGGTAATCAAAGTTGCCAACGCTTGTTGCGGATCTTGGTCATGCTTTGCTGGATCTGGCTCGTAGCTTTCGAGGTAGAGTCTTAAGGTAGCACCTTGAGTACCCGTACCAGAAAGTCGAAACACGATGCGGGAGCCATCGGTAAAGCCAATGCGAACGCCCTGCTTCTGACTGACGCTACCATCAACAGGGTCGGTGTAACTGAAGTCATCGCTGTATTCGACTTGGTACTGACCGAACTGCTTTCCTTTCAAAGTCGGTATTAAGGAGCGGAGATTTGCTATCAAGTTGTTGGCACACTCTGTCTCTACTTCTTCATAGTCATGACGAGAGTAGTAATTGCGTCCATAGGTCTTCCAGTGTTCCCGCACAATCTGCTCGACAGATTGCTGCCTGACAGCTATGATATTCAGCCAGAACAAAACTGCCCATAGCCCATCTTTTTCGCGGATATGATTAGAACCGGTGCCAAAGCTTTCTTCGCCACAAAGAGTTGCTTTGTTTGCATCTAAGAGGTTACCGAAGAACTTCCAGCCTGTAGGAGTTTCATAGCAGTCAATGCCAATGTTCGCCGCAACGCGGTCCACTGCTTGACTTGTAGGCATAGATCGCGCTACTCCCGCCAAACCAGAACTATATCCTGGTACTATATTAGCGTTGGCGGCTATTACTGCTAGACTATCGCTAGGAGTAACGAAAAATTTCCGACCCAGAATCATGTTGCGATCGCCATCTCCATCAGAAGCCGCCCCAAAATCCGGTGCGTCCTCACCATAAAGGATGTCAACGAGTTCGTGGGCATAAACTAGATTCGGATCGGGATGCCCTCCACCGAAATCCTCTAGAGGCACACCGTTAATCACAGTTCCCGCAGGTGCACCTAACCGCTGCTCAAATATGACATGGGCATAAGGTCCAGTTACCGCATGTAAGGGATCCATGCACATGCGAAAATTCCCGGAAGTGAGGAGTTGATGAATGCGATCGAAATCAAACAGCGATTCCATTAACTGAGCATAGTCTGCCACGGAATCAATCACTTCAACAGTCATCGAACCGACCTGAGATCTGCCCAGTTGGTCTAAATTCACATCAGCCGCATCAAGTATTCGGTAGGCTGCGATCGTTTTAGTGCGGGCATAGATTGCCTCTGTCACCTTCTCCGGCGCAGGTCCACCATTACTGATGTTGTATTTAATACCAAAATCTCCTTCTGGACCCCCTTGATTATGGCTGGCAGAAAGGATAATGCCACCAAAGGCTTGGTTCAAGCGAATCACACAGGAGGCAGCTGGAGTTGATAAGATGCCGCCTTGACCCACCAGCACCCTACCAAATCCATTCGCGGCTGCCATTTTTAAGATGGTCTGGGTTGCGTGACGATTGTAGTAACGACCGTCACCACCAACAACTAAGGTTTGTCCCTGATAGCCCTCCAAACTATCAAAGATAGACTGAACAAAGTTTTCCAGGTAATGAAGCTTCTGAAAGACTGTTACCCGCTTGCGGAGTCCGGAGGTGCCGGGCTTTTGGTCGGTAAAAGGTTGTGTGGCTACAGTTTTTATGTTCATAAAGATATTTAGAAACGCAAGTTCCTGCCTCTGTCAAGCTCAAATACGAAGCTTTACCATACATAGGTCGTAAGTTCAAGCAGCTATACCTGCTTCTACACCCGGCTTGATAGTAGGCATTAATATCCACCATAGAATCGAAGGGCAATTTTGTGGAGTGCCATCAGTACTACCCTGTGATGATTTTTCGGGAAATCTGAAGGAAAAGTAAGCAACGGATGACATAACGGATGTAACGGATTCCGCTAACGGTGGGACTATAACACCAATACGGTTCGGTTAAGTTGTTGGTGAGAATTTTAGACGTGTAGAGACGCGACCGATCGCGCAACCCGGACGTCCTTATAGCGGTTTGCGGTTCCAAAACAGCGATTACGCTCGCGTTACGTTCAAAAGAGGCGCCAAGCTCTCCAATGTGAGAGGTTAGATTGAATTAATCTCTTCAACAGTTTGTTTTGCCAATTTCCAGAGATACATTGAGTCAACACCTACTCCAATCAAGCCATATCCTGCTTTTTTCGCGGATAAAGCACCCTGAGAATCAGTTGTAAAAATGCCTACTGGTATATTTTTGTGAAAACATGCCTCTTTAACGGAACCAATTGCTTTCTGTACATCAGGATGATTAACCTGACCAGTCAGTCCCATACTGGCGGAAAGATCAAATGGACCAACAAGTATAGCATCGAAACCAGGAACATCAATTATGGATTCAATGTTTTTCACTGCATCAATGTGTTCAATTTGTAGAACAATGACTATGTTTTCGTTTGCCGTCTTCAAGTACTCTTCAAAATTTATTCCATAATCTTGTGCTCTGCCACTTCCAACACTCCGACTTCCTTGTGGAGGGTATAGGCAAGCTTCAAGGGCATATTTGACCTCTTGAGGTGTGTTGACATGAGGCACAATTATCCCATCACATCCTGTATCCAGTACTCTCTTGATCCAAACGCTGTCATTCCAAGGAACCCTGACTAAATTTGCACAGCGTCCGCCAGTTGCTTGCATAATTAACTGGACTCTTTCTAAACTAAGAGGGTGTTTATAAAATAAATCTTAAGCAGTTGAGGAACGACGATTACGA
>CAXTSI010000348.1:0-10227 GCA_964246695.1 uncultured bacterium
GTTGACTAGAGCCCAGTGGTAGTAGAGTTGAGCTAAGTTGTTGTAAGTGGTTGCGGCATCAGGATGCTCCTCTCCCAGCAGCTTTTGCTGTATCTCTAATGCTTTGAGAAGCAAAGATTCTGCTTCTGTGTACCTTCCTTGGCTATAGTAGAGTTGAGATAAGTTGTTGTAAGTGGTTGCGACATCACGATGCTCCTCCCCCAGTAGCCTTTGCGTTAAGGATAATGCTTTAAGGTACAGAAGTTCTGCCTCTGTGTACAGTCCTTGATCCTCGTTGACTAGAGCCCAGTGGTAGTAGAGTTGAGCTAAGTTGTTGTAAGTGGTTGCGGCATCAGGATGCTCCTCTCCCAGCAGCTTTTGCTGTATCTCTAATGCTTTGAGAAGCAAAGATTCTGCTTCTGTGTACCTTCCTTGGCTATAGTAGAGTTGAGATAAGTTGTTGTAAGTGGTTGCGACATCACGATGCTCCTCCCCCAGTAGCCTTTGCGTTAAGGATAATGCTTTAAGGTACAGAAGTTCTGCCTCTGTGTACAGTCCTTGATCCTCGTTGACTAGAGCCCAGTGGTCGTAGAGTAGAGCCAAGCTGTGGTAAATGGCTGCGACATCAGGATGCTCCTCCCCCAGTAGCTTTTGCGTTAAGGATAATGCTTTAAGGTACAGACGTTCTGTTTCTATGTACTGTCCTTGGGAAAAGTAGATTGTTGCCAAGTTGTGGTAAGTGGTTGCAGTATTAGGATGCTCCTCTCCCAGCAGCTTTTGCTCTATTTCTAATGCTTTGAGGTGCAAAAATTCTGCTTCTGTGTATCTACCTTGGTGTTTGTAGAGTACTGCTAAGTTGTTGTAAGTGGTTGCGAGATCAGGATGCTCCTCCCCCAGCAGCCTTTGCCTTAAGGATAATGCTTTGAGCAAGAACGATTCTGCTTCTATGTACCTACCTTTACTTTCATAGAACTGACCCAAGTTGCTGTAACCGAAGGCGACATTAGGATGCTCCTCTCCCAGCAGTCTTTGCCAAAGTTCTAATGCTTTGAGGTACAGAGGTTCTGCTTCTGTATACCTACCTTGGCTTTGGTAGAGTGCTGCCAAGTTATTGTAACTGGTTGCGACATCACGATGCTCCCTTCCGAGCAGCCTTTGCGTTAAGGATAATGCTTTGAGGTACAGAGGTTCTGCTTCTATATACCTACCTTGGTATTTGTAGAGTACTGCCAAGTTGTTGTAAGTGGTTGCGAGATCAGGATGCTCCTCCCCCAGCAGCCTTTGCCTTAAGGATAATGCTTTAAGGTACAGAGGTTCTGCTTTTATATACCTACCTTGATTTCTGTAGAGTAAAGCCAAGTTGTCGTAAGTGGTTGCGAGATCAAGATGTTCTTCCCCAAATCTGAATTTTAATTCTGATATGCATCTTTCGTACCAAGGTTCTGCTAAAGCATACAGCCCCTGTGCCTGATAAAAGCTACTTAAGCCAGCAAAGAGCGGGTGTAAATTTTCATCACTAAGTACATAAGTTAGATTTTGTGCTACCTCCGCTAAATGCGGTATTGTATCTTTTACTAATTTAATGCGTTCTTGAGTTAATGGAAAAACGATAGTAAATGGAAAAACCATTGTTTGGGCAATTTCTACGAATGTTTTCACAAAAGCCAATTTCAAATCATCAGCTTGTTTTGATGCTGCTAGCTTGACTTTTAGGAACTCGCGAATTAAGGGATGAATTCTAATCTTATACTCACCAGATGTGTTCTCTACTGATTGAATCAAATGAAGTGCATACAGTTGCTCGTTTGCTGTTTCTACATCAGTCGAACTCCAATTGAGCCATTCACTTGCAGACTCGACCCATTCCGAGGCAAAGACACTTGGTGCAAACAAACTTAATAATGTAGCTACTTGTTGTGTTGTTACCTCTAGTTCCTGCCAGCTTAATTCAAATGCTGCTAAAACTCCTTGCTGTGCAGTACTGAGGGTTTTTTTCATGGAATCGCGATCGCGGTTGATCGCTTCATCTGAGAGTCGTTGTGCTTTCAACCGCTCCAACATTTGGGCTAACTTGTAGTTGGGAAGTTTTTTCGCTACATACCTTCCTACCAATTCCAAGCCCAGAGGGAGATAACCCAACCATTCACATAACTCTTGCGCTACAACTTGTTCCTTTTGTACCTGTAATGTACCCACCAACGCTGTCAATAATTGTAAAGCCTCTTGTGGTGACAGTACATCTAGGGGTATCTCTTCAATATTGGGGTCTAAATTCCGCACCCGCGTTGTCATCAGTACCCGAAATCGGTTAGCCGCTGGTAGAAAATCTCGATAACCCTCTAAAGATGTGACATCATCTAGTATAATTAGCACTAATCCTTCTGGTGGTTGCCACATCTTCCAGCAGGATTTCACCTGTTCAGTCAGACTCAGCACCTTTCCAGTGGAATCCTGCTGTGGAACTTCCAATTTCATCTCATTCCGTGCGAACTGCACAATACTAGCTGCTAAATCTGAATCTCTGGCACTTAACCAGCAAATACCACCAGGATAGTCTGCTTCATGCTGCTTTACATATTTAATAGCCAGTTCAGTTTTACCAACACCACCCATACCAGCGACAGCAGTGATAGCAACAGCGCCTGTTCGTTGCAACTTTTCACGCAGTGTGGCAAGCTCGTGCGATCGCCCTACAAAGTTGGCAGACCCTAAAAACTGAAGATTATTTGGGGGATTTGACTTTACCCGTTCCCGTTCGGGCGACTCTAGTCAAAATTGAAAAGTATTACCAGTAATAGTATTGGTTCCACCTTTAATATTTATTCCCTTCCAATTCTCAATGACTTTATTAATAATTTGCGGCTGAGATTTTACCGTTTGTGCCAAAGCTTCCACAGATGCTCTAATTTCTGGATCAGCCTGAGCATCTCTCTCTACCTTTTCCACCAAAATTGCTTCACCATAATCATCTGGCTGCTGCTGGGCTAATTCTGGATGTTGTACGACTCGTTCTATAGCATTTCCAGTTTCTGGTGACTTACGTTTTAGTAGTTGCAGCAACTTACCACCTTGAGAAAAGGCTTGGTCTATAACAGCATCACCTGTTTTATCTAATGTTTTATCCATTAGTAGATATAGAAAGGCGATCGCACCAGCAGTCAATGGCTCCATATGCTACCTCGATCTCACAGCATCTTACTTTATTACTACATGGTTTGTGTTCAAAATTCCGCAATCAGAGCAATCGAAATAAAAAACTTGTAACTTAGTTTCAACCATAAGTGACGTTGCGCTACACGAAATCCTAATAACGTGTAACACCCGCTTGAAAGCGGGTTATTTTCGACGGCGAGCGCAACGAGCTTGTCGAAAATAACCCGCCACTCTAGATCAATGGGAAAATCCAATAGGGTGTCTGCCGAGATAAGGATACCGGGCAAAATGGGACATGTTGTAAACTTTTGTTGCGGCAACTGCTTTAATGATTTACTAACTTGCTCAAAAATGGTAAAGATGCAACCCAATTTTTACATGCTAAAACCAACTCTTCGCGCTATTTAGTCCCTCAAAAAAGCCCATTCATGACCTTTTTTGGGAACGTCGTCATTGATCGCGACTGCTACAGTTCGGCAATGAAGTAACCGAAAATCAAGGGTTTTGATGATATGCTTAACAAAACTTAACAACTTGGCTCAAAATGCATGTATCTCGGCAGATCCCCTCATTAAATATAAAAATATTGGCGTTGCTGAATACAGGTATGAATTGCCCTCATCCCCAACCCGAATCCCAAGAGGGATTCGGGAGCTAAATTCTTTCCCCTCTCCCTCTTGGGAGAGGGTTAGGGTGAGGGTCAATGGTTTGGCAATATTCCAAAATCATTCCTCAATTCAGCAACGCCAAAATATTGAATCATTACCTAGTTAAAGATCTAGGATATGATCCCATTTAGTTCAGGAATAAGACCGTATCATAACACCACCCGGATATTATTGCATCATCAGTTTAAAGCGAAACTTGATTATCATTGGGTTGGTCTAACAACCTATAAGGGCGGTATTTGAGTAGGCGGATGTTCCATGGACCTTTGACTTGATAAGTTATACCACGCCAGTTGACTTTTGTCATCCATAAAGCCGATACCATTGCTAGTCCGTAAACCCACAGTGTGAGGGGAGATGCTATGGACATTTTCATCATTGTCGCAGGTGATATTTTTGGCAACTGCCGATCGTGCTTGTACAGTACTTGCTGTACCTCTTTCTCTAAGGCGATCGCCACGAAAAGTAATACCTGCATATAAACGCCTAAGCCGTTCAAGAATATAGCAACTACATCCCATTGTCTCGTCCACAATGCTGCGAGAAACAGCACCAAAACTAGATTAGGAAGCAGTACGGTTAAAATCGAGTCAACAATCACAGCCCACCATCGAGGATGGTAAAGTCGATAAGAAAGCAGTTGTCGCTTCGTCCAGTCTATTAAGCTGGGCAAATCGCACTCTTCGCGATTAAGAATAATCAGAGAAGGTACAAATACAACCTGCATCCCATGTTTTGCCAGAACACTGCGAATCATGGTATCCTCGCCATAGGCTCGCTTCCACTTATCTAACAGTCCTGTTGTGTGAATAAGTTCTGTTTTTAGAGCCAAAGTACCACCCCAAGGAATCCGGTAGAAGTACATTTTTACTACTGCGAATACGTTCCATAAGTAGCGTACCGACGACCACCAATACCTCCCTGTGGATAGATACCAAGGATACCCCGTTGTCGCACCGACTTTGGGATGGGCTAAAGGACTAACTAATTCACGCAGCCAATTGGAATGAACTACCGCATCAGCATCTACTAAAGCAACCACTTTGTAAGAATCGTCCAGTTCCGAAACAGCTTGCACCAGGGAACTGCATTTGAGACTACAATTAGGGCAAGGCATCCTCAGAAGGCTGACTTGCACGTTAGTTGCTGCTTGCTCGCTAAGGGTATCTTTGACAATCTGCCAAGCCGGGTCTGACTTACTGTCGATGATTAACTTTAAATCATACTCTGGGTAGTTCTGATTCAACAGCGATCGCAAACAGTTGGACAGAAACGGATCAGCCCCACGCAAGCAAAGAACGACCGCAGTTTTGGGTAAGTAGTCGTTTGGTAAAGATTTTTTCCCCTGTGAACGCAGATACAACAAAAACAGAAGACAGAGAGATACCTGAATAACCAACCAACCCAGCAAAACCATGGACAGCAATATCGCCAATTCTTTCATTGTTTATGAATCAAGTGAATATTTCATATGAATTTTGAGGGTCGTATTTTTCTTGAGTGAAAAACTTGCGTCGCGAAACTTTGGCGTACCTGTTGTTATTGAAACAGTTGGATTGTTGGAAATACCAAAACCTTCTTTGGGAATACCGAAAAAGTCTTTGTCTAGTTTGTGGTTTCCATTCTGATCGTCAACGACGGCGACAGCATAATCTCCAGGCTTCAAGCCGTAGAACTGCTTTGTTAAGGAACTTCCTTTTATTTGAGTGCAACCACTTTGTACTTCACTAGTATCACTGTACGGAAATCCTTTTTCACTGGAGTAAATTCTCAGGCAAATCTCACCTTTTTGGTGAGTAATTCCATTTACTACTACAGTAAGTGTTGAAGTCGGCTCTGCGTTCACTGTTTTAGCTAAGCTGAGGCTTATTACAGTAGCGAACAAAAAGGAAGAGAGTTTAGATACTTTTACCATTATCTTACTAGTTGTCTACTTGTAATTTTTGCTAAATGTGGTTGTAGGGTGGGCAAAGCTAGCGCCCCGTCAAGGTGGCTCAAAAACTGAGAAAATTTTGTTCAATTTTCGATATTTTACCTTCGTTTCCTTCGTGTCTTCGCGGTTCAAAACAAATTTTAAACCACGAAGACACGAAGGACGCGAAGAAATCGAAATCTTCGTTTTTTAATTTACACCTTGACAGGGCGCGAGCTTTGCCCACCCTACGTTTGATTTTGTTCACTTAGTCAGTGGTTATAACTAACAACTAACCACTGACAACTATTAACTAAATTTTTGCAAATCTGTTTTTTGTAGCCATTCCTGAGTCAGCCTCATTCCTTCTTCCAAGTTAATTGCTGGTTCATAACTTAAGATAGTTTGTGCTTTGGTAATCGAATAAGCATAGGGACGGGTCATGAAATCTACAACTTCTGGCAAAAGGTCGGCTTGTTTACGAAAAAGTTTTTGTCCCTGATTACGCACTTTTAGAAACAACTTGAGTTCATCTTTTGGTAAAGAGAAAGGTGCAGGTAACCCCGCAATTTCGGCTAAACGTATAAAATACTCTTTCCAGGTAGTTTCTTGTCCATCAGTGACATTAAAGATTTCTCCGTATGTTTCTTTTTCTATTGCTAGAAAGATTGCTTGGATCAGGTTATCGATATATACATGGTTGATGACTCCCCGTCCGTCGTTAGCGTATGCGAATAATTTTTGGCGCATTAATAGAAGTGGTCGGACTATCCAGGGAATACTTCCAGGACCATAAACATCTCCTGGTCTGATGATAATGATGCCAAAATCTGGTGGAGAATTTAGTTGTAAAAGTGCCTTTTCGGCTTCTATTTTCGTCTGACAGTAGGGGTTATTTTCTCCAGAGAGCGGTCCTTCTTCTGTGATGCGATCGGCATAGTTGAAGCCGTATACTAGACCACTAGAGATATGAACGAAGGTTTTTACACCAGCATCCTTAGCGGCTTGAGCCATGTTAATGGTTCCGCCGACATTTACCTCACGAAATTTTTCTAGTGAACCTCCTTCTTGAGCAACTTCAGCCGCATGCAAAACTATGTCTACTCCTTGGCACGCCTTGGAGGCAGTAGCACGATCGGTTACACTGCCAACGATAACCTTATCACCCAAGTTTTGTGCTTTTTTGGTTTTATCTGAAGAACTTTGTAGCCCACAAACTTTCATCCCCCGCGCAGAAGCTAACTCTGCAGTACGCAAGCCGACAAATTCGCCAATTCCAGTAATCAGGATGGTTTTGTTTTGGAGGTTCATAGAAAGATTGTTGTTTGTTAGTGGTTAGTGGTTAGTGGTTAGTGGTTAGTGGTTAGTGGCTAATGGCTAATGGCTAAGGTCAGACTGGCTTTTAACAATTAGCACTCTCACAATTAGCAATTAGCAATTAGCAATTAGCAATTAGCAACCAACAACTAACAACTAACAACTAACAACTAACATCTTCTAGAAAATATCTACCGGATCTGTGGAGCGAAGTTTGTTTATAGCGAGCGCTCCTGATGCCATACACATTAAAATTGTTGATATCAAGACAATTAGTGCATTTTTAAGGCTCATCGTGATTGGTAACTTAGTAGCTTTCATGGCAAAATCATATAACCACCAAGAAAAAACTACTCCTGGTATATAACTTGATACTGCTAAGATGAAAGCCTGTTGAAAGACTACAATTAATAAATAATTAGTTGTATAACCTATGGCTTTTAAAGTAGCATAAGCAACTAATTGAGTAGAAATATTACTATAAAGAATTTGATAGACAA
The DNA here is from genome assembly GCA_964246695.1 of uncultured bacterium. GTDB lineage: Bacteria > Cyanobacteriota > Cyanobacteriia > Cyanobacteriales > Nostocaceae > Stigonema. Next base: position 7,530 of record CAXTSI010000348.1, read on the forward strand.
TGACTACACCGACAACAGCCGCCATTGTTAGCATGAGACTAAGTATAAAACCAATGGGTGTTCTGTTAGCCCAATATTCTCTTTCAAAATCAATAAACCCTTGGCGAGTAAAAACTAGGACATCATTAGGTAAGTGTGCCTGTAAATCTTCCTGAACAGTTTGCGGGTTGACACCGGACTTGAGGGTTATTGCGCCCACGTCTATCAGTTCTGCTGGACGGGTGTTGGGAAATATCCTCAAGAAAGTTGAGTCACTGGTAATTAAATTGCCATCTACTCCAAAGGAAGGACCTAAGCTAAATAAGCCACCAACTCTCACTCTGTAGCCACCTATTGAATTAAAGGGATAGATTTCAATTGTCTGCTCAGTTTTAAGGTGTTCAAATTTTTTGGCAACGTCTCCGAACTCTGGTCGAGAATCTCGGTCAAAAAGCACAACATCGGGAATTTTTATTTTGTCTAAATTCTTCTCCACTTCTGGTATGTTCAACACAGGCTTTCCTGGTTCAAAGCCTATAACATATATTGAGTATTTTTCACCATTAACAGGATTTTTAAATTTTGCGAATCCCAAATACATGGGACTGACTGACTCTACACCATTAAAACCTAGGGTTTGGTACAAACGACTTCGGAAAAAGCTTTGAATAGCTGTCAAAGATTTATATTGCGAACTGACTAAAAACAAATCTCCTTGAAGATTTCGATGTAACTGGGTAGCACTTGAATAAAGAGCATCTTGAAAACCAAGTTGCATAAACATCAGAATCACGATAAAAGCAATGCCAGCCACAGCTACTAGAGAACGCACTTTGGTTCGGATGAGTTGTAGCCAAGCCAAGGGAATTTTGATAATCATGGTTTTTATTGTTGATTGTTGATTGTTAATTGCTAATTGCTAATTGCTAATTGCTAATTGTTAATTGCTAATTGCTAATTGCTAATTGCTAATTGTTAATTGTTTAGTGTTAGTTATGACAATGAACAATCAACAATTAACAGTGAACAATCAACAAATTTAGATTTGAATTGCAACATCTACCTGTAAGTTGGTTAAACCTGCGACTCGTTGACTATCTGCTGGGTTATCGATGCGGATTTTCACTCTTATGACTCTGCGGTCTGTATCTGCTTCTGGATTGACGCTTAGGATGTTTTGTTTGTCAACTTGCAAACCAATCTCGCTCACAGTTCCTTGTAATTTTCCTGGAAACGTCGTGCTGGTAATGGTAGCTTTGTGACCTATACGTACTTTGTTAATATCAGTTTGATAAACTTCTGCCAGTACATACATTTGAGACGTTTTGCCTACATCAACAATCCCTTCACTACCGCTTACTTCTCCAGTTTTAGTATGAACTTTCAAAACTTTCCCGTCTATAGGAGATACAAGGTAGGTTAAATCGTAGTCTGCTTTTGCCTGTTTGACAGCAGTAATAGCACTTTTGACTTCAGATTCTGCTTCCAGGACATCTACGGGACGTACCTCACTAATGCTCACCAGTTTAGCTTTTGCCTGGTTGAGCTGATCTTTAAGAGTGTTCACAGTCCGGTTTAAGCTAGCTTGGGCTTCTGTTAACTGCTGTTGCAGAGTATTCGTCTGTAGCCGCTTAGTATCTGCTATGGAAGCGGAAATGGCACCTTGTTGGTAAAGCTGCTGATATCGATTGTTTTCAGTTTGAGCATTTTCTAGTTCAGCTTGTAAGCGTGCGATTGTCGCTTGCTGTGCGGTAACTTCTCCTTTTAATTGAGATTGTAACTGAGCGATCGCCGCTTTTTGAGCATCAATTTCTCCTGTTTTCGCCCCAGCTTTTACCTGCGCTAATTTAGCTTGTGCAACTTGAACTTTATCCGCAGCTTGTTCTATAGCCGCTTTGCTGCGAGCATAATTTTCCAACCGCGCTAAAACTTGCCCTCTTCGCACCTGATCTCCTTCCTTCACCAGCAGTTTTTCAACTCGAACACCGCTTAGTGAACTAGGAGGAGACAACCTAGTAATTTCGCCTTGAGGTTGTATACGTCCTAAGGCAGTAACAGCAATAGCAGGAGATGTTTTTGAGACTAACGCTTTCTGAGGTTGAACATTGGACTGAAATCGTGAAAAACTGTAGAGAGATCCTAGCCCAGTAGCTAAAGTAACAGAAGCCACTAAAATCATTCGCCATCTAAATGCAGGTTTTCTGTATAACTGGCTTTCCTTGTCTACTGCCATATTTTTATCCAAATTTTGCTATGCCAGGGAATAGCCTCTATGGCTATATTACAGTCGATTACAACAGACTCATCCCGAAATTAACCTTGAAGGCTTGTCCTTGATCGGTTTAATGAGTTTTATATATTATTGTGAGCGATCGTCCCTATCGCAGCCGCCACAGATGAGTAGGTTGGCGGCGAAATGAATCGTGGCGCTACACCAAAATCAAACATATTAGCCGAGAAGCGCCATTGCGTTGGCGATAAAACCTAATTTCCAAGAAGAACGAAAAAAGAAGCGCCAAGATAAATAACGTGGAAAAACCTGTCTCTCACTTTGGCACAAAACTTTGATTTTGTCAACTAGCGTGATTTAGATCGTCGGGGCGGGGTTACCCCCATTGGTGTCAACTTAAGGTTAAACTCCTGACTAAACGCTTGTTCCAGACCTTTCTCGTTCCCACGCTCTGCGTGGGAATGTATTCCGGGAGGCTCTGCCTCCTTA
>CAXTSI010000349.1:0-5206 GCA_964246695.1 uncultured bacterium
TTGTTATTTGTTATTTGTTATTTGTTATTTGTTATTTGTTATTTGTTATTTGTTAGTTGTTATTTGTTAGTTGTTTGTTGTTAGTTGTTAGTTGTTAGTTGTTTGTTGTTAGTTGTTAGTTGTTAGTTGTTAGTTGTTAGTTGTTAGTTGTTAGTTGTTAGTTGTTTGTTGTTAGTTGTTTGGTGTTAGTTGTTGGGTGTTAGTTGTTATTTAGCAAAGTTTTCGGACACAACCCATACCTGCTACAATTAAAAAGGATGTCTCAAGTGCCAAAACGACCGACTACATGGTTAGTGCGTACTAGACTATCCACCTCTTGGTGTCGCCGTTGGATATAAATCAGCCACACCAGCAAAACACCACAAATAAGACCGACCGCAACTGAAATACAAGCAATTATCAATATTGGATTATTCACAGCCTCCCCTTGAGCTTCTTAATACCAGTCAATCACATGCTTGATGTGACACTTGCATAAATGCTCTTCTACTAACTCTTCAGGTGAGGTGCAAGAAGTTACGTTAAAATTTACAAATCTTTACATTACACATCTCCATATGACCGTAGGGGCGGGGTTTCCCCGCCCTTACTGCTGTAATTGTGCGCTTAACTATCCTCTGGATAAACCCATTTTGGCGCTTGGGCAAGTTTTTTCATTCGCGCTGCTTCAGCTATCTCATACATCTTTTCTATAGAAGTTTCTTGGATGAACCTTGAAGCCGCCTCCACATGGGATTTTTCATCTAAAGTGCTGTCGTTATCCTTGGTTTCAGGATGAGAATTATTTACTTTACCTTCTTCCACATTAACCTCCTGTGTTCAGATTTTGAAAACAGTAAATTACCGCAATTTCTGCAGCTAAGCACAAATACTTGTGTTTATCCAATAAATTTTAACCTTGGAACTAACCTCTAAGACCTTCCATGTAACATTTCTAAAATTGGAAAACCAAAATTCTCAACTACACATGCACAGTCACTACAATCGAGAATAGATTCATTGTCTTTATTGAAAGGGCGCTGATGTCAGAAATCTATGCCACAACTGGAACCATCGCGGCGATCGCCACTGCAGTTGTCCCTCAACAGGGTAGTGTCGGTATTGTGCGCGTATCTGGAACAGAAGCCATGCACATCGCCCGCACTCTTTTCCATGCGCCTGGGCATCAAGCTTGGGAAAGTCACCGCATCCTCTACGGATACATCCGCCATCCCCAGACACAACAAATAGTAGATGAAGCACTAATGCTGATCATGATTGCACCCCGTTCCTACACCCGTGAAGATGTAGTGGAGTTTCATTGCCACGGGGGAATTATGGCAGTGCAGCAAGTCTTGCAACTGTGTCTGGAAAATAAAGCAAGATTGGCACAGCCAGGAGAATTTACCCTGCGGGCATTTTTGAATGGGCGACTAGATTTGACTCAGGCAGAAAGTATTGCCGATTTGGTGGGAGCGCGATCGCCCCAAGCTACACAAGCAGCACTAGCAGGTTTACAAGGAAAACTAGCTCATCCTATACGTCAATTACGCGCCAACTGTTTGGATATCTTAGCAGAAATTGAAGCCCGGATAGATTTTGAGGAAGATTTAGCCCCTTTGGATTATAATACCATTAGATCGGAAATTGAGAAAATTTCTGCCCAAATCACAAAGCTACTGGCAACTGCAGACAAAGGCGAACTACTGCGCACAGGGTTGAAAGTAGCGATAGTTGGGCGTCCAAATGTGGGGAAATCGAGCTTATTGAACGCTTGGAGTCAAAGCGATCGCGCCATTGTCACTCCCCTGCCTGGTACAACCCGCGATGTGGTAGAATCTCAGCTAGTTGTAGGCGGGATACCAGTACAAGTACTGGATACGGCAGGCATTCGGCACACAGAAGACCAAGTAGAAAAGATTGGAGTCGAGCGATCGCGCCGTGCCGCAAGTGCAGCCGACTTAGTACTGTTCACCATCGACGCCACAACAGGTTGGACAGTAGCAGATCGGGAAATTTACGCACAGGTGCAACACCGTCCGTTAATTTTAGTTATCAATAAAATTGACATAGCATCACCAGAACAAGTACAATACCCATCAGAGATTAACCAAGTTGTCAAAACAGCCGCTGCCCAAAACGAAGGCATTGAAGCTTTAGAAGCAGCGATTTTGGAAACAGTGCAAGCAGGCTTCGTGCAAGCAGCCGACTTGGATTTAGCAATTAACCAACGGCAAGCGGCAGCATTGACACAAGCGAAAACTTCCCTGGAACAGGTACAAACAACAATTTCCGAAGATTTACCTCTTGATTTTTGGACAATAGACTTACGCGGTGCGATTCAAGCTTTAGGGGAAATTACAGGGGAAGAAGTAACAGAATCTGTACTTGACCGAATTTTTAGTAAATTCTGTATAGGGAAATAAACCGCCAAGACGCGAAGAACGCCAAGACTATTCTTTGCGTCCTTCGCACGGGCAGTCGCCTACGGAGGGAAACCCTCCTGCAACGCTGCCCTTGTCTTGGCGGTTCGTTTAATTTTGCTCACCTACTTGAAAACGGAATGTCTTTTCTAAATGAAATTAATGATGCTAATGTATTGATTGTAGGAGCAAACCAAGGCATTGGTCTTGGTTTTGTACAACAATTGCTGCAAGATACCAGGATTGCCAAGATTTATGCAACCTATCGTCAGTTAGATTCTGCAGACGAGTTACTATCTCTCAAAGGCAAATATTCTGACCGATTAATTTGTCTCTCTGTGGATATTACTGAGGAATCGCAGATTGTTGAATCTGTTCAACAGATACGTGCTGAAGTGAATAAGCTTCACTTGGTTGTTAATTGTGTAGGGCTGCTGCATGAGGGTAATGTACAACCTGAAAAAAGCCTGAAACAGATCAATTCAGAGCATTTGCTACGCTACTTTCAGGTTAACAGTATTGGATCTGTCCTGCTGGCGAAACATCTATTGCCGTTATTGCGTCATAGCGGCAAGAGTGTTTTTGCCAGTATTTCTGCTAAGGTTGGTAGTATTGGAGATAACCAACTGGGTGGGTGGTATGGCTATCGAGCTTCTAAGGCTGCACTCAACATGTTTATGCGAAATGTGGCGATCGAGTATGGCAGAAGCAGCCCGAAAACTTTCGTGGTGATGCTGCACCCTGGTACAACTGATACACGCCTTTCTCGTCCTTTTCAAGGAAATGTACCTGCTGAAAAGTTATTCTCAGTAGAGCGTACCGTTATTCAATTGCTGGCTGTAATCGAACAGCTAAAAGAAGGCGATAGCGGACAGTTTTTTTCATGGGATGGTAGCCGACTGCCTTGGTAGGATGGAAAGAAAATCAGTTAAGGCGAGTTCTCTAGTTATGACCAAAATAATTAAAAATTAAAAATTAAAAATTAAAAATTGAAGATTAAGAAATAAACAATTTTGAATTAATAAATTTAGGTTTCATGCGAATATATTCATTTATGGAGAAGGAATTTGATTTTTTACGAGACACGTAGTGCGTTCGCGCAGCGGAGAGGAATTGGGCGAGGAAAAAGGCGTCCTTTTTTTAGGTTCCCCTGGATGCGCGACATGGGGTATTAATTTTTAATTTGTAATTTTTAATTTTTAATTTGAGCGAAGCGATTGACGCAGTTTCTCCCTGAGTTGTTCAACTACAACTTCCCCGTCAATACCTTCACCTCTATCCAACTGCTCAATAGCAACCTCTACTTTTTGGCGGGTTTCTTCAACCCAATTTTGATAACCCTTTTCCCACTCTTCTAATAGTTTCAATGCTTTACCAATAACTTCTGACGCATTTTCATATTTACCTCTAGCAATTTGTGTTTGAATAAATTGCTCATCTTCGGGCTTGAGTTGGATATTCATAATTTTCGCCTGTTGTGGATTCGCTCTTGTACCTTTATTATGACAATCTTAAATGCTCCGTCTACCTCATCATTCGCCAGCTTTCCTATGTGATGGGTTCAAGCCTCTACCAAAATTGACACAGTTCATTTGCAGGATTTGCGGAAGCGATCGCCACACTTTTTCAGTCTGCTACCAGTTAATGCCATATTGCTGGCTGTCATCGAACAGCTTCAGGAAGGCTGGCGATTGTTTTTTTCATGGGATGGTAGCCGACTGCCTTGGTAGGATAGGAAGAAAATCAGTTCACTCGAATCAAGTTATGACCAGTATCAATATTTCCTTGCCTGAGTCAATGAAAGTCTTTGTCGAGGAACAAGTGGCTCAAGGCGATTATAATTCAGCTAGTGAATACGTTCAACAGCTAATCAGTCAAGACCAAAAGCGTAAAGCCCAAGAACGTTTGGAGGGGCTTATAATTGAAGGTCTTGAGAGTGGTCAACCGATGGAAGTGACAGACGAGTGGTGGGAGCAAAAACGCACTCAATTGATGGACTCGCTTCGTCTGAGGGAAGAATGACAAGAGGAATAGTCATCACACCCAAGGCAAGCTTGGATATGGATGAGCATTTTGCTTACATTGCCCAAGAAAATCCTGATACCGCACTGCAATTCTTCGACTCTGCGAGGCAAACTTTTGCACAGTTAGCACGAATGCCTGGGATGGGTAATGTGTATCAGTTGGAGAATCCTCGTTTACAGGGGTTACGTAGATGGGCAGTTAAGGGGTTTAAGAAATATCTGATTTTCTATTTTGAGCGGGAGGACTGCATTGAAATTGCGCGGGTTCTCTATGCTGGACGGGATATTGAAAGGACTCTGGAACAGGAACTATAACGGGGAGGCGAGATCGCTTGTTTGATTGAGTAGGACTTACGCACACTCTACGCATTCTTGGCGCTCTTGGCGTCTTAGCGGTTCGATAAATTAAGCTTTTTAGCAATTTTTGCGTAAGTCCTGTTGAGGAGAATGTGATCGCCTAGAGAAAGCAGAGGGCAGTCACAGTTTTTTTGTGTGTTGATTGGCAGATTGGTCATTGATCGCACTTTCCCTACTCCTTATCAGTACCATAGGAATATCGCAAATGCACGGATAAATCTATCCTTATAACCGTGTTCAAAATTCTTGTTATGCCTCCCCTGCCACCAAATCCCACAGCACATTGATCCCTTTCCCTACATATTTTAAATTCTGGTGCTGGGAAATCCATCGGGCGACAGCAGCAGCAACATTACTGAAGTTTTTGGCCAAGTTGCCCAAAGCATCAGCAGCACGGGAACGCACATCAGAATCCTCATCCTG
>CAXTSI010000349.1:5306-10219 GCA_964246695.1 uncultured bacterium
CCAAGTTGCCCAAAGCATCAGCAGCACTGGAACGCACATCAGAATCCTCATCCTGGAGTAAGGACAGCAGTGCTGCGATCGCCTGATCTTTTTCCCCTAACGCTGCCCGATATTCTTGCAGTTGCACTTTATCTATCCGATCTGCTGATGCTTTCAACAATTCCAGTGCCAGATTTTGAAATCTGGTTTCATTCAGACTGCAAAGAGTTTGAAAAACCTGAGATTTAATCCTGTAACCTACCAGATCTTTATCCCTAACTTCCAGTTCGACTAAGCGATTCAAAATCTCTTTAATCAAACTCTCATCAGATAATTCTAAATCTTCTGCTAAACAACTGCCTGCGAAGAAAAGGTTGCGGTGCAGCCATTCTTCATAAGGAGTATCGTGTTTGAGAATTTCCTCAATAACTTTTTTGGGATTACTGCGTTTTTGCTGAGCGATTAAAAGCAGCAAAACCTCTCGCCAATGAGAATTATGTAGGTGATCTCGAATATGGTTCAGCACCACATCAAAGCTGTCTTCCTGGCGATCGCGTATTTCTTGAGCCGTCAGGTATTCCTGAAATGTCTTATGCACAAAGGCATATCTGTCCTGCCCTTGTTCATTTAATAAACCACTGCGCTCTCTAATATGGTCAACAAATCTTTTTGCTTCACCTTTGACTTGATGTTTCTGAAGTCTTTTTTGTTCAGCAATTTCAGCAATGTATTGGCTTAATTGCGTAATCAACTCATCTTTATCTATTAAAGTATCGCCATCTTTGTCGCCCGTCGCTCCCTGAGTATGAATCCAGATAATTGGTATTAACGGCGAGTTTGAGTACATTGTAAGGATGCGGGACTACAGTGTAAGGGCGCGGAAACCGCGCCCCTACGTTTGTGTTACTCCCTTTCCGCTCGAAGAATATCTATTTAAATGAACCGCGAAGGCGCAAAGTACGCGAAGAAAGAAGAGAAGAGGATCGGTAATCTTATGGCGGTTCGGGAGTAATACCAATTTGCATTCAGAACCATAATCTAGAAATTCTCATTCCCTACTCCCGTACAGACGTTCCGCCGGAACGTCTCTTCCTCACTCCCGATTTTGACAGTTACGTTTTAGAACGCAGATTGGAATTAAACTGTAGGTGTGGTTGATGAAATCAGGTTCTCCAACGCTAGTTGTAAGTCTTGCGTCAGGTTGTTAACTGCTTGTCTTGCTGCTTGACGATTTGTTTGATAAGTTGACCAGCGTTCTGTCACTGAGATCGGTTCACCCACGCTAAGCAGCGCTTGTCGCCAACCTAATCGAGGTCGTCGGGGGTTTTTCTCCCCTTTAATCCGGGCGATCAGATCGAACAAAATTAAGGACGTTTCTGCAAATCTTTCAAAGGAAGGCTTTTCCTGAACGTAGGTTCCGGTAACTGCTACAAAACTCTCCGCTAAACGCATATGTAGCACACGCAAAGATGCTTCTTCAGCAATCCAGTCTGCCAAGCCCTGCTGTAAGGGAGATAAAGTTTGCAAATCAGGCAAATCCTGGCGGTAGATATCATCCCAGCTTGCTGACTCTATTCGGCGACAGCGCTCAATCACAGTTCCCTGAGATTCCAGACCAAAATATTGCTCAGCTGCTTGTAGTGACCGATCTAATACTGTCTGTAGTCGAGTCTCAAGTACTTCGTTACGGCTAGCAGATGAATCTATTTGTGTAGCGACTGGTGTGGTTTCGTGGTAGAAGCGAGTGTAAAACTGTTCCATCTGGGAAAGAACATGTTCACCCAGTCGAAAGAGTCGTTCATAGAAAACTTTTTCTCGGTCGGGAGTTGATTGACTAATTTGCTGCATCGGTAAACCACTATCTACTTCCAATTTACCCAAAAGCCAATCTAATTTTGCCCAAGATGGGTTGATGTAGCTGTACTGAATTCCTATCGGTACAATCAGAACTTCCTCAGTTCGATTAGCTTTGAGCAAGTCTTCTACACACCAGAAGCCCAAATGAGCAACGCCAGGTTCTAGAGGGCTGACAATTTCGCTATGTCCATTAGTGGCTCCTTCGGGAGCTACACTTATTGGTAGTTTGCCATTGGCAAACAAATCCCGTGCTGTCTTCATCCCAACCCGGTCTAGCCGCTTACCGCGATGAATCGATATGCCCCCTAACCGAGAAAACAGCCAACCAAGCCATTCTCCAGCCCACAGCAACATCCCCCGGTCATAAAGAAAGTAAGAATGAATTGGGTATTGCAGTTTGATCGCCTTTTTCCGGGCAAATTTTGGTACTGCACGGGATAACAAATACAACATGCTAAAAGGGTCGTCAACCTCAGAGTGGCGAAATGCCATTAAGAAGCGAATTTTGCCAGCTTGGAATTTTTGGTAGATATTGACTAGCACTTCCACATTCACAGTTTCAATCTGCGCGATACCTGTTGGTAACCACGGTCTAAGCCGGAATCGCAGGAAGATTGGCAGTAAAGCTTGCATAATATAGTGTACAACTGGGTCAAAGCGCTCTGAAATAAACTCTAAGGGAGGTTGAGCGCGTTGAATCGAATGGGGCAAGGTGGTTCTCCTGGTTATGTTATCTGTTGGGGAAACTGTGATGACAGTAGCACTGTACAACTTGGAAGGTAATAATATTTACAGTGTGTATTTGCCGCCAGAGGTTTAGCTAAAGCGATCGCTTACCTTCGCCATTGATTTAACCAACGTACTTGTCCAATCCAATCAGCAGCCTGTATTTCTGTCAGCATCAGATCTAGAGATACAATCAAACTAGAAAGAAACCAACTGTTTTGGGCTGCCAAGACAATACCACAATGGTTTGGATAGTGCTGGGACAAAACCAAGAAATCACGGATGTTGAAGGTGAAAATACACCGTCCCTGAGCGATCGCCCCCAACAACTGCACTTCATCACTAGCATCTAAGGGCATCCAATCATTGGGTGTCCGGCTGACATCATGACCAAGATTCACCAAAGCTGTATGTAGTGCTTTATTCGAGGCATCAGCATCCAGATGCAACAGAGGTTTAGACATGATGCGATTCAAAAGCTTGTTCAACTGCGATCGCTCTGTCTATTTCTTGGTTATGAGCAGCATAGAAAGCCAAAGCCTCGGTCACCTGAGCTTCACTCAAATTATACTCATCTGCAATTTGTGGAACCGATAACCCCCATTGCTGGCTGGCAATAATCACTGTCTGAATTCGCAAGCCAGTTCCTTGTAATATCGGCACTCTGATACCACTAGCACCACGACGGTATACAATACTAGGGAATGTTGGATCATCAGTTGGTTGATTCAAGACACCGACTTTCTCTGCTAAAGCCCAGATAATAAACTGCTCAAGCGAAATACCTTGGTTTGCGGCAAATCTTTCTGCTTCTTGTCGCAGTTGAATCGGTAAATTCAACGAGTAAGATGCCATTCGTTTTTCTAAAGTCAACCGACTTGTAAATCTATCTACATCTTAATCTAAGAATGTAAAGTATCAACCTCGATCAAACTATCACTGCTTGGTCATCCATTGCCGAAAACGTCTTTGTTCCTAATACTGAAGAGGAATATGAGCGCTTGGTCGAGATGCTTGATCGCCTCCGAGATCAAGTTGGTGAAGACGAGAGTCATCCGCTTGCTTCTCTAATGGAAGTCATCGGTGTCTTAATTGAAAACTACGAAATTGAACGCATTCCTCAGCTAGAGGAGATTGTTTAACTTAAGGGCGATCGCTACCCAGTATCTGAGCGGAAAATAGTCAAAAGCATCCGGCTTGTTGCCTCTAGCGCCGCCCTCATTCTCCGGCTAGTTCGCGTGCAATATCCATGTTCGCCGCCAGCACACGCACGATCTCTACGGGGTTTTCGCCTCGATAGATCAGGAAATACCGGGGATGCACCAGCCAGAAACGAACGGGAAGGGGGGTCAGCCCCTTCGGGGAATTCAAAAGTCACTCATTCAAAAGTCAATGTTCTTCGCGTCTTCGTGGTTCAAAAATATTTTTAAACCGCGAAGGCACGAAGAACACGAAGGTTAAATGCCAACTTATTATAGATACTGAAGAGGAATACGATCACGATTGTCGAGATGCTCGATCGCCTCCGAGATCAAGTTGGTGAAGACGAGAGCCATCCGCTCGCGTCTCTCCGAAATTTCAATCAGGAAATTGTAGTATTTACATAAAGCCGTCTAACCTGTAGAAACCTTACAGTAATGTCTCTACAATAGATGTCGTTTTTAAAGAGGGTTGTAGAAACTGGATTTGGTATAACTGCTGCGTTTTTTTGCTCGAATCCCCTATCTTGTCCCAAATATGACTGCAACTTCCTGCCAAACCCGCAAGCATAAGCCCATATTGCTGTTCTTTCTTACCTTTTTATTTACTCTCTTGGTATCCCTGCCTTGGGTTAGTGCCAAAGAAGAACCCAAGCTAAAGCCGCAAGATTGGGAGATCAAAGGCATTGTAGCAGCCTTGACAGACCCTTATGCTAAAGTGAGGCTAGTAGCGGCAGAGAAATTAGGAGAATATGAGCTAAACGATCCTAAATTGCAGGTTCCCAACTATCAAAACGTTGTAAATCAGCTTGTTAAGCAGCTATCGCCGCCAGAAAAAGAGGATAAAGAAGAAAAGAGCATTTCCCGTAAAGCCGCAGCTAATGCACTGGGGCAGATGCAAGCCAAAGACATTGCCAAAGACGTTGCCGCACTGCTCAAAGATTCTGACACAAGAGTCCGTTATGCCGCAGCTAATGCACTGGGGCAGATGCAAGCCAAAGACTTTGCCAAAGACGTTGCCGCACTGCTCAAAGATTCTGACACAAGAGTCCGTTATGCCGCAGCTAATGCACTGGGGCAGATGCAAGCCAAAGACATTGCCAAAGACGTTGCCGCACTGCTCAAAGATTCTGACACAAGAGTCCGTTATGC
>CAXTSI010000350.1:0-10196 GCA_964246695.1 uncultured bacterium
ACTAGCACTTAGTCAAGGAATTAACATTCAAATTTCCAGGTGCAAGATCTGAGTTACTAATACTTTGCTCATAATAGAGCCTCCATTGCTGGGTAATGTTAGCCTAGATGTGTTACGGGTCGGTACTTTCTATTGCGGCACTAGCTTTACCCCTTTACACTTGGTTAACCGCTTCGTTTCAGTGTCGCGGGACTGGCTGCGCATCCCGGAGTGAGTTTTTTAACCTTGCCCGTAACGGCTGCGAGGTAATAACGAGTGCGAACCTCTTCCTCGCCATCGGGTCAGCTAGGGCTTTTTGGTCTGGGATTTAAACTCCCTCGCCTGAAGCCCACGGCTTGAAGCCGTGGGTGCTGACTCTTGGATAATTAAAGCTAAGAGGATACTTGGTTTTCACCAAGCCCCTTAGCCGCTTCACTAGGGCAAGACATGCGTTGGACAACGCGCTTCTAAACCGAGCCATGTCCAGTAATATCCAACGTTCTACTCCTAAGAGTTGGCTCGGTTTTGCGCATTTCTTGTCCTATAAGAGAGTCTTGCTTAATAATAATGGCATTGGGATGCTTTAATACCGATCTAAGCCAGACCCCAATCGAATTATTAGGATTAAAAGTGTGTAGTCGGTAGTGCATAACAATCACACTAATTCAAAAGCCTATCAAAAAACATTTTACTTTGAATAAGAACCGTGACAGAAATCCATATTTTGAAATTGTTAGCTTCTGTGAAGCTGAATTTAAAATTTTTTCGGATTCTTTTTGGTCTTCTGACTCTAAACGCTTGAGGTAAATTCCAAAATTATACTCTTCCTCATCATCTAGGATTGGCTCAACTGTAATAATTTTAGAGTGCTTGCTGATCACTTTTGACGTGCTAATTTTTAACTCTTCATAAGTATTGCCTTGAGCTAAATGACGAAGTTCACTTTCACGCTCAAGACGTTGGATATCCTCAACTGTTTTCCCTGATTCAGCTAACTCCAATCTCAATTGCCCGTTAGCGATCTGCGCTTCTCCCAAGGGGAGACGCCAAGGGCGAACGCAGCAGCGCTTCGCTATCGCATGTAGCTGTTCACTCGAAGATTTAGATGAAATATTTAAATTACTAGTTTGAAGCTCCCTCTCCTCGTCAAGAGCCTTTATTTGGCAAAAATGATCGTATTCAATTTTTCTTTCAATCTTTTGAATCTCTTCAATGGTCTTTCCCTCATCAGCCAAGTCAGACCGCCAAATTGAGTTGGCAAGTATGATTTCGCGTTCTTTGTTAATTTGCTCTTCGCTAAGATTGTTTATTTTCCCTTTCATCTCAAGCAAGGCTAATTGCAAGTCTCTCGTTTGTTCAATAAAATTCTGTGTAGGTGTTGTGTTTTTAAATTTCAGTACTTCTTCAGCGAGAGCTTCTTTGTAAGCAACAATTTGTTGTCCAAGGAGAGAGTCTGTTCTCACAATAATGGCATTCGGATTATCAAATAGAGATCTCAGCCATTTTCCAATTGAATTAGTAAGGCAGAGAATATGTAGCCGACAATTCATAAATTCACCATTGTTTGCACAGCGAGTGTAAAAATTTACCTAAATATTGTCAATCTTGATAATTGGGCAGTTAACTCGTTATCTCACTGTGGAGATCTGTCTCTTTCTTGATCATGCTTATGGGCGACAGGGCTTGAATCTCTATTCGATGATGAATGCTGAGAATTTGCCCTATCCACTCGAGTATCAAGGTTTAATTTATCAAGGCGAGTTTCATTAACCAATTGAGGGTTTTCTTCCAAAAATTCATCGTAAAGTCTCATTAATCTCTGTCCATCATGTGAAGACAAATATTCACTTGCCTGAGTTGCAACTCTTACCCCGTAACCTTCCCCAGTAGAATGAGGACTCAATTCCTCTACTGTTTTAACGATTTCGCTTGGTGCATGGTTAGCAAGAAGTAGTTTTACTGAAATCATCTGATCATTGTTATCTGCATTCCCAGCAGCTCTATTTCTAGCTTCTTCCAGCATGTACTCCTTTTTTGTCGATAGTTTCATCTCAGGTTTTACCTGATATTCTGAAAGCAATCTGTCAGCTTCACTCCTCAAAAGCGTTGAGCGATCAGCTAGAGCTTTAGCCTTATATTCACGAACAAATTCAAATTCATGTGGAGATCTACGGTCTGTTTCTGGGATACCGTTTTCCTTCCTCCATCGGGCGATCGCTTCCCGTGATTCCTGAAGAGGCTTTGAATGCAATACATCATCAAAAATTCGGTCAGCATGTTGATTTATCTGTGAGTCATTTAAGCCTCTGATAAAAGGACTATTTTTCTGGTAAGCGTGTGCGATTTCTTGGAGTTCATAGCCATCTCTGTGCATTTGTTCTACAGTGGCTTTTTCCAATCGTATAACAGCTTTAGGGTTATATACCCTACTGAAATGATCGGAAGACCCGACTTGTTTCATTATGTTGTGGATTAGATATTGATATTTTTCGTTGGCATCCCCTATGAGATTATTTTCTTCAAACCCTTTGGATGTCTGAGCTGCTTTTTGTAGCATGAATCGTTCCTCCTCTTGGGCAATTAGGGATGATCCTGCCTTCGATACTACAGCTTCAACGGAAGGCTTGTAAATTTGAACACGATAATTTAAATACGGATAGTTAGACTTACTATCATACGGTTTCACTAGAGTTGAGTGTTGTTCTTCAGTAATTACTCTAGCTCCGGTTTTTGTTCCTTCGCCTAACTTCGCTTCTACTTCTTCCTTCCTAAAATAAGGACTGGTAGCTGAAATTTCTTTGTGACTTTTTTCCGCAGCTTTGGCTAGCACGCGCTCTTCTTTGATAAAATCCCACACTTCCCTGCCGAAGCGATATGTTTCGTAAACTGCGACAGCCTCCCCAAGACCTGGAACCTCAACAGTAACTGCCTCTCTTTCAATCAATCTTCGTCCATATGACCTTGCTGCGCTCCCAACCTTGCGCCACATTGAAGGTCGAGATGACGGTCGTAGATGTTTAGTTGATTCAAGTAAGTTACCTTCCAGATCAAGTAGATCTTGTTCGATATCTTCAGAGTTAATAAGAGGTTCGTCAGACTTATCTTTTGAACTCATAAATTACATGAGAATCACCTACTTAATTCTAGCGTGTGCTTCCTAAATAGTTTGAAAGCCTTAAAGTTATATATTTTAACCGCTAAGATTAATGCTGTTAGCGTTCTCGATCGCCCTCAGTCGAACGCTTTGGTTCTTGCCGATTTTGTGTAGAGCTTTCAGATCGCGTTTGTTGCTTGGGAGGAGGGGAAGGGGAGGTTTCTACAGGCGTAGCAAGTCCCAACTTATCAAGTCTATGCTCGGTGATTGTTGTTTCATCTTGGCGTCGTTGGAACCGTTGATGAGATGCGGCACTTCGCACTTGGGGAGTCTGAAGAAGAGGTTTTATTGCCTTGCTAAGATAGACAATTTGATACTCCGCATCGGGGAGCGAAACTGAAACAGGGCTTTGTTCTCTGATGGTGGAGTAAATCTGATTATAAGAATACCCAGCAATTCGCATTTTGACAGCAATCTGCCCATCCGTGCTGGGGTTTAATGCAGCTTCTTTACCGTGCGCACTGATGAATCTACCTAATTCACGGAGGTATTCGGCTTTAGCCTGCGATCGCCAGTTTGAAGTATCTTGCCCCAAAGCCCATTCCGCCTTACGAATTTGCTCAGCGGATTTGGTTGAATTTTGGGCTTGCTGAATTAATGCAGCTACTGTTTGGGCATCCAGTTCCCCTACAGCCTCAACCTCAATATATGTATTGTTATTAGCTGGTTCAACCTTAGTTATTTGCTCTGCATTTAATCTGTACGAGTCTCTTGAACGAAAATGCCTGCGGAAGCTGGTTTTAGGTGATTTAACCTGGCTCTTATCAGAGGAGGGAACAGTCCCTCTCTCTGACTGCCGCGCTGACTTATCGTCAGTCGCGGCGAGCTTACTTCGTTCCCGCTCTTTATATTCTTGCCATTGCCCTATTGTTTGCCGCTGGTCAGTTTCATTAATAGACTGTTTAAGGTCTGCTTCCTGCTTCACGGATTGCTGAGACTTGGACGCTGCTCGTTCTTGCCTACGAGCGATCGCTTCAATGACTTCCTTATTTTTGAAAATATTCACAACAGTCCGATTAACGTAATCGGTCACATGTCCGGGTTTACGCTTCTCTAAATCTGGACTTCCGTACTCCAAGGCGTAGCGCAGAGCATCGCTACCCCACCCCCGTTTTGCCATCTGCTTGAGAGCCGCCCAATCGATAGAACTTGGGTCACGACTAGAATTTTTCATCCGTGCTTTTTCACCAAGCTGCTCGAACAGTTGCAGTGCTTTTGCTTTTTGAGCTTCTGTAGCAGGTTTATGTTCAAGTCCAGCAACCAACTTGGCAGCTTCAAGTTCTTTTTGAAGGGCGATCTCCGCACGTTCTTTGGCTTTTTCTACCCACTGAATACCGTTGCGCATTGATTTGCCAGTGGCTTCAGTCAGTTTCACATACGGAAAGCCATGTTTGCCAGAATAAACACCCAGGTGTTCACTCTTGCGGTTAGTGAGTCCACTGAGCCGACCATAATGATTGAAGCCTGCACTTCCCTTATCACCTCCAACGGCTGAAGCTAACATCTTTCCTAGCTGGCTTGCCGTTTCGCGCTCGATTGGCTCATTCGATACCCTGATAAATCCTTGGAAGTTCTTTGGTGAAGACTCCATTAGAACGGCAAACTCCAGACCCTTAAGCTTTAAGTCTTCGACTGTTGCTCCGTCTAAATCATCAACAAATATCAGTCCTTGAGATTTGCCGCCGATAGTTGGGGCTAACCGAATGAATATGTCCTTGCCTTGGGTATTTTGATGGCGCAACCAAGAAAGAATTGGCGTCTTACCTGTTTGAGGGTCATAGCGGAGGATGGACTCTTTAGTAAAAGTTTTTGTCTGCATAGGATGTTTTGGTTCTTCAATCTCGCCTGTTTCTTCATTCAATTTGAGTTGGCGATCCAACAGACCAATTTCAAATCTGCCGTCACCACCCATAGCATCGAGCTGCTGTTTGACAACGTGCCAAGAGTAGTATTGCCTTGTTTTTGGAGGTTGGGGATCAGGTCTCTTCCTTTCTTCCATTTCCCGTGAAGGAGAGGGACTAATTATATTATGTGAAATTGTTGGAGCGATCGCCTGTTGGGCAATCCGGGCCAAATGGCGAATTTCGCCATCTTGAGACTGTACTTTATTGTCTAGGGATAATTCTTCGACCAGCCGTTCACGCTCAGCAATGCGCTCTGCTCGCTCTTTTTCACGCCAAGCATCTCTTATCTGCTGTCGTCGCAAATGTTCCTTGGCTGCTTCCAGTTCTTGGTTTAGTTGCTTAATTTCGTCGTTGCGTCGAGATTTTTTTGTTTGCTGACCTTTTTGGCGTAAAGCATTGACCGAGCGCCCTTCATGAAGAGTGGGTACTCGTTCGATACCCTGAGCTTTATAGCTACGATGGTCAACTCTGATGTCATATCCATATTTTTCAAGGACAACATTTTGGTGATGACACCAGTGCGATCGCCACTCTTCGAGAAGATCATTTTTGTTCCAATCCCGATTTTTCTTACCGAAGCGATCGCCGTCCAATTCCCTGAGCGTCAACAGGATATGGGCATGAGGATTGTGTTTATTCTTACCTGTGAAGTCATGATAGGAAATATCCCCTACCATCCCTAGTTTGGTAAACTCCTTCATGAAGGAACGAGCAGCTTCTAGCTTATGCTCATGGGCCATCACAGCCGGGAAGCAGATAGTAATGTCTCTTGCCAGCTGGGCTGTCGCTTTCTTGCGATTATCTGTCCATTCAATTCCTTCTACAGCATTCCATAGCAGTTTTCTGTTGTTAACCCAGTCTGGCGATCCGGCGGGTGCGTGTATCTCACTAAGATACACACCAGATTTACTACTGAAATCGTGAAGCTGCCCAGTATACTCATCCCTAATGACCTCCGCTGCACGGTAAGCTGCCGCTGCCGTGGCTGAGTGTCCCTTAGATCGACTGATGACTTTCGCTTCTAAACGATAATACCCTTGCTGCATTGCGCTCGATTGTACGCAGATGAATAAATTCTAGCTGATACTTATAAGTAAAATGCCGAAAACCCGTGAGAAGTAGGACGCGCAAGCGTCCGAACTTCGTACTTTAGGCACGGGATGAAGGCGCTCGTGTGTCATGTGCGGACACAGTGATGTTTTCTTTGTGTGGTGTAGGTAGGCTATCAATCCAATCCTCTATCAGTTGTGTCATTGACTTTTCTCTTTCTTCAGCTAATAACTTTAACTTATTGAATCTGCGAGGAGTAGTTCTAATTCTGATATATTCAGTCTTCATTTTTGTTTCCGGGGTATGAGTATCATCAGCAGTTGGAGGCTTTAGCGGCTGTGGTTGGAGTAGAGGTGCATAGGTTAGCACAGATGTTGCCGGATGCTGGGGTGGGAATGAAGCATGAGCCAATTCGGTTGTGTGGCGCTTGTTATGCCCAAGTGCTATGTCACAGGATTGAGTGGCAGTTTAAGGTGACTCAGGGATGCGATCGCCACCAGTTACGGCTACTGTCAGAATGTCCAAACTGTGGGGCAAGGTTCAAGGTTCCGGCGTTATGGGTTGATGGATGGTGTCAGCGCTGTTTTATGGGTTTTGCGGAGATGGTGAAGTGGCAGAAGGCGTTTGAACGTTAAGTATTTTACTGACTACTTATTACAGATTTTTAAAATGTACAACTCACCTACGGAGGTGAACTAAGAATCATTAGCTGTTCGCCTCCTCCTTCTCGAACAGCCAGAACAATCGGAAATCTACCATCTTTCTTTCTAACTTGGTCTTCAGGCAGTGTGCGAATTAAATAAAGCCATCCATTACTGCTGACAAGTAACCGCCAGTCTCCCAGTTGAGGTGGATCATCTGAAGCTTTAATATCTATTTCCCGTAGCTTATTAAATAGCTCTATGTCCCCAATAATTCGTGTTTTCTGCTGCGTTGAGTCTTTCTGAAGTGCTGGCTCGTCGAACGTTTTTTTTGGATTACGCCCTATGCCCAAATCTTTCTCTGGATGAACCAAAGCAATTAAAGGTAAAACAGATTTGCCTGATATAGCATCTCTTTGAGCGTCTGCTTCTCCCTGCGATCGCGCCAGCCAATAAAGAGAAACCAAAATCAGCCCTATTACTATCAGATCTCTAAGTAGGGTTGGTAGGAATCCTTTGGTTCCAAAATGAAATCTAAATCTGTGCAGAATACGTTTCCACCCAACTTGACCTAGAATGATGACAAGGATAGTCAGTGTTATCACTAATAGTCCTTTGAGCAGCGCCCAAGGACTTCCCAAAAACACTGACAGAGGTACAAAGAAAAATGACTGCGCAGGCAGGTTCAGTGCATTTACTTCGATCCGGAAAGAGCCATAGTAGGCATAGCGATAAATCCAGCCAGTGAAGTAAAGTGCCACACTCAGTAAACCGGCTACGCTGATGAATGCTCCCAGAATTTTGGGTTCATTGGAATTTTGAGCAGATTCAGACACGAAAACTTCTGATAAAAAAGACACTTCAATTATTATATTTAAGCAGCCTATTTAGATGTTTAACCTCTCACAAATATGACAATTTTCCCTCCAGTCCTTAGCTCGCTAATAGTTATTGCACTCAGTAGCTGTCCGGTTTACTCTCATATATCGACCATACCAGCGAATCAAAATATTTCCCGCCAACGCACTCTGGCTCAGACTCAAACTGTCCAAGTGCCAATAACCTTAACCGACCTTGCCGAAATAACTTTGAAGGACAAGACCTCAAAATTGGGACGATTGACGAATGTCGATCCACAAAAGCAGAACTTTACCATTACACGGGATAATCAGAGCGAGACAATCGCCACCAAGCAGATCCAGAAAGTGACATTTCTAAAGTTAGTGGGTGGTACGAGGAAGCCACTGGCTCCACCAAAGGGAGAGGAAAGGACTTGGTCAGGAATCCCGCTAGAGAATTTGAAAATTCAGGGCAATGGAGACAATAAGGCTGAAGTCAGTTTACCTGTGGGAATTGATCCAAAAATTGGTAGCGATCAGGACAATGTCTACGTAATTAAGGAATTGACTTTTCCCGCCGCCAATAAGATGAATATGCAGGTTTATGTCTATAAGTAAACATTTACTAACCCACTTTCCGCACTTCATTGTGTAACACACGTAGATTTCAAAAATCTGGCTAATGGTGGTTAGATAACAATCACAAATCACCAATAATTACCAGTATTAATACTTGATAACTGTCCACTATTAGGAATTATTCTTGAATATCAAGATATTACATTTTGAAGTGCGGAATATGGGTTACAAACTCCGCGATTTCCTGAAAAAGCTATGTTCTGTGATCAAACAAGACCTGCTGAAAGTCGATTACTCTGATGAAATGCTAGAGTTTACGTCTATACCAACTAAAACACTACAATTATGATTCTCCAATCAACGTAAAAGCTGCCCAATCCCCTGGGTTTGGGTATTGTTTCATTGTCTCCAACATTGCCTGACGCAGTGCTGCTGCCTTCCCAGAAGGGAGGTACTGATAAAATTTCTTCATTAAAAAAGCGGTTGACTCTGAATCGACTGACCATAGAGAAACTATTACGCTGGGTATACCCGCCGCGAACAAGGAGCGAGATAGCCCAATTACCCCATCACCGGTGATCCGACCTCTTCCAGTATTGCAGGCACTTAATACAACCATCTCAGCATTCAGCTTCAGTTTGAGAATTTCTTCTGCTGTCAGTAGCCAATCATCTTTCTTCGCGGACTTGGTGGAGGGAGCTAAAGCCACCCAACTGGCTAAACCTGTTGCGTTGTCAAATTCGCCGTGGGTTGAAAGGTGAATATATTGCGCTTGTGCCATCTTTTCCAGAACAGTTGCTTTTGTTGCCTGCTGACCCAGAATAGCTTTGGTTTTTAGTTGTTCAGCAACTGCTTTGGCTTCTGTTTCAGCAATCTTCAGGTCAGGATACTGGGTATCTGCATAGGTAAACCCTAACCCATTGCCTACCACAACCGCACCATTTGCTTTTCTAAGACGAGTGCGAAGCGCATGAGTGGACTCGAGAACCTGAATAGATGGCGCAGTGAGAATGGTATGTTTTTCAATCAGGTATTTTCCATTGGAATCTACAAGGGCTGGAAATGGAAGCAGGAACAATTCATTTTGAGGGATAAATATGATGCGAGCATTAAGTTCTTGAGGTAGGAAACGAGTTATTGGTTCGATCAGCAGCTGATAAATTTCCTGTAATTGTCTAATATTCTCACCTTTAACAGTATTCTCACCTTTAACAAGGGTCTCAATAATCGACTTGTGAACTTGGGCTACTTTATCTCTTAGGGAAATATTTTGTTGTTGTAAAAGCGGTTTTAGGTCAACTTTGTGAAATGTCACTTCACCAGTTGGTTTTATTATCCATATATATAGTTCTGATTCGTTGTATTGTTGTTTACCTGCAACTTTGAAGTCATCGTTAACGATTGAATATTCAACGAGAGTAGAATTTTGAATTTTAGCGATTTGTTTAATTTCTTCAATTTTTGGAGGTGGTGGTGATTTTTCTTGGGGGTTAGGAAATCTTTTAGAAGCAAGTAACTCAACAAAAGCCCTAGCACGACCACGTTCGGCAATTTCTAGAGCAGCATCAGTTTTGTTTTGGGCAATTAGGACTTGTTGTAAAGTTTCGTAGATGTTTCTTTGCGTTTCAAAAATTGAGATTTTATTTGTATCGTTTAATCCACTTCGGAGAGATTCAAGAACGGTTATTCCCTGGTATAAAGTTTTTTCTGATAAAGCCAGATTACCTTTTTTGTAGTATTCCAGCCCAAGATTGTTCAAAGAAATCCCCTCACCTTGAGGGTGTTTAATCTCACGAGCGATTACCAACTCCTGCAAATGATATTCTATAGCTTTGGGGTAGTCTCCAAGAGATCCGTAAGCATTACCGAGATTACCCAGCGCTGCTCCCTCACTTTGACGGTCTTTTATCTGGCGAGCGATTGTCAACAACTGCTGTTGATATTCTATAGCTTTGGGGTAGTCTCCCAGATTAGCGTAAACAATACCGAGATTACCCAGCGCTGCTCCCTCACCTTGAGGGCTTTTTATCTGGCGAGCGATTGTCAAGCG
>CAXTSI010000351.1:0-10130 GCA_964246695.1 uncultured bacterium
CTCTCCAGTCTCCAAACTCCAGACTTTGAGTGTGTTGTCCCTTGAACCAGAAATCACCTTCAAGCCATCGGGGGTGACGGCGACTGCTACTACACTGTCGCTATGACCGTTGAGGGTGCGCAACTCCTCTCCAGTCTCCAAACTCCAGACTTTGAGTGTGTTGTCCCTTGAACCAGAAATCACCTTCAAGCCATCGGGGGTGACGGCGACTGCTTCTACACTGGAGCTATGACCGTTGAGGGTGCGTAATAAAGGTCCACCAGGAGGAGTTAAACTGGAAGTCAAGGGACGCAACCAAGGTGAAGTTTTCCTCTGCTTTGCTACCTCCAGCATAGCTTGAATTTCTGGCACTGCAAAGTGTTGCATTCTCCCCCACAATTGCTCTGCCAGTTGGGTTTTATCTTGTTGCAATATATGTGCTGACAGTCGCAACGCTCCTTGAATTAATTTCAGCGTTTTGACTTCCTCTGGGTTATTTAATAGTTTAAACTCATCAATCAAATCATAATCATCAATCAGTGGCTGCACACCAAAGTCAGTATGGTTAATCTTTGCTGCTAGGAAATCAAAGTCAGTCAGGATTTCGTAATACTTTTGCCAGTTATCTAGCTTACCTAAGTTTAGATTATGTAAGCTGCCAAGATAAGCCCTAAGACGTGCAGGACTACTACTGGATTCTGCTAATTTGTCAGCAACTTTCCTCATAGGATGCCATTTCTCAATACAAGTAGTCAGAAATCCGTTGTTCAACTGTTTCAAATAGCTTACGAGTAGGCTTCAAATCTCGTTGGGATTTCAAGAAATCTAAGAAACTGGCGTGATAAATGCTGTAACAAAGTTCTCCCTGTAT
This sequence comes from uncultured bacterium, assembly GCA_964246695.1. Taxonomy (GTDB): domain Bacteria; phylum Cyanobacteriota; class Cyanobacteriia; order Cyanobacteriales; family Nostocaceae; genus Stigonema. The sequence goes on from CAXTSI010000351.1 coordinate 851, forward strand.
TTCCCGCTTTCTCAAATACTCAACCCACTGTTCCAGAACTTCTTCAACTTCATATTCTTCTTTTCCTGCAATATCAGCAATTATTTTTACAGTCGGTGATGTAGGAATTTGCACCAAAATAAAGAGGATAATCACCATTAATTCCTGTGGTGCTTTTTCCATTCCCATCCGTTGCCAATGTTGTGCATAATACTCCAGAAGACCATTGGGTAATTGCTTGAAAGATAGCTCATTATAATATCCTTTAGCAATATCTGGTAAGACATAGGACAGGTACATGAAATTATTTTCACTTTTTACGGTTAATTGCTCAATGAAGTATGGCGGAGAAATGTGTTTGCGGTCAATCCAGTTTTTCAAATTATCTTGATAATCTGGATCGTCATTGATAAAGAAACTAATATAGTCTTTTATATCGTTTTTATTAAACTCAGCATACTGATCTGCTCTTAAATCCAATTCTTGCTGCTTAACGCCTTCATCAGTAGATAAGCGTTTGTTCTTTAGTTGATATGGTCGCCTAGTTAACAGAAAATATATCCGATCGGGCAAGTTTTTAGGTAAATCTAAAAGATTTCCTGACCCTGGTTGTTCCACCTCATCAAGAGCATCAACGACAATCACTAGGCGTTGATCAGTGGCAAGTTTTTCGCTAACTTTGTTCAGTAACCCTGGTAAATTAGCATTTGCTGAATCCTGCAACTGATAACGATGATTCAGTTGTTGACGGATACTGTTGAGAAATTGTTCAGGTTTATTACGACCTTCTACAAGAACATTGAAATAACAGATAGCTTTGTGGTCATAAACATATTTAGCTGCGATCGCACTTTTCCCCATTCCCGCATCCCCTACCACAGTAAAGTAACCCTTGGTATGGTTGTCGAGGAAACGATTAAATTCATCAAACACAAATCCCCTACCACGAAATGTCCTAATTTTTTCTTCAATGAGTGCTTTAAAATCATCTGGATAAGAGGACACTTCTGGAAGTTTCGTGAAATGTGGGTCAACTATAACATCACCAGGATTCCTACTGCGTGTTGCTACAGAGAAAAAAGCGTCATAGAATTCTTTATACTCCTTACGTAAGTCTATTTGTGCTTCACCTCTCATAGACTCCCAATGAGGTTCTACATCTCGAACAAAATCCAAGGGATTACCGTTAAAGGCGTCCCAAAAAGCTGCTTTCACCTCTTTTTTTCTAAAAAGGTTTAAAATAGACTCAGGTTTAAACACACCATACTTTACTAAAGCGTAAGCATAAACTCCCTCAACATCTTTTGGTGGCTGTACTGAGTCAAGCCCTACTTGTATTAAAACTTTGATGATATATTCATTACGACTAGCCTGTTGAATAGCCAAGGAAACAGTCGCGGGAGCAGCGTTTTTAATCGCACTAATGATAAAGTCAATATCCATCTTTCCTCTCGTTGGAGCATGATGTGATATTTGTACTTTATCGCATATTGACTTAAGTAGGTTTATTAGATATTTACCTACCGTTGACCCTTGCTTACCAATACTTGTCGGTTAACGATAGCTGAGATGCCAGAAACCCGGTTTCTTGAAGAAACCGGGTTTCTTATTTTCGCTCTTTCCGCTTACCAATACTTGTCGGTTAACGATAGCTGAGATGCCAGAAACCCGGTTTCTTGAAGAAACCGGGTTTCTTATTTTCGCTCTTTCCGAGCAGTACTTGCGTACCATCTTCAATCCATAAGAGATTACTATCAAGAACAAGACGCACGCACGCTGCTCAATGCTTCGTCAACCGTATCCATAATGTCCTGCTGCGAATATTGCGCATTACGGTTTTTGATGGCTTGCAATTTCCGATCAAACAATTCCCGCCTTACGGCCTTTTCCACAAAAGCCGCCATATCCCTTTCCTCACCGTTTTTCTCTGCCAGAAACCGACGTACAGACTGGTCAATATCATCTGAAACAGTCAAAGACCAATTTACCATAAGTCATCCGACTAGATATTAAACTTCAATATATCATATTACAGCACACCCTGCAATGTCATCCCCAGGAAGTTTTTTTACTGTTTACAGTTTACACCCCCAGATGATTGCAAACAGTATTTTCATTAAAAGCCCTGAAAGTTTATCAATGTAGGTTGAGTTGAACTTTGGAATCGAGACAAATGTTTTACTGCTTTGCGAATTGTTGAACCCAGTAAAATTATTGATGGTATTGATTTAATGGCGGCGGATTCATGCTTAGCAAAGACAGCTAGAACATTTAGGGAATGTAAACAAGACGGGGAATGAAAATTAATCGCTTTTCTTCGCGGCGAACACAACTAGTACCGCTGCGCGGAATTAAAAATTAAAAATTAAAAATTAAAATGGTTCTTGCCCACTTTTGGATATCTGGGTTTGGGTAAGGCAGCTATAAGTCATAGGCAGAGGGCAAAAGGAGGGAGGAAGAAGTATAATGTATTTACTTCAAAATTAATGCCAGTTCGCCTTGAAGTGTGTACTACTCCCGAACCGCTACAAGATTACCTATCTTCTTCTTGGCGTACTTGGCGTCTTGGCGGTTCGTTAAATAGATATTCTACCCTTCGGGAACGCCTAACGGCGAACGGGCGGTTCGGGAGTAACGTTTGACGATAGTATTGTGATTGCAAAAGCCACGACCAAATTAGATGGCAGTAGCAATTAAAGACACTCCTAATTAGTCTAATGGTGCAGCACGAGATAGTTTCAGCAAAAAATGTAGCGTAACCACAATACAGCAATGAATCAAGCTCTAACCAAATTAGTCACCTTTGAAGAATTTACAGAATGGCGACCGCCAGGGGGACGTTACGAACTACACGATGGAGTAATTGTTGAAATGGCCCAACCAATAGGCGACCATGAAGATGTTGTGGGCTTTATAGCAGGTAAAATCAGCTTTGAATATGTTCGATTAAACTTACCTTACTCCATTCCAAAAACAGCACTAGTAAAACCTTCCACAAGTGAATCAGGTTACTCACCTGATGTATTATTACTAAATCGGACAAATCTTGTGAATGAGCCATTGTGGAAGAAAAAATCTACGGTAATTTATGGTGCTTCAATTCCATTAATTGTAGAAGTCGTTTCTACTAATTGGGATGATGATTACTACATGAAATTTGGTAAATACGAAAGCCTGAAAATTCCGGAATACTGGATTGTTGATTACCTTGGAATTGGAGCTAAAAAATTTACTGGTAACCCTAAACAACCAACACTTTCTATCTGTCAGTTGATTGATGATGAATACCAGATTACGCCATTCCGAGGAGACGATCGCATTATTTCTCTGGCTTTCCCTGAATTAGATTTAACTGCCAAACAAATTTTTATTGGGGCGATCGCTCTTATGGAGGTAGACTAAAACTATCCGCCTTTACGCAAAAAATATTGCATGTCTCGTTGGTTCAACATCGCAGGTCCGTGTAAAGCCGACAAACACTATATGCTGTCGCCCACTAGTCGGCTGCCTGACTTGGAGAAGCTAATTGAACAAGAAAGTTATTTTGTAATACATGCACCTCGCCAAACGGGTAAAACCACTGCGATGTTAGCATTGGCGAAACAACTCACAGAAAGTGGACGCTACGCAGCGGTAATGGTATCAGCAGAAGTGGGAAGCCCCTACAGTCATGACCCAGGTGCTGCAGAATTGGCAGTTCTCGGTGCGTGGCGGAATATGATTTCAGTGCGTTTACCTCAAGATTTGCAGCCTCCGACTTGGGTTTATCTTGAACCCGGACAGAGAATTCAAGCAAGTTTGCAGGCTTGGGCACAAGCTTCACCACGACCATTAGTAGTATTTATCGATGAAATTGACTCTCTACAAGATGAAGCGCTAATTTCGGTTTTGCGGCAGTTACGTGATGGTTATCCCTCTCGTCCCGAAAATTTTCCATTGTCCGTGGGTTTGATTGGTTTGCGGGATGTAAGAGATTATAAAATAGCATCGGGTGGCAGTGATAGATTAAATACGTCGAGTCCTTTTAATATCAAAGTCAGCTCTTTAACATTGAGAGATTTTGTAGCCGCTGAGGTCCAAGAACTTTACCAGCAACATACCTCGGATACAGGGCAAGTTTTCACATCAGAAGCAACAGCAATGGCGTTCGATTTGACTCAAGGACAGCCTTGGTTAGTCAATGCACTAGCTAAAGAAGTTGTAGAGAAGATAGTATTGGATAGAAATGTCGCGATTACACATAAACATATTTTAAAAGCCAAGGAAATATTAATCGCACGCCAAGATACCCATCTAGACTCGCTTGCTGAAAAACTTCGAGAAAAGCGAGTCCAAGAAATTATTGAGCCAATATTGGCCGGACTTGCATTAGGCGATACTCCGTCAGATGACCGACAATATTTGATTGATCTGGGGTTATTGCGACGCGATCCAGCAGGAGGACTAACGATTGCAAACCCTATTTACCGCGAGGTGATTCCCCGTGTTTTAGTGCAAGGTACTCAAGACAGTTTACCTCACATTAGCCCTACTTGGTTAACCAAAGAAGGCGAATTAAATACCGATGCCTTACTAGATGCATTTTTAATATTTTGGCGACAGCATGGTGAACCGTTATTAGGTAGTGCAGCATACCATGAAATAGCACCGCATCTAGTGCTAATGGCGTTCTTACATCGTGTCGTTAATGGAGGTGGAACACTCGAACGCGAATATGCGATTGGAAGCGATCGCATGGATTTATGTTTAAGATATGGTTCGGTAACATTGGGAATCGAATTAAAGGTTTGGCGCGACAAAAGAGGCGATCCACTTTCGGACGGTCTTGAACAATTAGACTCTTATTTAGCTCGTTTGGGATTAGAATCTGGCTGGTTATTGATTTTCGACCAAAGGAAAAAGTCACCACCAATTGAAGAACGTCTATCAACCCAAATTTCCACAACAAAAAATCAACGTTCCATCACCGTTATACGTGCGTAGAGAAGCCATGAAAAATCATGTTAATTAAACCTCAAATTCAAATACCAGAAAAATTGCCGTTTTTAGAAAGATTATGTTGGCAAAGAGAAGATATAGAAAATCTTACTCTTTTAGAAATGCTCAGAATATATGAACGCGGGTGGCATTACCAAGGAGTTTTAGGCGATTTGAGCCAAACAGAAGCCTTATTTGTGCAACAGTTAGCTCAATATTATGATTCATGGTTAAAAGTGCAAATGTTTGAGAGGGAACTTCATCAAAAATTTTTAAATGTTCTTAATCAATTAAAGGCTAATTTTTTATTAGAATGTGGCGCATATTTTGGTGGTGGTACTCTGGTTAGTTTAAATCATGGCGAATATAGATTAAGCAAAGATATAGATTTTCTCTGTTCCACTGGTACTGGCTATCGATTGCTGCGACAAAAAATAGCTGAAAATCAATATAATGCCCTCTTTAAGACTCAAAACAACCTCGACCTACCCGGAGAAATCAAAGCTGACCAGTACGGGGTAAGATTTGCAATTATAGTTGATGAAACTCTGATTAAATTTGAGATTATTATGGAAGGACGTATCGAATTGGGAGAACCAGATTATCCTAGTTGGTCGCCTGTCCCATGCTTAAATGAAATTGACAGTTTTGCTGAAAAACTTTTAGCTAATTCTGATAGATGGAATGATTCCTCGGTAGAGTCTAGAGATTTAATTGATTTGTCCGTCCAAAGGCTCAAGTCTCCAATTCCTAGAGAGGCTATTGAGAAGGCAGAAACAGCCTATCCTGTGATTGAACCTTTAAAAAAAGCGATATCCTTTTTCCAAAATAACCCCAATTATCGAGACAAATGTTTTACTGCTTTGCGAATTGTTGAACCCAGTAAAATTATTGATGGTATTGATTTAATGGCGGCGGATTTATGCTTAGAAAAGACAGCTAGAACATTTAGGGAATGTAAACAAGACGGGGAATGAAAATTACTCCCGAACCGGTCTAAGATGACCTATTTTAACGAACCGCAAAGACGCGAAGTACACGAAGAAAGAAGAAAGAAGAGAAGAAGATTGGTAATCTTGTAGCGGTTCGGGAGTAATCGCTTTTCTTCGCGGCGAACACAACTAGTACCGCAGCGCGGAATTCAAAATTCAAAATTTAAAATTCAAAATTCAAAATTAATCATATGTCACACCCTCAAGTTCCTCATCCGTCAAATCATACAACTCCCGCAACTTTTGCAACTTTTCCTCATCAGCATTCCAAAAACCTCGCCCATGCGCCTCTAACATCCTAGCCACAATATTACGAAAAGCCTCCGGATTACTTTTTCGCAACTTCTCCGCCATCTCTGCATCCAGCGCATAAGTATCCATCGCCTGATCGTATACCCAATCATCCGTAAAATCCGCAGTCCCACCCCAACCAATCAACGCCGTCATGCGTTGGGAAATCTCAAAAACACCGCCCGAACCTTGATTCGCCATCGCTTGCGCCCATTTCGGATTCAACAACTTAGTGCGATACTCCATCCGCAGCAAATCATCTAAATCACGAGGTGTGGTGTCTTTCGAGAAACTTTCCACAAAACTCGTTTTCACTTTTTTACCGCGTTGTTTTTCCGCAGCCTTCTTCAAACCGCCCGTGTTAGCATAGTACTCCTGAATATCCGTTAAACCATATTCCACCGAATCAATTTCTTGAACAATGCGATCGCTCGTTTGCAACAGCTTATTCAGCACCTCTGGTCTAGCCTGACCTTTATCTTGTCTCCCAAAGCTAAACACATTGCGACCTTGCCAAGTATTACCCAACTCCTCCCCAGATTCCCAATTACCATCAACCACCCGGTCATTTACCAGCGAACCAAAATCACCCGCCGGGTTAGAAAACAACCTTGCAGATGCATTCTCAACACCTTGCGCCTGCAACGCCAAAGCATGTTTCCGAATAAAATTCTCGTCCTCCGATTCATCAGCATCCGCCACCCGCTGAAACAAATCATCCAGCAACTCAATAATATTCACAAAACTATCTCGGAAAATCCCCGACAAATTCGCCAACACATCAATCCGGGGATGTCCCACCTCAGCCAAAGCCTTCAACTTATAACGGACAATTCTTCCCGTCCCCTCCTTCACAGGTTCCGCACCCACCAACTCCAAAAGAATCCCCAGAGACTCCCCCTTAGTCTTAATCGCATCCAAACCCCACAACATCACCGCCACAGTCTCCGGATACGAACCATACTCCTGCAAATGCTGAGTAATAATTTTTTGCCCAATCTCCCGTCCTCTCGCATAAGCAGCAGCAGAAGGCATTCTATAAGGATCTAAAGCATGAATATTCCTACCCGTCGGCAACACACCCGCCCCATCCCGCAACAAATCACCCCCAGGCGCAGGCAAAATATACTCCCCATTCAATCCCCGCAACAAATTCGTCAACTCATCAGTAGTTTGTCCCAACAACTCCCGAACCAACGCAACGGATGTGGCAACGGATGTAGCGGATGTGGCAACGGATGTTGTAGCGGATGTAACGGATGGTTGATCTCGTCGTCCCACAGATAACTTATCCGTTACATCCGTTATTTCATCCGTTGCCACTTCCGTTGCCAAAGCTTCCAAATACCCTGCCATTTCCTCCTCATTCGGCACTTCTCCCAACGTATGCAACCCAGAAGAAAAAAGCCGATTTTCCAAAACTTGCAAATACTCGTACAACTTCACCAAATAATCAACAAAAGGGCGATCGCTAAACAACCTAACATTCTCCCAAGTAAAAGCAATCCCCAACCGCTTCCCATCCTCAAACGGACAATCTGCATCTAAACCCGTGTCCACAATCTTTTTACAAATCGCTTCCTTAAGGACATAATTCTTTTCTGGGTCTTCTCGATACTCCGAGATTAAATCCCGCAATACCATTAATTCCTTATACAAACCCGCACGACCATAGGGTGGTACATTGTGAGAAATTAACACACCATAACCGCGACGCTTCGCCAAAATTGATTCGGAAGGATTATTTGCCGCATATATATAGAGATTGGGCAAATTTCCTAACAGAATATCAGACCAAGAATAACCCGTATTACCCAAAGGAGATCCCGGCAACCATTCTACAGTACCGTGCATGCCAAAGTGAACAACAGCATCAGCTTGAAACTCATTTTGCAGCCATTTGTAAAAAGCCGCGTATTGAGGATGGGGAGTTAAATCGCGTTCAAACATTAACCGCATCGGGTCGCCTTGTATCCCCAAAGGTGGTTGTACACCTATCCAGACATTTCCTAGCTGGACACCGCCAATATGGAATTCATCACCATAAGTTTTAATTCCAGTACCCGTGAGAGACTTCCATTGTTTCTCAATCCGAGATGTGCGGAGATATCCCAACCATTTTTCTAGTGTCCTGACATTAACAGAGGCAACGGATGTTGTAGCGGATATAGCGGATGAGTTATCTCGGTGTCCGACAGATAAACTATCCGTTACATCCGTTACAAAATCCGTTGCCACGTCTGCCTCTTTGACTCGGCGAATCAACTCTTCCCCGTCTTCAGGTAAATCCCCAACGGTGTAACCTTGGTCTTTCAATGCCTGGAGGAATTTCAGCAGACTGCGTGGTACATTTAATAATGCGGCTGTTCCCACAGCACCGTACCCAGGCGGGAACCCATACAGAATAATTGCAATCTTGCGTTCAGATACAGGTTTTTGCCTTAAGGAAATCCAGCTTTTTACCCTACCAATTAATCGTTGTACCCGTTCGGGAACTAGATAAATCTTTTCTCCCACCAAACCACCAAGGGGAACAGTATCAATTGCCCCATCTAGTTCTGGTAAAGCGTATAAAACAACACTTTGTAAGCCGCCGATACCTTGGCGTGTCCAAGAGTGAATGTCTTGTATTAAGAGTGGTGCAGCTACAATATAGGGTACATTCTTAGCAGAAAGAATTTGTACAGCAACTTGCGTCTGACGCCCAGCCTCCATTGAACCAGCAGGACCACCTACTAAGGGAAAGCCAATGGTAGAGACAATAGCATCTACGACTACGGCTTCAGAAGAAACAGAGGGAATTTCTACACGACCAAGTTGTCGTTGCTGGATTTCGTAATCAGTTGTCATCCAATCCCGCACCGCTACATGACCTTCAACGCCATTAATAAATATCGGCAAAGGTATCAAACCCGCTTCTTCAAAACAGCGAATTAATTGGGCAATGTAAGGTTGTTTAGTAACAACGTGCTTGCGGTAAAGTAAAATTCCGACCGTAGGGGCGGGGTTTCCCCGCCCGTACACACCCCGCCCGTACACAC
>CAXTSI010000352.1:0-10022 GCA_964246695.1 uncultured bacterium
CAATTAGCAATTAGCAATTAGCAATTAGCAATTAGCAATTAGCAATTAGCAATTTTTACTCTAAAAATTTAATTCTTATAGTGCCGTCAGGATTAGCGATCGCCTGTCCTCCCAAAGCTTCAATTTCACTTATTGCTCTTTTCCGAGTTTTTTCATCTACTTTATTATTCAAAACCATTGTCCATCCTGCAATCTTAGCTAATTTAGTGTTGGGATTATGACTGAGAAAATCAGCAGTTTTTTGGGAAATGAATGCTATTTCTTTACTCTCTGCATCAGAATGTTTATTAGCCCAGTTGGCAACTGTGGTAAAGGATTGTTTTGCTGCCGAGGCATTTCCTAAAAATAATAACTCATCAATTCCTTTATAACGCCAGACATAGTAAGACCGTTGGGGAACCCAAGGAGATAAAGACTTTAAACCCTTCTCCATCAATTCTATAGAACGTCGTGGCATGGCAGCATACATAGAAGTACTGGTAGAAAGACTGAGATAAGCAGCTAGAAATCGTGGATCGTTTCCTAGTATAACTTCAAAATATTCTGGGCTAAGACTGTAACCTGTTATGTCACGAACTTCATCATCGCCAAAGTATTGTACAAAATTGAGATATACCCAATCTGCCATTAAATTGTTATAACCAAAACTTGGCATTTTTTTTAACAAACTCAGACGAAGCCTTTCTGAATTAATTTCTTTCTCTAAAGTTTCTGAAGAGGCAGTTTTGTGACTATTCAGTAATTTTTGCATGCGTGGGAATTGGAGCAAACCAACACCTGATATACACAAACAAACTACAACAGATGCAGTGATAGCTTGACGAGATAAAGTGAACATTCTGATCAACTGACAAGTAAGCGTCGGACTACACGTTCATAATTCCCTCAAATTACACCATATTAACAGTAGACATCTGGTGAAAATTAATTATGCGTTACCTGAAACCCTTGGTAGAGACGCGATTAATCGCGTCTCGATTAATCGCGTCTCGATTAATCGCGTCTCGATTAATCGCGTCTCTACGTGTTTTCCGGAGATGTCTAGTGCAAAATTGGCAGTTTTGGCAGATTCAATCCAAGTACCCAACTAAAACATGCCCTTTCGTCGGACAACTAGGCTGAATAGCAAAAGTGCATAAGTTGATTTTGCTTAGATCTATTTAACAATGTATAAGGAAAGCCCACTAAGCTTAGCTAACCTTTAGCAAAGCAGGTACGTATAAATGCACATAATTAAATTTATGTCAATACGTAAGTAAGCAGGGTTTTTTGCGGTTAAGTATTATTAAATACAAAAATAGTGAGAAAGGTATGAATCGTAATATCTATGCGCTGCTGGTTGGCATTGACGAATATATCAGTCCTGTCCCTGCCTTGAAGGGCTGTGTAAACGACATCACGGCTGTAAAAGAGTATTTATCAGGGCGGGTCGCTAGCGATGGCTACCAACTACATCTACGTACACTTTTGAACCAAGATGCCACCCGTCAAGCAATCATTGATGGTTTCCGTGAACATCTATGCCAAGCTAGCAGTGAAGATGTTGCTTTCTTTTACTTTTCAGGGCATGGTAGTCAAGAGAAAGCCCCTGAAGAGTTTTGGGTTTTAGAGCCTGACCGACTGGATGAAACCCTGGTTTGTTACGACAGTCGCACTCCTGGAAGTTGGGACTTGGCAGATAAGGAGTTGGCAAAGCTGATCGCTCTTGTCGCCGAGAAAAACCCTCACATCGCCTTGATTATGGACTGCTGTCACTCAGGTTCAGGCAACCGTGGTGATGATATCGAAGAAACCGCAACTCGTAAAGCGCCTATCGATCAACGTAAACGACCTTTAGACAGCTTTATCTTCACCTTGGCAGAAGCCAGCCAACTCTCAGATTCCCGCAGTCTAGAAGAAAATCCGAGTGGCTGGACTTTGCCACGAGGAAAACATATATTCTTAGCAGCTTGCCGGGATAGTGAGTTAGCAAAAGAGTACCACGGGGATGGGCAATCGCGAGGTGCTTTCTCTTACTTCTTACTCGATACATTGAAGAAAGCTAATGGTAGTTTGACTTATAGAGACTTATTCAAGCGTACTAATGCCCTAGTTCGCAGTAAAATTACGGCTCAATCTCCCCAATTAGAAGCAACAATTCTCAGTGATTTAGACCAACCTTTTCTCGTCGGAGCGATCGCCCAACGCACTCCCTACTTCACTGTTAGTTATCACAAAGACCACGGCTGGGTAATTGATGGTGGTGCTGTTCACGGAATTCCCCAAGTTACTGGAACTGAGACAACCGAACTTGCGCTGTTTCCCTTTGATCGCCCCCTAGAACAACTACGTCAATTGTCAACGGCGATCGGTGACGCTAGAGTTTTGGAAGTTATGCCGCAGTTGAGTCTCATTCAGATCGGCGGTGTTGAAAACTTATCGTCAGACATGACATTTAAAGCTGTTGTCACCAGTTTGCCCCTACCGCCCAAAGGCGTCTTGCTTGCAGGGGAACAAGCAGGGGTAGAACTTGCTCGCGCCACACTGCTGCAAGCAGGTTCCCAGAACCAACCTTCTCTATACGTGCGTGAAGTTACAACACCTGAAGCAGCTGAGTTCCAGTTGCTTGCTCGTGATGGAAAATATGCGATCGCACGACCAGCAGATAACCGTCCTTTAGTCGCGGAAATTCAGGGTTACACAAATGAAACAGCTTTGCAGGCGATTCAGCGACTAGAACATATTGCCCGTTGGACGAATGTCGCTGAACTTTCCAGTCCCGCTACCAGTCGAATTCCACCTGATGCATTGCAAATAGTGATTTATCAGGAGGGGCGAGAGCTTCAAGATCCTGAGATTCGCTTAGAGTATCTACAGGAAAATGGTAAGTGGAAGTCACCCTCTGTCAAAATTAAGCTCAAAAATACCAGTAATGAAGCTCTGTACTGTGCCTTACTAGATTTGACAGACCGCTATGCAGTCAGTGCTGGTTTATTTGATGGCGGAGGAATCTGGCTACAGCCAGGACAGGAAGCTTGGGCATCAGCAGGTAACTTCATTTATCCCACGGTTCCGGAAAAACTGTGGCGGGAAAAAGGCATTACTGAAGTTAAAGATATTCTCAAACTCATTGTCAGCAGCGCCGAATTTGATGCCACATTGCTCGAACAACAGGAGCTTGACCTGCCTTCTCGCTCAGTGCCAAGATCTATTCGAGGTGGAGGGACTTTGAACCGTTTAATGAACCGGATTCCATCCCGTGAACTCAGCGCCAAACCAGAAGAAGAAATTTATGACGATTGGATAACTAGTCAAATTAACATCACAACTGTACGCCCTCAACAAACAACCGCTATTCCCAAGGGAGGCGAGAGTATTTCCCTAGGATCTGGTGTCAGATTGCAGGCACATCCCAGCTTAAACGCTAAAGCACGTCTAACAACAGTCAACCAATCCACCCGCGATCTAGGCAATCACATGCTACCGCCGATGCTGCGAGCAGATCGTCCAAGAATACAATCATTTCAGTTCACTACCAGTCGGGGGACTGACCCTGGTCTGGCGGTGCTAGAGTTAACTCAGGTAGAAAACCCATCTGTAGTCACAAAAGAAGACCCCCTCAAAATCGTTGTAGATATACCATTAGAACCGGATGAGCATCTGTTACCTATCAGCTATGATGGGGAATTTTTCCTGCCTTTGGGACGCGCTCAAAGTACTAACGATGGCAAAACGGAGATTTTACTAGAGCGGTTAACACAGCCAGTGAGTGAAGGAAGCCGCAGCCTTAATGGTTCCATCCGCATTTTCTTTCAAAAGGTGGTAACTCAAAACCTAGGGCTGGAGTTTAACTATCCAATCTTGGGTGTGGCAGACGTTAGTTTGGATCGGGTTGTTAGTTATACAGGAGGAATAGAGCAAGTTAAAGCGCGGGTGGCGGAGGCGTCACAAATTGTCCTCTATATTCACGGTATCATTGGTGATACTCAAAGTATGGTTCCGAGTATCCGTACTGCCAAGGTGGAAGTGAATGGAATTGAGCGATCGCTTGCTGACATATATGACTTGGTTCTCACCTTTGATTATGAGAACTTAAACACTTCCATTGAAGAGAATGCCAAACTCCTGAAGCAAAAACTCGCAGCAGTTGGTTTAGGAGCAAACCACGGCAAAGTCTTGCACATTGTTGCTCACTCAATGGGAGGATTAGTTTCCCGTTGGTTTATTGAACGAGAAAAAGGCAATCAGGTCGTTCAACACTTGCTCATGCTAGGTACACCAAATGGTGGTTCTCCCTGGCCGACTGTAACAGACTGGGCGCTAGCTACCCTTAGTATTGGGCTAAATGGTCTGTCACAAATCACCTGGTCCGTACCAGTTTTGGGAATGTTGCTGAAGGCAATTAACCAAGCTGGCAAGGTCGTTAAAACTGTCGATGTCTCCTTAGAGCAGATGCATCCCAATTCTCCATTCTTGCAAAACTTGGCAGCTAGCGTTGACCCCAAGATTCCTTACACAATCATTGCAGGTAATACATCTATTATTCCTGGTGCTCTTAAGCCACAAGCTAATCAAAAGTCTAGTCCCCTAGAGCGACTGATGCAGAAGTTGTTTAATAAAGCAGTTGCAATACCGTTCTTTGGTCAACCAAACGACATTGCTGCAACTGTAGATAGTATCAAGAGTGTTAAAAATGAGCAGCCTCAACCCCAAATTCACGAAGTCGCCTGCGACCACCTTGTCTACTTCACCAATCCAGATGGGTTAGCAGCACTTTCTGCTGCAGTGATTCAAGCTGTAGGAAAACCATAAAGTGGGCGGGCTGGATGCAATACACCGGAGTTCGACGTAAAAAAAGACTGAAAAATAGACGGAGTAACCCTTGTAGCAATACAGGGCTATAGGGACAAATGTCAATAAGATTCAATAAATGAGAATAGACGTGAGGTTATAGATCAATACGGTTCAGTTAAGGGTAGCGTGGGGCGGAGAAACCCGGTTTCTCAAAGAAACCGGGTTTCTTGGTTGATGCTTATCTGAACTGTATTGGGTTATAGATGAATATTCCTAGCGCCATGCGGGATGTGCAGGATAACGATATTGCCTTCATGTACCGTGTATAATATCAGGTAATTGCCATACGGGACTTTTCGGATGTTTTCCCCGTATTCCGGGGCTAGCGCGTAGCCTTGGGGTGCATTAGCGATGCGCTGGCAACGGTTCCTAATCTCTTGAACGAAAGAAATAGCCCGTGCGGGATTGTCGATGGCAATGTAATCCGCAATATTTTCAAGGTCGTCTTCGGCGATCGCCGTAAAAATGCAGAGCATGAGGATTACAGCATCGCCTGGTATTTTTTCTCAAGGCGGGTCAACACGAACTCGGCTGGCTTGATTCGTCCTGCTTGCAAGTCGGCAATCCCCTGTTGCACCCCTGACATGATATGCGCCACTTCCTGGCGCTGTAGGTGGCGTTTTTGCTTCCAGTCCCGGATGGCATCGCGGAAAACCTCGCTGCTGGAAGCATAATCCCCTGATTCTACCGCTTCCCTGATGACAGCCGCCATTTCCACAGGCAGGGCGATCGTCATGCGTTCGATCTGCGTCATCACATCTTCTCCCTTATTTTCACTCATGGTATCACATATTCATACTTGTTCATACTATGGTTTTATGCAAAGGGTGGCAATGTTGATGCGACGTAAAGAGAGTATGAGTCAGATATTTGTTCAGGGCTACACAATTCTGAGAATTCTGGGTGAGGGAGGATTCGGCCGAGTATATTTAGCTCGTCATGACCAGACAGGGGAGCAGGTGGCGCTCAAAGTGATCCTGCCCGAGATAATTGATCGCGATCGAGATAGTATAAAACAGTTTCTGCGCGAGATGGCAAACACCAAAGCTTTAAACCATCCTAATATTGTTCATATGCGAGATTGCGGCTACTATGATAATATTTTTTTCCTCACTCTGGAATATTGTAACGGTGGCAGCCTAGAGGATTTAATTAGGCAGCGTGGTAAATTGCCAATTGATGAAGCACTGCCTATTATACTTCAAGTTTTAGATGGATTGGAATACGCCCACAAAGCCGAGATATCCCATGTGAAATTAGCTGATGGCAATTTTGGCAGGGCGGAGGGCTTGGTACACCGCGACCTCAACCCACGCAACATCTTCTTCGCCAAGACCAATGGTATCTGTATAGCGAAAATAGGTGACTTTGGGTTAGCCAAGGCATTTGACCTAGCTGGTTTAAGCGGTCTAACTCAAACTGATGAATCCGCAGGTACACCACATTTTATGCCCCGACAGCAAGTGCTTAACTTTAAGTATGCCAAGCCTGAAGTGGATATCTGGGCAACTGCCGCTTGTTTATACTATATGCTCACCGGGAAATTTCCCCGCGACTTCATTAGTGAAGATCCTTGGGAGGAAGTGTTAAACACTCAAGCTGTGCCTATCCGCGAACGAGATCCATCAATTCCAGATAAACTGGCAGAATTGATTGACTTGGCGCTCGTTGATAACCCAAAAATACATTTTAAAAATGCTACTGATTTTAAACATGAACTGTTAAAAACGCTACCACTAGTTTGATTTTATGTCATAATCATCAGTGTGAAACGAGGAAATGTTAGCAGCTACGCTATGCTTTTTGAAGTAGCATCTTTAAAGTTCTCAAAATGTGAAAATATAATCAAATATTTTTGTTAAATATTGATGGAATACATAAATACCTTTGGGATTTTTGAAGGTGGCGGTACAAAAGGGCTAGCTCATATCGGAGCATTAAAAGCTACCGAACACAAACGTATTAAGTTCCTTGGAATTGCAGGCACTTCAGCGGGTTCAATAGTCGCTGCTTTAGTTGCTGTCGGATACAACGCTGACGAACTCTACAAGCTTGATGAGCCTACGACCCTCCCCACCGATGATTCACACACTTTTTTACAACAACGGGAAACACTGCCATTTGAAAATGACTTTATTGATGAGTTCTTTGGAAAACAAGATTGGAATAAATTTGAACGGTTGAAAGAGGACGCTTCAAAAACATTTAACAATTCTAATCCTCTGAAAATCTATCTAAATGCACCAGGTTTTTATTGGCGCAACCGAGACTTGCTGAATATAATATTTTATCAAAAAGGAATTTTCAGTACAGAAAAGTTTATGAACTGGTTGGAAGCATTACTCGCTAAGAAGGTCATTCACAAAAGCGGGACTAACGACACAGTTCTTTTTCAGGATATTAATCCAGATGTTGCTCCCGATAAGATTCCGTTAAAAATTATTGCCACTGACCTCAGCAACAATAAGATAAAAATTTATGGTCAGAACGAGACTCCAACGGTACGTGTGGCAGAAGCAGTCGCCGCTTCCATTAGCATTCCATTTTTCTTCCAGCCAAAACAAATTAAAGTTCAGAATGACCAAATGATAGAATTAGTAGACGGGGGTCTACTTTCTAACTTCCCAGCTTGGGTATTTGATGAGGAGCGACGCAAACAACAGGTAGATATATTCACTCCTATGTTCGCATTTAAGCTTGTTGAAAGGAAGAGAAATAACACTCAACAGCCACGTTTAAGGAAAGACAATCAAACTACAAAAACTCCTGACATTTTTAGCTTCGCGAATCGTATTTTTTCTACAACGCTGTCTGGAGACGAAGTATTAGAAACTCGTGAAGTAGCAAACTTAAACATAATTCCGCTATACGTGAATGTAGGCACTTTTGATTTTAATCTGAATTCAGAGCAGAAAGAAAATCTGTATAAAGACGGACAGAGGTCTGCTGAAAATTTCTTTCGCTCATACAAAGCTCCACCTGCACGCGAACGCATGGAAACAATTCTAAAAATCTTACACGCTCTGTTTCTAAAAGAATTAGAAAATAATGACAGTCACCTGCGTGTACACATTATGATGCGAACTGCCGAAGACAAGCTAAAAGTTGTTTATACTTATAATTTCGACCCTGATGATGCTGATGACCGTTTGGAGTTAGATTTGGCAAGTGGCGTATGTGGATTGTGCTGGAAGAATCGAGAGATTATATACGGTGATTTTGAACAAATTAAATTGAATATGGACAAGTATCAAAAGGCATTAGTGCGTCCACCCTTAAAATCGATGTTGAGTGTGCCAATATTTGATCCCATAGAAACGGAAGGTTCCCTCCTGGGAGTGTTAAGTTATGATAGTGATAACGATTTAATAAAAGATTTTAGTAAAGACACCATTCAACTTCTAGCACAGAATAGTGCTGTAATCGTGTCAACATCTTTTTAGTAATCTAATTAACGAGGTTTGCTGTGATATGAATGAAACAACAAATGATGAATCCATACGCAAAAGAAACGAAATCATCGAATCATCAGGCTGGGAATTGGTGAATCCGCAGCAACCAGGTATTTATAAGTCGTCTAGACGCAGACAAAGAAAGCTGGAAAGTACTGAGCAGGTGGACAAATTAGCTGAATTGAAGCGGGAGTTTGACGTTTTCTACAAAGCAGCAGAGACTACAAAGAACCGTGAAGAATAAGTTACAACTTATCGTACGCGTACTCATGTCTCAGACATAAGTACGCGTACGAGTAGCATTGAAACCAAAATGTACGCGCTCCGACTGATTCCTGTGATAACGATAAAATTTCTAACGAATTCAATGCCTCATTGTCACCGAGAATTCATGCTTTGAGTGTATTTTTCCTGTGATAATAATCTTTATCACAGGAATAGATAGATTTGAGAGCGACGGCTCAAACTCAATTACAGTAACCATCTTGGTCTTAACGTACATTCCTGTTCCAATACTACTCACGGGCGAGTACGTCCTTTTTTTTCGGCATTTTGGGCTTATTGCTCCATTTCTATTCTCAATAAACTCGAAAATAATCTTATTAACCGCTGCTTATTGCGAAAGATTTAGATGATCGCTTTGAGTCTTGGAAAGTAAATCAAACAATAAATGCTGATTCTTTCGTTGATTCTTAACTTTGCTTATGGACAAGAGCAATTTAGATGCGGCCGTCCTGTATACTCAATGGAAAGTTGGAGATGTCTGTCGGGAAGTTATGATAAAACTCTAAAACTGTGGAAAGTTGGCTTCACCACTTCTTATCGAGCTCCGCTAATATTGTCGCGAGTACTGACAACAGAAAACACTCTTAATCTGAATCAGATTTATGAATCGCGGCTAAAACAGGCACAAGAGGCTATAGGAAAGAATTGCTATGTGGAGGCGGCGGAACATATTCGGAAAGCGCGATTGTGTGAAACACAAGAGGCTGTACAAGTTCCACACAATCATCTCTCAAAGGCTGTAAAAGCTTGGAGAGGTCTTTATATCCACTTACCCCGCAAAACATTGAGAGGTAGTTGGGAAAGTGCCACAATATTTACAGAAAAAAATCCCCGCAAAAAAGTGAGTTCAGTGTGCTTCAACGGAAATGGTTCCCTTTCTCTGTTAGGAAGTTTCGACAAACCCCTAGAACTGTGGGATGTGGCAACAGACCAGTGTTTGCGTACCTTTGAGACAGATACAACAAATCGTGTGTCTTCAGTATATCTAAGTAGGGATGGCTCCCTTGCTTTGTTGGGGATTAGGGATATCCTAAAACTATGGGATACAAAAACGGGAATGTATTTACGTATCTTTGAAGGACATAGAGGTATAATCAACTCAGTATATTTGAGTAAAGATGGCTGCTTTGCCTTGTCAGGAAGTGGAAATATTCTTAATGAGGAAGGAAATACCTTAAAACTGTGGGATGTGGCAACGGGAAAGTGTTTGCGTACCTTTGAAGGACATACAAAAAGTGTATCCTCAGTGTGTCTAAGTAGGGATAGCTCCTTTGCACTTTCGGGAAGTGATGACAAAACCCTAAAACTGTGGGAAGTGGCAACGGGAAAGTGTTTGCGTACCTTTGAGGGACATACAAGCAATGAAAAGGGGTGGGTAACCTCAGTATGTCTGAGTTGGGATGGTTTCTTTGCACTTTCGGGGAGTCATGACAAAACCCTAAAACTGTGGGA
>CAXTSI010000353.1:0-10015 GCA_964246695.1 uncultured bacterium
CTCCCCCTACTCCCCCTACTCCCTCATCCAAAATCAATTTGGTGCGTGTGGGCGATCCCAACCAAGCGATTAACTCCACTTTCACCCCAGCCGATCCGATTTATTTTCGGCAATTCTGCCAAGAGTGTCATGCTCAAGGAAGACTGGCTACAATGGATCAAGCCGGTCGCAGTACCAGAATTATCATTGAAGCCGCCAACTTTGTCCTCGATTGGGTCAATAGCCAGCAACGGATTAAAGCGGATGTAACGGATGGTTTATCTCCCCGGACAACAGATAACTCATCCGTTACATCCGTTACTCATCAGTTGCAACCATTTCGTCCCCAGAAAATTCGCCCTGTTGACTTTGACGACCCCCAACCCGATGCGAATCCGGAAAAAGTAGGACGGGGATTAGAACTTTATACTCCTCGTGACATTCATCACACGGTTGAGTTGCTATCCCAGAGAGCGATCGAGCTATTTGCCCAAGATCCAAAAGATCAGAATGCAGCTATTCTAGTGCGAGAAAATCGCCAAGGACGTTGGTTGGCAGAGGCGCTTGCCCCTGTATGTAAAGAGCATAAAATTACACTTTACGATGTGGGAGAACACGATCGCCATTCTCATGTGCCTGAGGAAATTTTGGCACTGCTGCAATTTTGCGATCGCCCCCATTCGCCTGACTACCTCAAAGCAACACTACAAGTCCTTGTACAAAGACGGTTGATTGAAACCCAAGACCTTAATGCTCTCGCAAGTCTGCCAGAAGAGTTTTTGTATCCTGGTCCCCTAGCGACACCCCAGCTAGAACCAGTGCGAAAAGCCGCACACTTGTGTCGCAGCTTTCTGCGAGCTCGCTTAGAACTACCTCTGTACCAGCTAATTTCTTTCCTCGCCTTGGCATTAAATTATGACCAAGCAGAACTAGCAACAGCTGACAAACTAGCAGAACGAGTCAACCAGCAAATAGCTGGCATTGCTTCTTTGGGGGCGATGCTGGGTGTACTTAGCGAAATCGTCAGTTCCGAACGGTTTGAACCTGTGGAAACAGAAGATTTGGAGGCACGTTACACTCGTGGCGGTCAACTTACTATTATCACAATGCACAAAGCCAAAGGGCTGGATTGGGACTGTGTTTTTATCCCCTTTCTGCACGAAAACTTAATTCCCGGAAAATTTTGGGTTCCTCCCCAAAGCCAGTTTTTAGGCGACTTTACCTTATCAGAAGTAGCCCGTGCCCAAATTCGCTCTGCTCTCCACGGTCAATCTACTTTACCAAGCATCACTGCAGCGAGTGAGCAGGCAAAACACCTGAAAACTGCTGAAGAATACCGTTTATTATACGTTGCCATGACACGGGCAAAGCGTTTGTTGTGGATATCCGCTGCCCAGAAAGCACCATTTACTTGGAGTAAACCAGATAATTTACAATCTTCAGCGCCTTGTCCAGTTTTTCCGGCGTTGAAACGCCAGTTTCCTTCCTCTTTGTTTCTCTAAGTGAAGTACTTAGACCAAATGCGCTGGTTCGAGTAAAGATCCAGAATTAGCGCCGAAGTTCCCACTATCACCGCCAGTGAGTTGAGCAAAGAACGCCCATTGACCGCCATGATCTGGTAGGGTTTCATTGTTTAGTCACAAAAATCAACAATGGTTGAAACCTTTGTCCAGTAATCATTATAAAAATAAGATGCGTTTGCCCTGCCAACCCAGAGGATTAAGAGCAGCTTTGTGCTGAATAATAGTTGCAGGGGACTCGACATTTCCCGAAGGTAGGCTAAGTGCAATACTGACGTATCAAGCGAGGGAAGGGAGTAGCCCTAACTTACATCTTGCACCACAGCCAGAAACCGGGAACGAGTGCAAATAATTAAAGCTGAAACCATTAATTTATTTTTCATAAACCTGGTTTGTCTTACCTTGTTGAGAATGGTGCAAGATATCAGGGAAAGCATGTGGACTATATTGGGTTGGTAGGCTACTCAACTCACTCTTTTCGCCTGCACCGATCGCCTATAGGATTCCGATTTGATTTTTGAAATACACGTAGGGTGTGTTAGACCAGACTACGGCACCGTCCGAAGCTCTTGGTGCGTTACGGACGAACGTCCTAACACACCCTACAAATACTTAGATTTTTTGAAAATTCAAATCGGATTCCTATATACTGCAATTGGTACATAAATACCACATTGCCGTACTATATGAAACTTACAACCAAGCTGTTGCCATTGATTAATAACGCCCTCAAGTCCCCTAAAGACATTGTGTTGACTCTGGCGTTGACAAGCCTGCTATCTAGTGGAGTCGGACTCGGAGGCAACAATTCTGCTGCTGCTTTTCCTGGATATGAAAACATGAGGAGCGAACGTATTAGTCAGTTGTCCGATCTGCAGCAGTTAAATAGGCTACCAAGAGCGATCGCTCTTAGGATTTTGCGTGATGCGCAACAGCGTTCCAGCGTCCCGATTCGTGAGTTGCAGATTACTCAAGTCACACCAAGAACCTTTAGTAATCCTTGCATTTTCAAGTTTGGGGAAATTTGTACAAAGGAATACAACCCTATTGAAGGTTGGGAAGTCGTTGTACAAGTACAGAAGCAGTCTTGGACTTACCATGTTGATCGATCCGGCTCCCAAATTGTTTTAGATCCTAAAGTCAGTACATCTAATTCAGCCGCACTACCTGAAGAAATCCAAGATGCGATTTTACAGGATGCTTCAGACCGTTCAGGGTTGGAAATTGCTGATTTACAGATTACCCAGGTTACGGAGAAAACATTTAGCAATCCCTGCGTTTTCAAGTTTGGCGAAATTTGCACCTTAGAGTACAATCCTGTTAAGGGGTGGGAAGTCGTTGTACAGGTGCAGGAGCAAGCTTGGATTTACCATGTTGATCAATCAGGCTCACAAATTGTTTTAGATCCAAAAGTTAGTCAGTAGTCGCCAAGCATCAACTCCCATAATTCCCTCGATCGCTTGACTATTATAGAAGGGCAATTAATTGCGATTAGACTTTTGTTACTTGTTTGCGCCTAATATATAGTATTGGTTTATAATTAGAGATTGTGTCGTTTTAAAGCCAACCCATGCCTAAACTGAAAACTCGCAAAGCAGCAGCGAAGAGATTCCGCGCCACCGGCACGGGTAAAATCATGCGTCGCAAAGCAGGCAAAAATCACCTTCTAGAACACAAGACTTCTAATAAGAAGGGTAAAATGTCGAAAATGGCTGTCGTCAACGAGCGCGATGAAGAAAATGTGCGCTTAATGCTCCCCTATTTGTAAGTACTTCAGGAATTAAGTTATGACTCGGGTAAAACGCGGTAACGTTGCTCGCAAACGCCGCAATAAAATTCTCAAACTAGCTAAAGGTTTTCGCGGTTCCCACTCAACTCTGTTTAGAACTGCTAATCAACAAGTCATGAAGGCACTGCGGAGTGCCTACCGCGATCGCAAAAACCGCAAACGCGATTTCCGTAGCCTTTGGATTACTCGCATTAACGCTGCTGCACGTCTACACGGCATGAGTTACAGCAAGTTGATCGGTAATCTCAAAAAAGCTAATATCCTATTAAATCGCAAAATGTTGGCGCAAATGGCAGTGGTGGACCCAGCTAGTTTTAGCAAAGTAGTTGAATTGGCTAGCCTTGCTAAAGGATAAAGGTGGCAACGGATGTTTAACGGATGTAACGGATGATTTATATGTGTGACTTACAGACAAACCATCCCCTACATTTGCTAAAGAATCCTCAGCCTCGGCCGCTGAAAATGTAACGGATGATTTATATGTGTGACTTACAGACAAACCATCCTCTACATTTGCTAAAGAATCCGCAGCCTCGGCCGCTGAAAAGGTTAAATTGGCTTAGATCTGTTGCGATCATTCTTCTGTTGGGTTTAAGTTTTGTAATTGTCGGTACACAATTAACAGCATCTGCCGCAGAATTGTCAAAAATTCAGCGGCGGGGCTATTTGAATATTGCTGTTAAAGATAACTTACATCCCCTGGGATTTAGAGATGTCAGCGGTAATTTACAAGGTTTTGAAATTGACTTAGCAAAAGCGTTAGCGGTTGACCTGTTGGGCAAGCCAAATGCTGTAAAGTTGCAACCTGTAGCGAATCGCGATCGCCTGTCTTTAGTGTTAGACAATAAAGTTGATTTAACGATAGCTCGGGTAACAGCAACTTCTTCACGCGCTCGCTTAGTAAGTTTCAGTGTTCCTTACTACTTAGATGGTACTGTATTAGTCACAAAAGATTCCTCTGTCAAAAAGCTGAGTGATTTGACAAGACGAAAAATAGCTGTTCTCAAAAACTCTAGTACCATTGCAACAGTACAGTATTATTTGCCGTCTGCTGAGTTAGTAGGAGTTGATTCTTATCAGTCAGGGCGATCGCTTACAGAAAGCAATGCAGCAACAGCTTTTGCTGCAGATGCTAGCGTCCTCAGCAGTTGGGTACAAAAAGATAGTCAGTATAGATTACTACCAACAAAGTTCTCAACTGAACCTTTGTCTGTAGTCATGCCTAAGGGATTGCAGTACGATCAGTTGCGACAACAAGTGAATCAAGCGATCGCTCATCATATAGCTGAAGGTTGGCTCAAACAACGCGCTACCTATTGGGGTTTACCATAGATTAGGGAGTACAAGAATTAAAAATGTAAAATTAATAATTTTTAATTTTTAATTTTTAATTGATTATTAGTTTTTAATAAAGGCAATGGATAACAATTTAGCGGTTTTTTATCTCTCAATTTTGGTGGTTCTGCTCTTATTTACGGTTATAAGCATTCTTCGGCAAGTATTTAAAACACGTAAACTTGAAAGCGCATTCTCAAGATTGCGGAAAAAACTCAGTAAAGAAAAGGGTACAGCGCAAGAATACTACGAATTAGCAAGTATTTATTTAGAGAAAAAATTATTTTCCCAAGCTATAACCCTATCTCAAAAAGCTATCAAAGCAGCCGAAGAAGAGAAACTCGAAAATGTTGCCCCCATTTACAATGGGTTGGGCTATGCTTACTTTGCTCAAGAACAGTACGACTTAGCAATTCGTCAGTATAAAGAAGCACTTAAAAACAAGCCTGACTATGTAATAGCACTGAACAATCTTGGTCATGCCTATGAGCGCAAAAAGTTAACCACTCAGGCATTGGAAACTTACGAAGAAGCACTCAAACACGAGCCGAAAAACGATACTGCGAAACGCCGCGCTGAATCTTTGCGACGTTTGGTTTCCGCGTAATTTAGGAGCATTTTCTCGTTTGCATCAGATGTGAACGAATTGCCGCTTCGGCGACTTGACTGGAACTATTTCAAACTCGAAAGAAGCAATGCGATGGTCAGCAATGTAGACGAGTATTGTATGCTTACCAATTGGATCGCCGCGAACGATAGTCCAAGAGTTTTGAATTACACCGGATTTTGCCGACTGTGTACGAATACTCACGCCTTGGGCGCCATTTGTAGTGATTGAGAAATTTTCACCATTATCTGTACTCCAGCTTTCTGGGAGTTTTGGCAGTCGCAGGACTTCTCGCCATGTTACTTCACCTTGGTAGTCCTTAAGTCGAATCCGCCACCCGTATAGGTTTCCCTCATTTAGTGGCACTTTATTTGTAGCAATAAACGTAACTTTACCGTTATTGTCAACTCTAAAAACCCCGAACTCAGCTTGACTGACAACAATTGGATGAGCAACTATTGACTCAGAGGAGGTTATAGCATTGACTGCCAAAGAAGCTATGACCCAAGCGATCAGCAAAGAAGAAAGCACTACTGTCGCTGTCCAATTTCTCAGTTGCATAACTTTTTTGATATTTATTTATACCTATTGGTACACGAAGTAGATTCATTTTTCAGATCCACTCCGAACACTTTCACAGTATCAAAGTTGAGTCTCAAGGTGCGACGTTCTAATATAAAGTCGAGTTGAAAGCAAGCCGATATCGGTATTTCCTAAATTACTTGAAATGAGTTCTCCCAGGTTGGAATAATGTCATTTGGATTGAAAACTGGCACTGTTGGGTCATCAAGAGCTATGGTAAAATACCATCCATCAACTTTTCTTGTGACTAGAATATTTTTGAGTGTAAACCCGTCAGGTAATGGTCTATGTAGCCTCACCTTAATCCATCCAGCAAGCTTGGAGACTGATAAAAATAGCCAATCTTTTTCGACTCGCTCTATAGTTACTGCTTGCCCTTCAATTTTGATTGTGCTGAAGCTAGCAGCATTTTTAAAACGTGGCTTGCCACTCTTCTTGCCTTCTATATCACCTTTAAGAAATCTCGAAAATGCCAAATCGACACGTTTTGATACATCTTGCAAGGTTTGAGAAGGTACAGATTTAAAATCTAGCAATTCACCACTGTGCCAGACTTTTCTTAAATCTTCTTTGATTATTGGTAATTGCGCTTTCTGTTCGTAATATCCAGGTTTTGTATCAAACAACGGCGGAAAAAGTTCCTTCCACCAAGGAAAAGATTTAAGCTGCAAATTGTTATCTTGCCACCACGTAAACCTTTCACCTAGCTGCAAATTGTACCAATACTGGCAAATTCTTAGCCATTCATTAAGCTTTAATTTTTGATTAGTGTCTGGATAAGCCCTGTATTGATAGTTCAGCAGCATTCGTTTTTCCTCCTTATGTTATTATCATAACAGTAATGTCTGAACATTGGGGGGCTAAATGAAAAATCATGCCATTAAAATTCGTGTATCAGAACGCAGATTGAATAAGTTAAGGTTATATGCGGCTTGGGCTGATAAATCGATGACGGCTGTACTAGAAGAATTGATTGATAGTCTACCCATCCCAGAGGATGGTAAAAACTCAAATGCCCTTCACTCTGTTGTTGCTATGCAACAAAACGAATAAAGGGCGATTTCGTTTTTACCTCGTATTCATCCCACACTGATCAGGAGTACCTGATACAGTGTGGGGCTTCTACTTATTAAGCTAAAATCTGGTAAAAACTACTAAGATCGGAAGAATGTTTTCAAACCCGGTACATACTTCAAGCCTGCATTGTCAAGCAGGTATGTAATAAATATCACAATTAGTTTTTTAGTACACAATCATTATAATTTTATCTTAAATTTATTTAAATATCTAAAAAATTGTTAAAAATTTTGAATAATTTTGAGAATTTAAAATTATTAAAAACGCAAATACATTGGGAAAAAATGAAGATTTTATATGAAAATATAAATGAAGTAAACAACTGTAGGTCGAGCGGTTTCATATGAAAAAGTCATTATTGAGTGAATTAACACATCGCTCTTATTCTAAAGCAAAAAATGCTGATGGTACACGTACTCCGCAATTAAGAATTGGGATTGAAGCGAAATTGCCTTATCACCCATTTCTAGAAGTATGACAACAATAGCTGGTATGCAGATGTGGATAATGCTGCTTCTCGCTTGACAACAACTCATTTAAGCGGCAGAGATTCTGGTAATTGAAGAGGCTCTTTGTTGAACCATTTTTGGTAAATTTGTTTGTAAGTACCATTAGACAACAAAGTTGCTATGCCTTTGTTAATAGCATCTAGGTTGGGAGAATCTTTAGGTGTAGCAATGCCGTAGTATTCTTCAGTAAGCAGCCCACCAACAACTTTGATTCTTTTAAGATTGCCAATTTTAATAGCATACAAAGTAGCGAATGCATCGCTAAGTACAGCATCAACATTGCCATTAAGCAAGTCTTGGAAAAATTCTGGTCCAGAATTAAATTTATTAATTTTGGCATTCGGGATGGTTTTGGCAAAATCTGCTCCAGGTGTACCAATTTGTACACCAATTTTTTTTCCTTGGAGACTGTTGAGATCTTTAATATTCTGGTTATCAACTCTTACAGTAATTGCGAGTCCGGCTTTAAGATAAGGTCGCGAAAAGGAAATTGTTTTGAGACGTTCAGCAGTAATTGTGATCCCACTAATTGCCGCATCAACTTTTTTGGCTTGCAGACTAGAGATCATACCATCAAAAGGAAGGCTTTCAAACTGAACTGCAAATCCAGCTATCTTGGCGATCGCATTCATCAAGTCAATATCAAAGCCTTCCAGATTGCCGTTCTCCGTTTGGATTTCAAAAGGGATAAAAGTGGGATCGCAAGCAACCTTGAGAGATTTAATACCATGATTTGGGGTTGTGTTGATAGTAGGATGCTCATTATTGCAGGCAATAATCAGTAGCAAACAGCTTAAGCCGAGAATGATCTGACGCCATTTTAGGTAAAATGGGTCAGCGATCGCCAAGTTGTAATTCAGAAGCATTCAATCGGTAAAACACATGGGGTAAACCTACGTGGACAATATCTCGCTCGTATTTGAATCTCAATTTCTCCATAACTCGTTGCGACGCCCGGTTAGTTGTCAGGGTAAAGCAAACCACGTCCGCCAAACCAAGTTGTTCAAAACCTACCTTCAAGATAGCCTCACCCATCTCTGTCGCCAACCCCTTACCCCAAAATTCTGCCATCAGCGCGTAGGCTAACTCTACCTCGTTATTACCGCCTATATAGGTTTTCCGTAGTCCACCGCGACCAACAAACTGACCGTCCACCTTGTCTCGAAACACCCATAACCCGAAACCGTGACGATCCCAATGCTCTAGGTTTCTTGTGAGAACTTGCTGTGTTTCATTGTCTGAGAGGATACCACCGTGGGCTGTTAAAGTCGCCATGACTTTGGGATCTTGATGCATGCGGCAAAGATCGCCGAAATCCTCAGATTGTAGGCGATCGGCGCTCAAGCGTTTAGTGTGAAATGTTTCTATCGATAGCATTAGGGTAGGCATTCACTCGAACATGGTGACGGCATTACTACCGACAGTTCTACTGGTTACCCTCAGGTAAAGCACGCTGAAACCGGCTTAGCTTGATCTGAAGCACCGTCCTTCGATTATGCAGCATTAGAACAACTTCATACTTCTTGATTTTGATGAAGATTCTAATAATGATAAGTAAAGAAATGTGAAATTAGGTAAATTTGCTCGTAGTAAGCGCTTAAGCGCTTACTACAAACCTTTAATTATTCACGCCGACCTACTTACTACTTGATCCAATTTTCTTAGTTCTAGACCAACAGCTTCTGCGAGTCCGTTTTCGTTGCTCAAGAAATTATTATATAGCATTATCAAACCCAAGCAATAATACTTTTATACATTACTTCAAATTTGGAGATAATTCCCTATATTACGTAAAGGAAGGAGAAAACCATCAGTTGTCAGCCATTAAAAATCAGAATATTTGCACTCCCAGAATTTCTATTATCATTCCGACTCTCAATGAAGCGGGAAATATCAAAGCAGCCATAGCCAGTACTCAATCCAGTACAAACGTAGAAGTGATTGTGGTGGATGGCGGTTCAAAAGATGATACAGTTGAAATAGCTAAGTCTTTATGTGTCAAAGTGATCTCAGCCCCCGCTGGTCGTGCTTGTCAAATGAATGCAGGTGCGTTGGTTGCAAGCGGTGAGATTCTGCTCTTTCTTCATGCGGATACCTTGTTACCTCCAGAATTTGATGTCATGGTTCGTACATCACTGTACCAGCCAACAACTGTGGCTGGTGCGTTTACTTTACGGATCAACGCATCACTTTGGAGTTTACGGTTAGTGGAATGGGGAGTGAATTGGCGATCGCATTTTTTGCAAATGCCTTATGGAGATCAAGCAATTTTTTTAACAAAAGAGATATTTTACCAAATTGGTAATTTTCCCGACTTGCCTATTATGGAGGACTTTGAACTCATGCGTCGTTTAAAACGTATCGGGAGCATTACCATTATCTCTGTGTCAGTTGTGACTTCTGCACGACGGTGGCAGCAAAAAGGGGTTTTCAAAACCACGCTTATTAATCAAATAGTAATTATTGCTTATTTATTTGGTGTTTCCCCGAAGCGAATTGTAGACTGGTATCGTAGGGAAAAATTAAGTTAGTTAGTAGGGACGAACGGCAGGAGCACCTCTACAGTTGTTAGTTGTTAGTTGTTAGTTGTTAGTTGTTAGTTGTTAGTTGTTAGTTG
>CAXTSI010000354.1:0-9936 GCA_964246695.1 uncultured bacterium
CCTTCTTGTCTACCTTCTTGTCTACCTTCTTGTCTACCTTCTTGTCTACCTTCTTGTTTAGCCTCTGCCAAACGTTGTTCATAAATTGGTGATAATTGCATAACTAAGTCCCTATCCTCCACGTCTAAATTCTGATTTAATTCTAAAGTAGTTTTCAAGTTTGCTAATAAATCTATCGCTTTGCTACGTAATGGATTGTTAATATCCAACGCCTGGACTTCCTCGATTGCCCGTTGCTGGACTTTCCCCTTACCCAGTAATCTCAACCAAAGAGTTTCTGGAGTTACTGGTAATTGATGAATTGCTACCACTGCTGTTCTCAGGGAATCTCCCAGAAAGTATATACCTTTTAACCAATTATGTTCATCAATTTCTGTGTTAAATCCTTCTAGAAATTCTTCAGATGCTGTGGGCGAAAGAATCCATAACTTAGGTAAAGAATCTTCTTCTAATCTTATATCATTACGTTTAGCTTCACGTTCAAAAAGGGCACAAGTATCAAACAACTTACCCATACAACTACGAACCTCTGACTTTGTGACTGCGTTACGGAAGGGCTCAATTAATACTGCTGTATCAGTAAATCTTCCTAACAATCCCAAAGTTTGTTTATCAATTTGAGGTTCGGGTGAGGGTGCGAAATAAACATCAATTTCTCTGACTTCTCCGGCAACATCTTTACTTGTTTCTACTGAACCTAATGGTGATAATAATTCTTGAAGATAATCTTTGGCAAAGCGGTCATATGGAAATCTGGTCATTTTTCTTCACAAAGAAAGGCAGAGGGCAGCTATACTAACTTTTGAATAAAGGTCTAATATGGATGTCAGTGACTTCAGCGGTGCGGGACAAACTGAGGGCGTTAATCACTGTAGCAGTCACGTCCTCTGGTTGCAGAAGGCTTTCAGGGACGTATGTTTTGCCCTCCATCTCAAAAAGAGCCGCCTGCATAGGACTGGCGGTGCGTCCGGGAAAAACACTAATGACACGCAGTCCTAGAGGGTTAACTTCTGCTCTCAAACTGTCAGCGATCGCCTTGAGTGCGTGTTTGGTAGCAGCGTACTGTCCGACACCTGCTTTAGCAGTTAAACCCGCACTGGAGTTGATAAAGACAATTTGTCCTTGACTAGATATCAGCATGGGTAACAAAGCTTGTGTCAGGAGGTAGGGAGCGCGAACATTCGTGCGGTACTGCCAATCAAAGTCTTTGACAGGAGCAGTTTTAACGTCCCCTAGCGTAATCACACCTGCACTGTGAATCAGTAAGTCAACATGACCAAAATCTGTCAACAGACGCGCCTTGAACTTCTTAATGTCTTCATCCAACGTTAAGTCTAATTGGTAACACACAACTTCCGGAGAAGTTTCTTCGGCAAGGGTAGCGATCGCTAATAACTGATCTAGCCTGCGCCCCAACAGGCAAAGCTTTACACCCTGGGCTGCGAGTCCCAAGGCAATTGCCTTACCGATACCGCTGCTTGCTCCTGTGACAACGGCAATTTGGTTCTTAAACACTGTCATGTTAGTTGATAGTTGTTAGTTGGTAGTTGTTAGTTGATAGTTGATAGTTGATGGTTGATAGTTGATGGTTGATAGTTGTTAGTTGATAGTTGTTATTTGTTAGTTGTTAGTAGGGGCGAACGGTGAAGCAGCGCTGCAGGAGGGTTAGCCCGACCTAGGCGACTGCTGAACCCGAAGGGCTGTTCGCCCTTACAGTTGATGGTTGTTAGTTGATGGTTGTCAATTTTTACTATTAGCGATTAACAACTAACAACTAACCACTAACCACTAACCACTAACAACTAACCACTAACCACTAACCACTATCAACTAACTACTAACTGTTCTTTCAACAAATTAAACTCCAACAATGTATCTGCCGTTTTCTTAATTAAATCAAACTCTAAACCAGATTTTTCGGAAATATCGAGTAGAGTATGGTTGCCATCAGAAAAGTTTAAAATCCACAACATTGCCATTTCAGTTTTCTTTGTATCAGTCAGTCCACCGATGGCGCTGTATAGACCTCTTTTTCCTAACTGTGGCTCACATTTAGGATTTTGGTTTAAGTATTTTTTGTTGTTCTCTAAAATCTGCAAAATCGCCAGGATTTTCGACAATGAATCGGCAAGGTATTGGGGTTGCACAAGCTCTAGATTATCTGCCGATGTATGATATTGAGGATAAGTTCCATGAGGCGATCGCATAAAACAGCCCACTGGTAGGTTAAATCCTGGTGAGCAAAATTGCCGCTCGTCATAGCCATAGGGAGAGAAATCTATGACTTCATAATCTTGACCTGAGCGTTGCAATACATGAATCACGGCAAGGTCAATCTCAGCATTACCTCGACGGCTTTTTTTGTAGTGAGACTTGCCAGGATCGCCTAGACAAGTCAGAACTAAACCGTGTTTGATTTTGTCAACGTGAGTTTCATTCAGCGCTAG
This sequence comes from uncultured bacterium, assembly GCA_964246695.1. GTDB lineage: Bacteria > Cyanobacteriota > Cyanobacteriia > Cyanobacteriales > Nostocaceae > Stigonema. Next base: position 2,448 of record CAXTSI010000354.1, read on the forward strand.
CCAGGTAATAGAACCAATGGTTCCAGGAATAAAGATAAAGCGATAAGAGTGAGAGGGTGAAATTTGGTCTAGATGTTTAGCTAAGAATGTTGCTAGGGCAATACCAGAGAGATTATCATTAGCAAGTGATGGATGGCAGGAGTGACATGAAATTAAAATTTCATCTTCTTTTTCTCCTTTGATGTAATACTCGCCATAAGTTAAGTGACCATCTTTTAAGTCAGAATCAATATACACTTCATACTCTTCGTCTTTTAGTTCCAATAATTGATTTTCGCTGAGACAAAAGCCCCAATTCTCTTTATAGTACGAAGTTCGATAAGGAATCCAATCAGGGCGATCGGGTAGTGTAAATAGATGTGCCTTTAAATCATTTAAAGGCATCTTTTGATGAATAGGTATACTGTAATTTAATACATGAAGGTTTGATTTCTGAAAATCTACAATTTTTTCGCCATGCGAATTTTTAATGTAAGCGTCTCTGATATTCCATTCTTTAGGAACCGTCCAATCAAATACTTGAGTTCCACTCTTAACTTCATTGATAGTTAAGGGAATATGTTTTTGCAGCAAATGGAGGGTTTTGCGTAATCCATCACCAGTAATACTACGGCAAAGAGGATATAGGTCAGTTATTAATTCATACGTCTGCTTGCTAACTTCATTCACGTCAATGCCCATCCCTGTATGAGTTGTCATCACCTTGCCCACCTAAATTACAGTAGAATTTTTACGCTATTCCCTTGTTCTCCGGTTTACTACCTGGGAATGCAGTAGTAGAGACACCTGCTGGTAGATTGCGTCAGATAGCTCTATCATTTGAACTACCACCCACTTACCTAACTACCCGATTCTAGCCTAACTTAATCTCCCATAAGACCACGAGTTACGCCAAGCTGCTTTCAGCAGCTTCGACTTTCGCCATTGGGAGCCTGTTATCTCGCCTTGCAACAGTTGACGATAACGGTGTATCGTTTGAGTCACTTTTTCAGGTGTCTCATTGACAAACTCAATGCGTTCGTGCTGCATTCCAAGTTCTACAAGACACTGTACGTATTCAGCACCAAATTGTCCTGTGCCATTAAATACTGTGTTACGACAGCCTATAACACGTTTACTCAAGTATAAACTCACTATAGCAATCCTATTTGATTGAGGTAATGCACGATTTAGCTAAGAATTCAGTACAAGCTTCATGGGCGATCGCTCAATACAGTTCAGTTAGGGCTGAACTGTAGGAATCTCAGACTTGTATGAACGCCGCGCGTTCTACACAGGTCAACGGTTGGTAAATTCTATTACAGCAGTTTTCAATTGAATTGACCACATTGTAAGGGCGCGGTTTCCGCGCCCCTACGGTTATATTGTGATCTACCCGACTGATATTCGCTCTCCAGTGAACCGTATTGGGCGATCGCGCAATCCAATCACACCATCACCCTCAGGAGATACCACTAAATTGTTGGAATAAACTGGTAGCGTAAGAATCATCCATGATTAATGTTCGCCTCGTTCAACCCAATTCCTCAGACTTAGGACGATCGCCTTCTGACTCAACCACGTCAAATTTCACCTTGTTGTATAGATCTACCAGTGAAATTTGAAAGGGAACTGAAGTCAGGGAAATTGCCTCATCTTCCTCGTCATACTCATATAGTAACCAACGCTTCTTACCCGTTTTAGAAAATTGCTCGACATGAATCCGGGTTTGGTTGATTAGCAGATACTCTTGAAAATTGTTTATTGTTCGGTAAGTCTCAAATTTATCCTCACGGTCGTAGCGCTTGGTAGATTTCGACAAAACCGCCACAATTACCTGTGGGTTAAGAATTGTGTCTGTACGATTATTGAAATACTCTGGCTGACCCGTCACAATCATCACATCTGGATAGGTGTAGATGCGCTTCTTGGGTATCCATAAACGCACATCACCCATGAAAACTTCATAATCCTGCTGCCTAAAGGCAAAATTTAAAGCAGCGCTGAGATTTAGGGAGATTCGATTGTGATTTGTCGATCCACCTGCCATTGGAATGATCTGTCCGTCTATGTATTCACTTTTGTATTCAGCAGCCTCCTCTAATTTTAGGTATTCCTCTGGAGTGTAGTATTGTTCTGTTACTTGCATAGTTCAGTTAAAATTTTTAATTTTTAATTTTTAATTTTTAATTTTTAATTTTTAATTTTCTACCCCCACAATCGCCGACCGGATGGTCCATTTAATTGTTCGTGAGCATCTTGCAACAAAGCTGGAATGTCCAAATTTTCCGGACACCGAGGCAGACAATCACCACATTCCGTGCAGCGGTTAGCTTTCATCCCAGGAAACCAGTGACCAGCGTTTTCAAACATTCGGTAGCGATATTGACCAAAGTCAGTCATGTCATATGCTACAGCCAGATTACGCAGTCGCAGCACTTCTGGTATATTAATGTTCTCTGGGCAGGGTAAACAAGCATAACATTGGCTACATTTATCCACTCCCAAGGCAGTTGTTTGGTAATTCTCTAAACGCTGGAAAATAGTAATTTCCTCTGGGGTTAGCTCTTTGTCGCGGTCAGCAACCCTTAAAGGTTCTGTTAATTCATCTGGATTCGCAGGTCCCACACTCAAAGTTGTAATTCTCGGGTCACTAAGTAAAAAGCGATAGTTTAACTCTAGGGGCGAAAAAGGATGACACAGGTCTTTCAGCGTTTGAGGTGGGGTGTATAGGCGTCCTCCCTTATCTGCAGGTGAAATGATGAAAACGCCCATGTCTTTTTCTTTAGCTCGCTGAATTGCTGCGGCATGGCGTTGGAAAAAATAGTAATAATGCAGATTGACAAATTCAAAAAAGTCTGTATCTATCGCCGCCAGAATGACTTCCAATGAACCGTGGGTGGAAAAACCAACGTGTCGCACCCGACCATCGGCAACAGCTTCCTGCACTGCTAGCATACAGCCATTCTTGGCTTGCACCCAATCCAGGTGAACAGAGGTGTTCAAGCCATGAATCCCTAGACAATCGAGATAATCCAGCTGCAATCGTTCCAGGGATTCATCGATACACCGACGCATAGTATCAGCATCTGCTGTGGGTGGGATTTTGGTGGTGATGTACGCCGCTGTTCGGGGTACAGGTAACCCCATAGAATAAGCTTCACCAAGATACTCCTCACTTTTGCCATAACCAGAGGCAGTTTCTACATGATTAATCCCTAGCGCTATGGCTTGTTGAAGCGTTTGCCATGCATTTTCAACATTCGCCAAGTAGCGCATTGTTCCCAAGGAAAACACAGATAAGCGGAGATTCGTTTTCCCAAAGCGTCGGTACTGCATCTTCTAGCTAATGGTTAGTGGTTATTGGTTAGTGGTTAGTGAGCCTGCGCGCCGACACGAGTGTTAGCCCGCTCTCACGGCGACTGGCTTTCCCGTTGGGTGGTTAGTAGAACAACTATCAATTAACAACTAACAACTAACAATCCTCAATCTACTAGCTGTCGCTACTGCCGAAGCGCTTGATCAAATCCTCTGGTCGGAGATCAGAGATAAATTCACGGAAGGCTTGCTGTTCAGCTTCATCAGCATCCCGATCTACGGGGATGGAGGCATCAGCTATAACTTCTTCCATTACCCAAATGGGGGCATTTGTACGGAGAGCAACAGCGATCGCATCGCTGGGACGAGCGTCAATTTCTTTTTTGACATCCCCAAGCTTGACAATCAAAGCTGCATAAAATGTGTCCTTTTGTAGCGAATGAATAATAACGCGCTCCAGAGTCATGTTCCATGCCTCTAGAATATTCATTATCAGGTCGTGGGTTAAGGGTCTGGGAGGTTTCTGATTCTCCAGTGCACCCATAATTGCCCTAGCCTGTTCCTGACCGATATAAATTGGCAAAGCACGGCGATCTGAAGCATCTTTCAACAGTACAATTGGGCTGCGGGTTATAGCATCTAATGCTATGCCAGCGACTTTCATTTCAATCATTGGCTAAGCCTCTACAACTTTGATCGCGACGGAGGAGTATGTAACAAATCATACCCTTGTTTTGGTAAGACTGGGACAAGGATAAACATGAGTCTCTATTCTATATAATTGCTTCTATTAAACTCCCAAATGAATGTGAACACCAGAAAAAGTTAATTTGGTTTGCTTCGAGAATAATCTACATATTCAAGTATGCCCTGTGACAGACGCAGTTGTGTTAATATTTTTAGGGGTTATTTGTCAAAATTTATACTCGATTTCAATACATTTTTGTCATAATTACTAATTGATTTTCGCCAAAATTAGGCAATAAATAGAGTTAGTTGTGTTAAAAAGCCGTGTTTACAGGATTAATCCAAGCGTTAGGAACCACAAGACCCCTAGGAGGGGATTATTGGCAAGTTACCTGTGTAAGCGAGTCGTCTGATATCATCATGCGGGATCTTGCGATTGGTGATAGTATTGCAGTAGATGGTGTCTGCCTGACCGTAGAATCCGTATTAAAAGATGGATTTATTGCCACTGCTTCACCGGAAACGCTACGCCGCACGAATCTGGGACAAGAGCAAACAGGACAGAGGTATGTGAACTTAGAAGCGTCGCTACGTGTAGGCAGCAAAGTGGGCGGTCATTTTGTGATGGGACATGTGGATGGCATAGGGAAAATGCTTTCGGTGGAGCAAACTGCAACGTCTTGGGAAATGACTTTTACGAATACCGGGGCGATCGCTCGTTACATTGTCCCTAAAGGCAGCATTGCTGTAAATGGCATCAGCCTCACAGTAGCTGAATATCAACCAGAAACAATGCAGTTTAAAGTAGCCGTCATTCCCCTCACCTATGCCGAGACAAATCTCCGCTATTTAAGTTCTGGCAGTTGGGTGAATTTAGAAGGGGACATTCTCGGTAAGTACGTGGAAAAATTCCTTTCTAGTAACAAAGAACTAACAACAGATGCGGACGCAAGCGGATATCAAATCACACCTACTTTTTTGTCCGAACACGGATACTGATGAAAAATTAGTAGTATGCGGAATGGTAGAGACGTTGCAGTGCAACGTCTCTACATAGGTTGACGCTCTTGTAAACAACTACTGAACCGTATTGGGTCTTAGGGACTTGGAATTACTGCTACTGTTCCAAGAATTTCGGTCCAGGAATGTTACGACCGTTAAAGCCCACGGCAGGGATCTCCAGCAGGTCATCTGTAGCTTGCCCGTTGCCATCGTTGGTAACGGAGTTCTGGTTTCCCGGATGTCCGTTAGGGACGAACAGCTGCGGGTGGTCGAAGGGCGCTTTTTCATACCGGACTCGCTCATCAGTGAGCGACTGGAGAAAGGCTACCAGCGCCTGTTTGTTATCTTCGCTGAGATTAAGCACTCGGAGAGAGGCAGGTCCGCTGGGATTTGCGTCTCCCCCACCCCGACTGTAGAAATCGACCACTTGCTCTAGGGTCAACTGTCCGCCATTGTGGAAGTAGGGGGCACTCAGCTCCACATTCCGGAGTCCTGGTGCTTTAAATAATCCATCCGCATTCACTGTATCGCTGGAACCGACAGTGATATTAGGGTCTTCGCCGAAGACCTTCTGGAAGCTACCCTGCTGCGCTAGTCGCGTTTCAGAAAGCGGGCGTGAATCAGGTGTTACACCATCGTTAGCGCCAAGACCGATGTCATTCTTGACAGGCGTGACGCCGATGTTGAAGAAGCCAGTGTCCTGGTAAGACCCAGCGGGTGTGCGTGTTATTCGTCCATTTTTCTGCACATTTGTCACCGAGGCGGTGGTGAATTCTGCTCCTGCGTGGCATCCGATGCAACCGCCGTTGAGGAAAACATTCAGACCCTGCTGCTGCTGGGCAGTCAAAGCGTTCTTGTTCCCATCCTGGTACTGGTCGTAGGGCGAATTGTCCGAAACCAGTGTGGACTCGTACATCTGAATTGCCAACCCCATGAACAGCGAGAAGTTGTAGTCTATTTGGGAGAACTGTTGGGGTAACGATTGATCGGGATTTACCAGACCCTCTACGTCTGTCAATAGGTTGACATTGCTGAGGATATTACGGGTACTTCTGCCATCGATATTAATCACCAGAGGAGAGTTCCACCACTCTGGCTGAAAAGCTTGCTTGATCATGTCCGTGTAGGTCGTGTTGAGACCTGTTTCGGGAAAATTGCTTAAACTGCCAAGGACGCTGTCATCACTTGCTACCAGCTGCTTGCCCAGGGGTTTCAGTTCACGGAGCTTCTTACCAAACTCTCTTGGCAGCGCCAAGCTCTGATTGTCAGAAAGCTTACCACTGATATCTGGGAATATACGACCAGTACCAGACTGCTCCACGGCACTGAGCGATGGCGCCACTGCCTGCGAAGCCGCCGCTGAATTTTTCAGGCTAATTTTCACCTTTTCTAGGTTCAGTCCCAGCACACCACCTGTCTTGTAGAGATAGGCATTGGGATCTCTATCCCCGAATGGATTCACTCCGTTGAACTTGTTTTGCGCCCGTCCATCCCAGAAGTTGCGGAAGTTGAACACTGCATTGATCACGCTCGGCGTGTTGCGGCTCGTTACCTGACGGACGTTTGTGCCGTTGACATTGAAGACCGGATCGGGCAGCACTGTCGTGTTGTCTTGGTCACTGCCGGGATTGACGGAGTTGAAATTGGTCTTAACGACACCCTGAGAGCCAGTAACGTCGTTAATATCCTTAGACAACGACGCAGATCGGTTGTTCGGGTTCGTCAGATTGTGGAATGGATAATCTGCCGCTGTCAGCTGGTAGTTTGGTCCACCTCCCGTGTCAAAAGTCGTATCCGCCCCTGGGTTGATCTGGTTCTTAGACCTGCTGTCCGTTCCAGCATGAAAGTGGCAACTAGCACACGACTGGTTACCGTCGCTGCCAACCTGCATATCCCAGAAAAGAGTTTTTCCCAAGGCGATCGCAGCTGTCTTGTCCTTGATATATTTAGCGAGTTCGCTATCATCCGGTCCAGGAACCGATACACTCTTCAGCGAAGGCGGAGCCTGCGGACCTGATGGGGTGACTTGCGCCGATACAGTATGCCCTGCCATAACTGTAGTTGCAACAAGCACGATGATTGTCGAGTTCCTTTTTATTTTCTTTGAAAACCTTGATCCCAGCTGGCTAAGTCCAGCTAGAAACGCAGTCACAAATAGTGCTGCCTTTTGTATTGTCCTGTTCATTGTTGTGTTGAATATTAAGTCGGAGTTGAAGTATCAAACTAAACAAACTTCTGAATATTAACGGCATTCTGGAGGGATGTGCGTTAAAGTTATGTAAACTCCGCCTTTATATTGTAAATTTTCCACATGGCTTGGGGGCGATGAAATTTGGCAACAGATTTAGGACTAGACCAAAGCAAATCCCCAGGTTCATTACCTGGGGATTATTTTTGATCTATTATATTATGTTCTCCGTATAAACAGTTACGATATCCAGCCCTCATCCCCGTCCCCTCTCCCATGCTTGGGAGAGGGGTGCCCAGCGGGCGGGGTGAGGGT
>CAXTSI010000355.1:0-9896 GCA_964246695.1 uncultured bacterium
AAGCACCTAAATTTTGTTGTTGTTTACTTTTTCTTTGTATTACTTTATTTGAGTCTCATCGGGGCGAACTCGCCCACATCATTGACTTATTAGAGCATGGCACAACCGTCTTAGAATACTACGACCAACCACCCCAAATAGAACTGCTGTATTTAAGTAAGAACGGAAAAAAGGTTCGTTGCCAACATACACCAGATTTCTTTGTTATCGAAAAGAATTGGGCAGGATGGGAAGAATTTAAGCCGATTGAAGAGTTAATTAAACTATCAGAGTCTCAACCAAATCGTTACGTCCTAGATGAATTCGGGCATTGGCGCTGTCCACCTGGAGAGAACTATGCCCGAAAATATGGACTCTCATATCGCGTATGTTCTTCAACCGAGATTAATCCCATACGACTAAGAAACAGGATTTGGTTAGAACCTTATTTCCAAGCCAAAACAAATGGTGACGAAACAACTAACCAAGCTATTTTCAAACATATTCAAGCTCAGCCAGGATTAACGATTGCGGAATTACTAAAAAACCTCCCTCTGATTAACGCGGACGACATAAATCGTTTAATTTGCACAGAACAAGTTTACATTAATTTAGATACTGCGCCCCTAGCTGAACCGGACCAAGTGAGAGTGTGGATGAGCCAGTCACAAGCCACAGCATCAGATAGAGAGTTACTATCATCCTCTCCGAATAATAATGCTTTTGGCTTTTGTACCCTTGTGTTAGATGTTGGCACACCCCTAAACTGGGATGGAGAATATTGGGAAATCATCAACCCAGGAACGCACAGAGTTTATCTTCAAAAAACAGATGGAAAGACAACCAGCCTACCCAACAATGAGTTTTTCCAGCTTTTTGAGAAAGGACACATTACAGGGTTAGAACGAAAAACTGAACTTGACCAAAAATCATTAGTTCAAGAAATCCTCAATCGAGCTAGACCTCAAGATATTCAAACAGCTTCAAATCGATACGAAGCAATTCGACCCTACCTAGGAGATCATCCAGAACCAATTACTAAAGTTAACAGAACTCTCCGACGTTGGCGCGACAATTATCAAAACAGCGAAAAGCTTTACGGCAAAGGAAATGGCTATGTGGGACTCATTCCCCGACATCTAGACAAAGGACATAACGAAAAACTAGACCCGACATTAGTCGCCTTCATGGATCAGTTTATTGAAGAGCATTACTTTACCCCGAAAAACCGTCGCATTAGTGCCGTTTACCGGGATTTTAAACAGGCGTGTCAGATACATGAACCCAAGCTTGAAGTTCCATCATTAAAACGCTTTAGCCTTCAAATTAAGCGCAAGTCCAACAACTACCAACTGATAAAAGACAAACATGGAAGTCGTGTCGCCAAACAGTCCAAACCCTTCCACGCAACTACAGGAATGCCTCGTCATGGAGAACTTCCTTGGGAAAGTGCTCACATCGACCATACACCAATTGATATTCAGTTAGTAAGTTCCTTACTGTCCCTTGCTACTTGCAATACCAGCTCAGCTTTGACAGAGAGTGATATTAATCTCGGTCGCTGCTGGGCAACTTTGATGGTAGATAGCTACTGCAAACGAATTCAAGCCGTTTATCTCTCCTTTGAAGAACCTAGCTATCGAAGCTGCATGATGGTCATCCGCATTTGTGTACAACGATGGTCGCGGCTTCCCCAAACCATTATCACTGATAACGGCAAGGAGTTTCACAGCATTTACTTTAAGCAAATGCTGGCTTATTACCAATGTACTCAGAAATATCGACCACCTGGTGAACCCCGTTACGGGAACCCAGTTGAAAGAGTTTTTGGCACAACAAATACCTGCTGGATACACGAATTACAGGGTAACACTCAGATCCAAAAGCAGTATCGACAAGTTACTAAATCCGTCAACCCAAAAGCACAAGCCGTTTGGACAATTGGGGAACTTTACCAATCGCTGGAATATTGGGCTTACGAAATTTACGACCGGCGAGAACATTCATCTCTCGGTCAAAATCCTCGAAATGCCTACACTACAGGAATTTCTTTGGGTGGGCGACGAGAAATGCGACGTATTGAATATGACGAGATTTTTTTAATTTTGACTTTGCCATCTCCCGCTCAAGGAACAACACGGATTGTCCAACCCAGCAGAGGGGTGAAAATTGGCAATATTTGGTATTGGTGTGATGCCTTTCGTGACCCCGAAATCGAGAAAACCGCAGTAGATGTAAAGGAAGATCCCTTTAACGCAAGTATTGCTTATGCCTATGTCAAAGGGCATTGGCATCAGTGCATTTCTGACCATTATTCATACTTATCAGGTCGTACAGAGAAAGAACTCAAGGTTATTAGTGCTGATTTACGTCAGCGTAAATTAGGTCACGCTAAACGGGTTGAAATTTCCGATACCGAACTGGTAGAACATTTGCATTCGGCAGAACTGATGGAAGGAGAATTGCTTAAACAACGTCTCCAAGCACTAGAAAACCGTACTGTAATCGAATTGATTGAAGGTAGAAAAATCCCAATAAATACTCCGGATAAGATAGTTACTTATTCTGACACCATAGACCGCAGTCACAAATGCGATGATTTCACAAAAGAACTTGACAATAATTCTTACAAACTTGAAGTTTATGAAGAGTTTTAAATATGGAACAAAGTGAATGGAAATGGGAATTGCTTAGACAACCTATTAAACAGCGAATCGACTATTTTTTGAATTATACTATGGCGCACCCATATCTACTGTCAGCGTTCAGCGAGCTGATGCAAGCCATCTATCAAGCACCTGGAACTTCCTTAATTTTTGTGGTTGGTCCTACAGGAGTTGGCAAAACTACCCTGTTGCGTCGTTTAGTCCAGAAAGTGACAGAAGCAAATTGTGAGGAATTAGAAATTGATCGAGGAAAGATGCCAATTTTTGGAGTTGAAGCCTCATCGCCAGAATTTAGTCAATTTAATTGGAAAGACTTTTATATCCGCCTTCTTGTGGCTATGCAAGAGCCATTTTACGAAATAAAAATTAAATATCAAAATTCTACATCTCAGTGGAGGCGAGTAGTTGAATCAGCTTTAATTCATCGTCACCCAGATGCTTTTTATATTGACGAGGCTCATCACTTGGCAATGCTGCCAAGTGGACGGAAGCTCAAAGAACAGCCAGAAGTTCTCAAATCTTTGGCGAATCTAACTAAAATCAAAATAATTCCCACTGGTACCTATGAACTCTTGCCATTACTTGATTTAGGAGAGCAATTATGTAGACGAAGTAAAACTATTCACTTTGCTCGATATCATGCAGATTGTTCATTAGAAGTTAATGCTTTCAAAAGTGTTTTACAAACTTTTGAAAACCATCTCCCCTTACTAGAAACACCTGATTTAGTATCAAACTGGGAGTTTCTCTATGAACGCAGTCTTGGTTGTGTAGGAATGTGCAAAGACTGGTTAACAGAAACCTTAATTGCAGTCCTAGATAGTTCCTCACCAGCCCCTACTATTACTTTGTCAGATTTGAAACGTCATGCGCGACCAGTAAGTCAGTGTCTCAAAATTCTCCAAGCAATTCAACAAGGCGAAAAAAAGCTCTCCAACTCTCAAGAAGAAATTGGGCAATTACATAAAGCTTTGGGACTAAGTCAAAAGTTGAATGGAGCTAATGAAACAGCGACATTCTCCGATAATAAACAACAAGATGCTGGTTATTCTGGACGTAAGCGTAGCCAAGTTGGTCAACCATTACCTAGGAGATATACAGTCGGAGACTCACAAGATGGTAGAGAATGATTTAACTACCTATTCATTATCAACTCTCCCCTGCCGAGCAGATATTTGTACGACTATTAACCAGTGTCTAGAGCAGTCCGCTGGTGGAAATCTACAACGTTTTGCTAATTATTTGTGTGTTTCAGCTTCTTCGGTTTGGGAATGGTGTCAAGGAAAGACTATCCCTCAACTCCTGATACTTTTACGAATTTGCTACTGTTTAGGCATCTCATTAACGGATTTCTTGATAGTGACCGATGATCTAACTACTCGGGAAGTAACTCCTTTACTCAATAGTCAATACTCCCAAACCATTCAGAGATTTGAAATTGAGCAAATCAAAATCTTATTGTCAGCCTATCTTGAAAAAAATCCCCCTGAGTCGATGGAAAAAATTGCCCAATATATTCAAAAAGATAAGCGCGATTTATATCGACACTTTCCCGATATTTGTCATGAAATTGCTAAGCGTAATCAAAAATATAGAAGTGAATTAAGTCATCAGAGAATTCAAAAACTTTGTTCCCAAGCCAGAAGCGCTGCGATTGAATTAGCTGCACTGGGAGTTTATCCCAGCGATTCCCGTGTTCAAGCTCATTTGAACTGGAAAGGGCATATGAAAAATCAGAAAATTCGAGATGTTTTGACTTTAGTTCGATGTGAATTAGGTTTCGATTAAATCATAGAAGATTGAAAATTAACCGATGCTAAAGGCAATACACAAAAAATGCTTGAAGGGAAGCCTGCACCTTACACAGACTTCCCTTTAATTAATTCCGGATCTCCCGCACTAGCAACTTTCAACTATCGCTATCGCTCCTCAACATGAACGCTAATGATGGTACAACCACTTGTGCAAAGCTATCGATGCCCCGCTCAGTTGAATTACGAGTGAGAATAAGTAGGACATCTGCTTTTTTGGGATGGAGAAAATGGACAATCTGTCCATTTTCTAGGTTAAGTCACACTTTCCGGTATCTTGAAACGTAGGGGAATGTCTTCTACCTGATTCGGTACAAGTTGAAAGAAGGGAGCATCAAGTCCCTGAATTGGAATTTGGGAGATTTCCCAGGTAAATTCTAAATCCAACACTGCTATATTCAAGGGTTGAGAAAATGTATTTTTAACCCGTAGATATGCACGTTCGCCATTCTTCAAGACTATATTGGTTGAATCAGGAAATGGTTGTTTTTTCTGGTATAGCAATACAAATTCAAGAGCATCAATCAGCGCAGAAGCTGGATTGTCCAGTTCTTGAACCGCCTGATACTTTGCTAGATGAACCAACCGTTTGACGACTCCCTCAGTCGCTTCTGAATCACCAATCATCAGAGGAGGGTTCAAGTTTTTAATTGGCATCCCGATGCAAATTTCGTATTCGCCATTCTTACCAATTGCTACTTGATAATGGGCTTCTTCATCTTCCTGTACTTCAATGATCCAGCCATTCCCTGCTAAAGCCTGCCGAACTGCATTCAGCGCATCCTTTTGTTTGTCAACTAAATCCTGAGTTGGTAATTCATCTTCCGCATTACCAAACTTTTTCTGGTCAAACAAGCGGATTCGACGAACCAGATCCGGGGGGGCAGATAACATGAGAGCGGGCGCACCTTGCTCTATCTGTCCCTTAACTCCCAAGCCACCGTCTGCCTCTCCTAAAACTATGGCAGATGCACTGGATGCCTCAACCTCTGTCACCTCCACAATGGCCAGTTGATGCTGTTTATTTGTGAAGTCAGATGTATTGAGCGGATAGATAGCAAATCTTGTACCGCTGCTTAAGCCATTTGTCAAACCTGCATTCAGTTTCACTTGTGTTTGACTGGCATCAACATCAACTACAGTTACAGTATATTGAGTGGAGACAAGATTGCTGCCGAACACCGAGCGATCGCTTTCTCCCAACAACATCGGTAATTGGCTGGGAAACTTGCTCTGAATTTTGGCAGTAATGCGATCGTGCAGGGTTTTATAGCTGAGTGTCCCAGGAACGGTTTTTAATGTATCAATCATCCAATAGGTAAGCGCCCCATGCCTTTCTTTACCATTCACGGCATACTCATAGGCATACTCAGTGGGACGACAAGCTGCTAGTAAAACATAGTCCCTTGATTCTGGAATCCAGGAAATACGATTTGTTCCTTCAGTCTGCGATCGCCAATTGTTAATTAATTCTTCCCGTGATGCAACTAAACTATCTTTGGAACGGGTTACAGTATCGTCTTCATTTGAACCTCGAATAGCACAGTCGCCACGAGTCGCACCGCCAGAGTGACAGCTATCCAGGATGATGGTAACAACCAGTCCTTTGTCTGTCATGCGTTTGAGCAAAGTATTTAGTTCAACATCGCGCAGATATTGCCCATCGTGTTCACCGATATCTGTTGGGATAATTCCCTCATCATTTTGCCCATCCCCTTTTAGTTCTGAGTAAATTGTGATGACGCGTCCACCATGACCAGAGTAGTGGATATATACCTGGTCGCCAGTTTGTGCTGTTTCAGTTATCTCTTTGAATCCATTAACAATATTTTCATAAGTCGGCTCTTGCTCCTGGGCAGATGTGACCTCTAACAGCGTATTATCTTCTGGATTGGGAGAGGTCAGCTTTCGGATGCGTTCTGCTGGGATATCGAGTGTTGTTTTTAGATAGGCATCCACAAGGTTAATGTCGCGTACACAACCTTGGAGGTTTTTGTAAAGCCGATTAGGTCTGTAATAATCAATACCAATCAGTAATGCGTGTAAGTCAGAGCCTCCTTCTCGGTTGCTTACTCCTAGTTTAACAGTAGCTTCTTGCATATATATTCTTAAATACGCCTGTAATATCACTGAATTTTAGAGAGTAAGTAATCATAATAAATACTATTCGGGATTGGCTGATCCGATTAAGATTTTTTTCACTGTGATTATGGTTTGTCTGAGAAATATACTGGTATCTAAGCCTTTATACAAACTGAGTCTACTATTTTTCGTAATTTTTAAAAAATTACATTAAGTCAGGACTTACGCATTGACAAATTAGACAACAAGTGCATTAGGGAAAAGAAGAAAAAATATGCGATCGCTAGTCCGTAGGGGAGTGGAAAGATGGATAATTTACCTGTCTGTTATTAAGGGTATGGGCAATCAGAGTAATTACCAAGCCATCCACGGCAAAGTGTGACCTCGACACTTACACTTTGTTTTTACTGGCAGAATCAAAGTATCCAGGCTGCACACGTTTGGCAGGCATCATGGAAGATTTGTCTCATGATAGTGTCAACAGATTTTTGTTACGTGAGCGGTATGAACCTAAAGATTTATTTGATGAAGCTAGACAGCACATCAATTTGGTAGGCGGTACATTAAGTGGAGATGACACGGTAATTGATAAGTCTCATTAAAGATATAAATATCACCAAATTGGGTCATCTGAACTCCTGACAGCATCAACGATGAAGGCTGAACCATCAGTTGAGTAATCATGACGTTTTTCCCATGCCTTTGGTGACTATAACTAATCTAGCAGTTCCACTGTCTTTTGGTCAGTCCAAGTTGACCAAAACCCGGATATAGCAATCCTATTTGAATTGTGAAAATGCGTTGCCTCAGAAACCCGGTTTCTTAAAGAAACCGGGTTTCTCCGCGTTCACGAATCATTTAGGATCGCTATATGTAACCATGTGTGTAACAAAATATCAAATTTTTGAATTCGGTACGCTGATGCGTCTTGTTGTTCAAGGTATTAAATGAACTTTTGTGTGAACCAAAACTGGGGCTTGAGGTTCTTTGTGCTTTTGTGCGATTTTTAACTATAGCAGTTGTATTGCCAACCCCCAATAATTATCAAGTTCATGAACAAAAGAAAAGTATGGTTATTAACGATGCTGTTTGCAGCAATGGTAGTAACCAGCATAATTACAGGTTATAGCCATTCTCTAAAAGCAGCCTCATCTTTAGGCAAAGACACGCTGACGATGATTACTTCTCCAGATTATCCGCCTTTTGAGTTTTATAATACTAAGAAGGGTGAAAGGCAAATTGTTGGCTTTGATGTAGATATTGCCAAGACTCTTGCTCAACAACTAGGATTTAAACTCAAAGTAATGGAATCCGATTTTAATGGATTAATTCCTGCACTCCAAGCAAATCGGGCTGACTTTGTGATGGCTGGTATGAGTCCCACCCCAGAACGTAAGAAAAATGTTGATTTTTCAATTATTTATTACCAAGGAAATGATACGATTGTCGCTCCCAAAAATAGTAGCCTAAAACAGCCCCAAGACTTAGCAGGAAAAAAAGTCGGGGTACAACTAGGGACTATCCAAGAGCAAAATGCTAAAAAAATTGCCCAAAAAGTTACAGGGATTCAGCTAAAACAGCTTAATAAAGTACCGGAAGTAATTCAAGAAATTAAATCGGGGCGAATTGATGCCGCAATTATTGAAGAAACCGTTGCGAGAGGATTCGCCCAAGCTAACCCAGAATTAGAGTTTAACGTGATTCCAAAAGACGGGGTGGGTGGATCGGCGATCGCTTTTACGAAAGGTTCGGGCTTAGTAGAACCTTTTAATAAAGTTCTGCAACAAATGAAGGACAAAAAAGAACTAGAAAAATTAGCAACCAAATGGTTTTCACAAAATATCTCAACTGCTACTGCATCTAAACCTCCTACCAAAGGCGGACTGAATCTAGACTTTACCAGAATTATTCCAGACATTCCCTTTATCCTCAAAGGCATCCCTTTGACGTTGTTGTTTACGCTACTGTCAGTATTTCTCGGGTTAATTTGGGGTACAGTTATCTCGCTGTGCAAAATTACTGGGATTCAGCCCCTGACTAGGATTGCTAACGCCTACACCTCTGTATTTCGCGGCACACCTCTGCTGTTACAGTTGGCTTTGGTTTACTATGCGACACCCCAGCTTACAGGCTATGATATTTCGGCTTTAGAAGCAGGGGTGCTAACTTTTACCCTTAACTCTGGGGCTTATATGTCGGAAACCATCCGGGGTGGAATTCAAGCAGTAGATAAAGGACAAACTGAGGCGGCGATGTCTATGGGTGTTCCTTACTCGTTGATGATGTGGGACATAATTTTGCCGCAAGCATTGAAGAATATTCTCCCAGCATTAGTAAATGAAACTATTGGACTATTGAAAGACTCGGCTTTGGTATCAACAATTGGTGTAGTGGAAATATTACGCAGTGCCCAAATTGTTGGTGCGAACAAGTATATTTACTTTGAGCCGCTGCTGTTTGCGGGTTTAATTTACTATATTTTAGTTATGGGTATGACTTGGAGTGCATCTGTTTTAGAAAGGAGGTTAAGAAAAAGTGAGTAAAGTCGTAATTCGTACAGAATTATTGTGCAAATCCTTTGGCAAACTTGAAGTACTCAAAGATATTTCTACGGAGATTCACCAAGGTGAAGTCGTTGCGATTCTTGGACCTTCTGGTTCGGGTAAGTCTACCTTTCTACGGTGCATGAACTTGCTTGAACACCCCAGTAAAGGCAGAATCTATTTTCACGAGCAAGAAATTACTAATCCCAAGATAAACATCGGCAAGGTTCGTCAACAGTTAGGAATGGTGTTTCAACACTTTAATCTATTTCCTCACATGACAGTATTGCAAAATGTCACCTATGCTCCCATCAAGGTGAAAGGAGTAGATCGGCAGTTAGCCCAAAATAAAGGGATGGAGTTATTGACAAAGGTGGGCTTAGAGGAAAAAGCAGATGTCTTTCCATCCAAACTATCAGGGGGACAGAAACAAAGGGTAGCGATCGCCCGCGCTTTGGCAATGGAACCAGAGATGATTCTATTTGATGAACCCACCTCTGCTTTAGACCCAGAAATGGTCAAAGATGTGCTGGAAGTGATTCAACTTTTAGCTCAAACAGGCATAACAATGGCGATCGTCACCCATGAAATGGGATTTGCTAGAGTTGTGGCTAGTCGAATTATGTTTCTCGATCAAGGAACTTTAGCAGAAGATACCACTCCCAACAAGTTTTTCCAAAATCCTCAGTCCCAAAGGGCGAAGCAATTCTTAGAAAAAATGCTTTAGCTGTAATGAGGCTGGGTTAATTTCTGGGACTAGCCCTTTCAAGAAACATGGGGAGTGGGGAGTAGGGAATGGGGAGTAGGGGGAAGAG
>CAXTSI010000356.1:0-9837 GCA_964246695.1 uncultured bacterium
TCTAATTCCATTCGGTTTGCCTTCTCTCATATCGCTTTTAGTCTAAACTCCAGTACCGATTCAAGTGGCTGGAATGTTGAACTGGAGTCTGGGTTCTGAATTTGTTGATTGATCGATTCAAGATGATTTGGTTTCTTCTCTATGACACAATACTGTTCAGTTAACGATAAGTCTTTGATTAACTCGGCCCTTTTGGTCATTTTTCATGGCTTAGTCTAAACTCCAGTTGAAAGGGCGGAATGCCGATTTTAGGGTTGCTATGACGGAAAGAGTGAGTTTACTTCGACGCTGCTATCAGGGCTTTGCCAACATTCCGATCCGAGTGTTGCTGACGGTTCCATTTATGTTGCAATTGGTGGGAACGGTTGGGATAATCGGTTATTTGTCCGATCAAAGTGGACAGCAATCAGTGAGGAAACTTACAGACCAACTCACGCAACAGGTGTCGCTTCGGATTGACGATCGCCTCACCACCTACCTACACGTCCCCCAAGACGTTGTAGCCGCCAACTTGGCGGGAATCAGTACCTTTCTGGAGCAGCTAAAATTCTCACCGTCTGGACAGACTTTTATCATGGAGCGTTCTGGTAATTTGGTTGCCACATCCACGCCAGAGATACCCTTCGTGAAGAAAGCTTTGGGGGAAACGACGCGATTGTTAGCGGTAAATAGCTTGGATGCCCGAACGCGAGATATTGCGAGGCTCCTCACCCACAAAGAAGGCAACTTCCGCACCCTGGTTTCAACGCAACAACTGACGCTCTGGAGTAACCACGAGCGGCAGTTTGTCCGGGTGACTCCTTACCGAGATCGATACGGGTTGGATTGGCTCGTTGTGGTGATCGTTCCAGAATCGGATTTCATGGCAGAAATTCATGCCAATACCCAGCGAACGTGGCTCTTGTGTGGGCTAACTCTACTCGTGGCAGTGGGGACAGGGCTGTTGAGTGCTCATTGGATTGCCACCCCCATTCGTCGCTTGCAGCAAGCAGCAGAAGCGATCGCTCAGGGACAGCTAGATTATCCAGTCGAAACCCGTGGAGTCGATGAAGTCGCACGCCTGACGAAGGCTTTTCAACGGATGGCGCATCAGCTAGAAACGTCGTTTCGCTCGCTGCAAGCCAGTGAACAACGATTTTCGGCGCTGCTGAGCAACGTTCCAGTGGGAATCACCATCTTCGATGCAATCGGAAATCAAATTCTACTCAATCAAGTGGGTAAAACCATTTTAGGGCAAGGAAATATTCCCAACTTGCCGCTGGAAATCTACCAAGCAGGAACCAATCAACTTTATCCTGTAGAGCAGTTGCCAGTGACACGAGCACTGCGAGGCGAGACGACTTCGGTGGATGATATGGAGATTGAAGTCAAGGGTCAGCGCTACTCGCTGGAGGTTCATGCCATTCCATTTTTCGATGAAGCAGGCAATGTTCTGTATGCCATTAATGCCTTTCAAGACATCACGAAGCGACGACAAGCCGAGGAGATTTTCACCCATTACTCCAGAGAGCTAGAGCAGCAGATCGCAGAACGCACCAAGGAACTCCAAGGCAGTGAAGAACGGTTCCGCAGCGCCTTTGAAAATGCCCCAATCGGCATGGCATTAGTAGCGCTTGAGGCTCAATTCATTCGCGTCAATCGATCGCTTTGTGAGATCCTTGGCTACACTCAAGACGAATTGCTGACCAAAACCCTTCAGGAAATTACCCATCCCGATGATCTGGCAATTGATCGAGATCGGTTACTTGCAGTGCTGGCAGGTGAAATTCGCACCTACCAAGTGCAGAAGCGGTATTTCCATCAACTTGGTCATGTGGTCTGGGTTCTGCTGAATGTATCGCTTGTCCGAGATAGCCTGTCAGAACCTATCTACTTCATTACCCAAATTCAAGACATTAGCGATCGCTATGCCATCGATCAGATAAAAGATGAATTTATCTCCATTGTTAGTCATGAACTAAGAACCCCGCTGACTGCCATTCACGGTGCTCTCGGCATCCTGGAATCGGGACTCTATCGCAACAATTCTGAACGGGTTAACCATCTGATTCAAATCGCCCTCAACAATAGCGTTCGACTGGTGCGATTGGTCAATGACATCCTCGATCTGGAACGGTTAGAGTCTCGAAAAATCGAGTTGGTGATGGAAGCGTGTCAGGTGACGGATCTGATCTGGCAGGCAGTTGAAACCGTACAGACGATCGCCGAGTCCGCGAAAATCCACCTAGGTTGGACGTCGCTTCCAGTCTGGGTATGGGCTGCACAGGATGCGATCGTGCAAACATTAACGAACCTGTTGAGCAATGCCATCAAGTTTTCGCCTGCCAATAGTACGGTGTGGGTGAAGGCAGAGGTCGTTGAAGCGAGGAAGTGGAGATCGGTGTCAGTCAGGGAGAACATCACCCCACCACCCTATATTCTCTTCTCCATTCAGGATCGGGGACGTGGGATTCCTGCGGATCAACTCGTTTCAATCTTTGGTCGATTTCAGCAGGTGAATGTGGATGATTGCCGACATAAGGGAGGAACGGGGTTAGGACTTGCCATTTGCAAGAGCATTGTTCAACAGCACCAGGGACAGATTTGGGCAGAGAGTGTGTTGGGAGCAGGAAGCACCTTTTATTTCACACTACCAGTTCAGCATGAAGCGGTATACTCAGATATTCCACATAACAGTAGAAACCCCTAATACACAATTTGGCGTTGCTGATTCCATGTATGAAAATGATTTACGTGCGGACGAAAATCATTGTAGAGACGTAGAGCGCGAAAGTTCTACATCCGGATTCATACAAATTGAAAGCAACGCCAAAAATTTTGTCCATCTCATATATTTCTTATATTTTTCACCTATAAAAGTATATAGTTTACTTCCCATTCTGCACCCCTCCCCCAAACCTCAAATTCACTCAGGAACACAAAATGGCAATTGACGATCTCTTTAAGAAGTCCGAAAAGCTCAACATTGTCATCATCATCACCGACTAACAGCGTGCCTTGCAGCACTATCCGGAGGACTTCATCGACAAGCTCCCCGCGCTCTCAGCAGCTCGTGGACACCGGACTGAGCTGCTGAGAGCGCGTTCACCGCGTCCTGCACGTGCGCCCCAGCTGTGCGACGTTCCTAACGAGCCAGTATCCGGCCAAGCACAAAACGACGAATACGGGTCACGCCCCTTCGGGTTCGTCTAAGGTAACAAGTCAACTGGAGCCGTAAAATTGTATGAGCAATGATTTAAGTCCTGAAAATCCACTCTTCCAGCAATCATTATTCACTGCCCCAATTCTAAAGGCGATCGCTGCTTTATTGGGAGCTATAGTAGCTATAGCAATAGCACCAATCTTAATCAAATTCAGCGAAAACGCAATCAGTCCAAACGCCACCGTCTTTAATCGCCTCTGGACTGCTGCTGCTGCGTTGGGACTTTGGAGTGGACTTCAAGCTGTGAGTCAGCGACTATCTAACACCCAACCTGTAGAAAAGAATGTGTACGGCAATCGGACTGTTGGGTTATTAGTGATAGCAGGAATTTCTGGTAGCTTGTTTCAAGTCTTGTGGGCTTGGTCGCTAACTCAAACATCCGTTGCTAACTCTGCGCTTATGCATAGCCTGACCCCACTATTTACCACTCTAATAGGGGAGTAGGGAGTGGGGGAAGAGGGGTCCTTCGTGATGTTTCTTTCATTCGTAGCGGGTGATGTGCCGCCCGTGGGGTGCTCTCAAGAAACACATTCCGTAAGGCTAACATAGCAAGGATTTGTTACCGGCACAGACATGACCATTTTCATCGGTGCAATAAACACTGGTAATAATGTCGGATTAGGTACGATAAAGTCTACGATCGCCTGGGTGAATATCCCCAAATTTACAGCGGTTCTTCAAGGTCTAATATCTGTGTTGAGAGCGATTAATTAGGCAATGGATATCCTCCAGGGTACTTTCTCCTGAACGTAACCGATACCTTGGGCTATGCTGCCTAAATGGATAAAGTCGAGCTTAGGCATATAAAGAAAAAGGAGTTGATTGTCTTGTGGAAATTTTCCAATCTGAAATAATTCAAAATAATCTGAATGCCCTCTCTAAAATAATTCAAGATAATCTGAATTCCCTAGCAATTATCGCCTTTTTGATTGGCATATCAGTCATTTTTTTAGGGGGCTTATTTTTTTTGGTTTTCTGCTTGAATAAAATGAATGAATTACTTACGACTCGCTTTGTGTCTCCGCAAGCGAAAAGAATTTATCGGCAAGTTGTTTCTCCTTACCAAAAGTGGTTAAAATCAGTTGCTTCATTGATACTGATTGACCTGGTTCTATTAATTGTTCCTCTTCCAGATTTACTCAAGTATGTAGAATTGGCTCTCGGTTTATCAATAGCCATTACAGTGGGCTGGTTATGCTCACGCCTGTTTGACAAGTTTTTTGAGTTTTACCTGATAGAATCAACCCTAAAGCAAAAAATTAATGGTGAGTTATTAGTTGTCGCTAATATCCTAGCCGACGCACTTATTTTTCTGACCATCTTCTTCATTTTTGCCCAGACCCACCACATCAATGTATTGGGTTTAGTGACGAGTTTAGGAATTGGGGCATTAGCCGTTGCCTTTGCTGCACAACAAATTTTACAGCAATTATTAGGTGGAATCGTTCTTTATATCGACCGACCTTTTGTGATTGATGACTATATCGGCTTGCCAGATGGTACATTTGGCAGAGTCGAATCAATTGGTTTACGTTCTACTAAAATTCGCAATTCCGGGAAAGGGACGTTAACGATAGTTCCCAATAGTTCCCTTACCGGATTGAGTATCGAAAACTTCTCGGGAGGCAGAAAAATCGTTTCTCTAATTTATTTAACTTTCTATCGGGAGATTCCCGAAAACGATCAAGCTTTAATTCGCCAAGTCATTTTAGAAAGTACTAATGATTTATTTGGAATTGACTATCGCAATACGGAGGTGAATTTTAAAGAACTTGTCCAAAATGGAACTCATCTGACCCAGGCTCAACTTAACTTTTTTATTCTCGGTTCTGGTGAAATGGGAATGGATATGCGCAGTCAGATGCTATCTATGGCAAAACAAAACATTACTATAAAACTGTCAGAATACGGTATTGCTTTTGATTTGGAAGAAAAACAAGTTAATGTTGATGCACCCATTACTATCTAACTAACTACAATGAATCTGATATTTAATCATTGGCAAAATTGGTTTTTTATTGACGAAACCACCCGAAAGTTTTTGATATCATTGGGAATTCAACTCGCCATTTTCTTGTTCTTTGTTTTCCTATCAATGCTATTAGGAAAATATACTCCTCTGCTTTTAAAGCTGATCGTTAGGAGAATTTCACCCCAACAAATATCAAGGATTTACGCCAGCTTAATTGACCCCATTGAAAATATACTTAAAATTGCCGGAACGTTAATTCTCATTTCTGTCTGTTTAAATTTGCTAGAACAATATACAGGATTTTATCATTTCCTGAAGTTTTTCTTAGATTTAGCAGTCATCGTCAGTTTGGCAATGTTAATATCCCGCTTGTTCCGTCAATTATTGCGGGTCTACGGAATTGATTTACTGCGCAAAATAGGTCTGGAAATTGATGAATTACTGCTCGTTTTTGAAACTATTGTTAATGCCCTGATTGGGTTTATTGCGGCGCTGGCGTTTGCTCAAAGCCAGAATGTTAACCTGATTGGTGTAGTCGCAGGTTTAGGTATTGGGGGTTTAGCGGTTGCTTTTGCCGCTCAAAAAACTCTGGAACAGATTTTCGGAACAATTGTCTTGTATTTAGATAGTCCTTTCTCTCCTGGAGAATATATTCGCGTACATTTAAGTTCTCAGGGTACTTTATTTGCCCGCGTTGAAGCCATTGGTTTGCGTTCAACAAAGCTGCGGACTGCTGGTAAAAGTACCCTCGTCATCGTTCCTAACTCAACGCTGGCAAATGCGGATATCGAAAATATTACCAGAGGGAAAAAAGTGATGGTCATGCTCTATCTTGATTTTGCTCGCAGCTTAGAAAAAGCTGAACAAGCATTGCTCGAAAAAGTTGTTCAGGAAAGTACTAGTAGTTTATTTGGGATCGATCCGGGCAGTACAAAGATTAACTTATTTCCGCGATTGGATATCGAGGGAGTTCGTGCGAGGGTGAGTTTCTTTATTCTGGGTTCAAGTGAAAATTCGATTGACTTTCGCAAGCGATTATTGGAATTAGCTAATGAAGCGATATCGAGAAAGCTGAATGGTTACGGTATGGAATTTACGATCCAAGAATCGACAATCTACGTTGAGTCACATGTCACAATTTAACGAAAGACTTCGCGAAAAAAAGTTCTAGCTCACATCTTGCACCATTCTCAACAAGACCAGAAAAACCGGGTTTCTTAACGATAAATTAAGGGTTCCAGACTTAACGACTTGCAAGAAACCCGGTTTTTGACATTGGTGCAAGATATCAGCTAGGGAATATCTGCCCATAGAAATTGAGCGAGGTAGAAACCTGCTATAGCATTCCTATTTGAGTTACAAATTTGTCAGCCCTCAGAAACCCGGTTTCTCTGAGAAACCGGGTTTCTAAGCGTTCGCGAATCATTTAGGACTGCTATAGATCACCAGGGTATCAGCTTGGCAGAAGTGCAAAAACTGAAGCAGCGTACCTCTCAAGAAACACGGGAGTAGGGAGTGGGGGAAGAGGGGGAATGGTGGTGTTTCTTCCATTCATAACGAGTGGCGTAAGCCGCCTGTCGATCGCTCGTAATGTACTTGAGGATTCCAATTCCCGCCCAATGGCGGCAAGTTGCTGTGCAGTTATCAGTAATTATAATATGGTAAGCACAATACCATGCAATCTTAAGATTTTGCAACTCATTCAAGGCTTACTAAACCTTTTTCTCAAATCAAATTGCCCCCTGTGCCAGCGTCCAACTTCTGAAGAATTATGTCAAGAATGTTGGAGACAGTTGCAAAAATGTCACTTACCAGATCCCAGTTTTCTTTGGCAAAACCCCCTGCCAGTATTTGCTTGGGGGACGTACAGCGGTATCCTTAAAAGAGCAGTAGCCGCAATGAAATACGAAAATCAACCCCAAATTGCTCGTCCTTTGGGTCAATGCCTAGGAGAAGCATGGCTATTAAATTCGCCAAGATGCCCAAAGCAGCTTGTGGTTGTTCCCATCCCACTCCACGCCAGCAAGCAAAAACAACGTGGTTTCAACCAAGCTGCACTAATAGCACAAAGCTTCTGTGACACAACTGGGCTAAAATTGAAACTAAATGGTTTGGAACGGGTGCGAGACACTAAGGCGCAGTATAATTTATCTGCTGCTGAGCGAGAAAAAAACTTAGCTGAAGCCTTCAGATTAGGAAAAGACTTTCGCCGTCGGACAGATGCCGCTACGCTGTTGGTAGACGACATCTACACTACGGGTGCTACTGCCAAGTGTGCAGTGCAAACACTTACCCAGGCGGGAATTGCAGTCTTAGGGTTAGCAGCCACTGCTGTTACCGTAAAAAACAGATAAACTCTGAATTCTCCAATTAGACATCTGTCATCAGCCTTGCTTTTCTGAGGATAAACTGAATACTATTGAACTATAATTAACCAGATAATTTGTTTTTGCGGGAAGACTGTTTGGGATGAGAAGTAAGGCTTTTGCGGTGGTATTGAGACAAGTCGCAATTATTCCTGCAACGTTGCTAATGATGAGCATAAGTACAACAGCAATTGCTCAAGTTAATAAGTTATATAGTCCAATACCTTTACCTGCCAGCAATGAAGTTTCCGATACGCTGTCAGATAAAGACATTCCCACTGGTCAGGGTGGATTCGCCAGCGATTACATGGTGAAGTTTAAAAAGGGCGATAATTTGACGATTGATTTAAGCTCCGATAGCTTTGACACTATTGTCACACTCCTGGCATCAGATGGATCAACCGTGGCAGAAAACGATGACGGTCC
Source organism: uncultured bacterium (assembly GCA_964246695.1). Taxonomy (GTDB): domain Bacteria; phylum Cyanobacteriota; class Cyanobacteriia; order Cyanobacteriales; family Nostocaceae; genus Stigonema. The sequence goes on from CAXTSI010000356.1 coordinate 7,967, forward strand.
CGATGGCACCAGTAATTCCTTGCTTTTTACCCGCATCACCCAAACAGGGACATATGTCATCCGTATCCACTCTTTTGGCGAAACTGGAAGCGGACCTTTTAAACTTAAGGTGACACGACTGGTACAGGTTAAATAAAAAATTAAAAATGTAAAATTAAAAATTAAAAATAGGTTTTTAATTTTTAATTTTTAATTTTTAATTGTTCAAAGTGTGGTCATCACACACAAAAATAAGGCTTCAGTCCACTCAACGACTGCGCCGTAGGTATCTCCTGTATGTCCGCCTAGTTTGCGAGTAAACCAGGCACCTGTAAGAAAAGCGATCGCACTTCCAGCAAGTGTCAAACCGATCGGGAAAAATAGGTGCTTTTTGTCTAGCAGTATTTGTAACCCACTCAAGCCCACCAGCAACAGCAGTCCTGGTAACAAATCTTTATAAGAACGAAAAGCTGCTTTGTGAAAAGCCCCTTTGCCAGTTGGTTTTAGGTAAGGATATCGGGCGATCGCCAGTTGTTGACCCCAACGTCCCCACCCACAAGCAGCCATCAACACCAACCAACGGTTTGACTCTATATCTGTTAAAGCAGTTGTTTTAATTAGCAGTAAGGCGATCGCTGCCATTGCGCCAAATGCACCTGTGGCACTATCCGCCATCACCTCTAGTCGTCTGTCTTTGTCGCCCACTGCTAATCCATCAGCAGTATCCATAACGCCATCTAAGTGCAGTCCTCCAGTAATAGCAATCCAAACAGCCACTACTAAAGCACTACGAGTGAGCATCGGCATACCTAGATAATTCATTAAAGCATCAAATAGCGCCAAAATTCCCCCAATCATTAGTCCTACCTGCGGGGCAAGGCGTGCCACTTCTCGGAAATCTAACGTGTCCACATATGGTATGGCAATGCTAGTATAGAATACCACAGATGCTACTATATCTAACACCAGTTGTTTTCCCCACGGTTGTTGATTGGTCATTGGTAATTGGTCATTGGTAATTGGTAATTGGTATTTGACAAATGACGCTCTCGAATTTCGTCATGGAAAGTAATATATATATTTTTTTAAAGCTTTAAAAAAGATTAACGCTGATGATCTATTTACCCGGAAAATTTTGTTATGCTTATCCAAAGTGATAACGATTACATATAATGTATAGGATACTACTTTTTTATTTAGGGAAAAAATTGCGATGTTATGGGTGGTAGTTTGGTGGCGGCGTTTTTCAACTAAATAACAAGAATGCAACTTTTTAAGAGATAGCTCAACAAAGTTGATAATTATTAAAATTTAGGGGATCAACAAAGCTGTTCAATTGACTGTTTAGCGATCGATGTATCTCCACATTCATTTGCTATTTAATTATGAGTCACCATCTACCCGATACTAGGATACCAGCCCCGTGCATTATCAACACAGGCGTAATTGTGAATAAGCTCGATATGCGGCGATTGCTAAAGGATTTAGGTCGTGTGCACTACATCTACACTCAAGATGGTAAATTGCAGAGTGAGGGTGAAGGAGATGTGCTGGAAGTTTTTGCCAATCCGCAAGGGTCTACTCTAGTAGCTAATCATGCGCTTTATCTTAATGTTTATAGTTTTGATTACTTGGAACTCAAACAGTCCCCACAACAACAAACCTACTTTGATCTGATGCAACTCGGAACTTGTCTGCGGCTCATTCCCCTCTCTACCCCAAGGCAAGAGCGACAAGAGCGTTCCTTGACTGTCAGCGCTATAGAAGCCATGATGGAGCAGGTACTCTCAGCCCAATTAGATGCAGAAAATGACGACGATAATTCTGATTTGTTTTAATGTTAGTTGTTAGTTGTTAGTTGTTAGTTGTTAGTTGTTAGTTGTTAGTTGTTA